>JBBKXR010000201.1:0-48916 GCA_037969585.1 Verrucomicrobiales bacterium
CTGCCGCACATCGTCGCAGGCGAATCGGTGCTGCTCTCCTCGCCGACCGGCAGCGGCAAAACTCTCGCGGGATTCCTCGGCGTCATCGACCACCTCGCACGTGATCACGAAGCTGGCTCACTGCGCGCCAAACAGATCCGCGCGATCTACGTCTCTCCCCTGCGCGCGCTCGCCTACGACATCGAGAAAAATCTCCGCCAACCGCTCGAAGGGCTCGGTCTCAGCGAAGTCATTCGCGTCGGCCTGCGCACGGGCGACACGCCGCAATCGGAGCGCGCCAAACAACGCCGCAGTCCACCGCACATTCTCATCACCACACCCGAGAGCCTGGCGATCATGCTGCCGCAAAAGGTATTCGCTGATGCCTTTTCGACCTGCGAATATTTCATCGTCGACGAACTGCACGCGCTCGCCGAAAACAAACGCGGCTCGCATTTGATGGTATCGCTCGAGCGACTGGAGCGAATCATCGGCCCCGACCGCGACCTCTGCCGCGTCGGGCTTTCCGCTACCGTCGCCCCGATGCAGGAAGTCGGACATTTCCTCACAGGCGTCGACCGCCCCTGCCATCTCGAAGAGGCAAAAGTCGAACGCCGCAGCCTGGTCGAAGTGCTGACTCCGCTGCGCCGCAAAGCTTATCCACCGGCCGGCTATACCGCCAGCCGCATGATCCGTGATATCGCCGCCATCGTCGATCGCAACACCGCAACGCTGATTTTCACCAACACTCGAAGCGGTGCCGAGAACATTTCTCATCGGCTCAAACTCGCGCTCCCCAAACTCGAAAGCTGCATCGAAACACACCACTCATCGCTCGACCGCGACGTCCGTCTCGAGGTCGAAGACCGCCTCAAGGACGGCGAACTGCGCGCTGTGGTTTGCTCAACCAGCCTCGAACTCGGTATCGACATCGGCTGCATCGACACGGTGGTCATGGTGTCGACTCCGAAGGGTATTTCGCGAACGCTGCAGCGAGTCGGCCGCTCCGGTCATTCGATTCACAAGATGTCCCACGGCGTTCTGGTCGCGACCAACATCAACGACCTGATCGAGTGCGTCGTCTGTGCCGAAATGACCAAGCAGCGCGATCTCGATCCGGTGCGCATTCTGGAAAATGCCACCGACGTCATTGCTCAACACGTCGTCGGCATGGCTATGGGCGGAGGCATCACTGCCGACGATGCCTTTGCCACTTTGAGCCGAGCCTGGCCGTTTCGAAATCTCACCCGCAAAGAATTCCAACGCGTGATTCGCTACCTCGAAGGCGGCGGCGAATCACTGCGCGAACAGTACAGTGAAACTTTCGGCAAAATCATCGATCGCGGCGACGGCGTTTACATCACGCCGAGCAAAAAGGTCGAGCGCGATTACCTGGTCAACGTCGGCACCATCCACGCTGACGGCATGGTCACGGTAAAACTCGGTCGCCGTCGCCTCGGCTCAGTCGAGGAAGGCTTCGTCAAAGGCCTGCGCATGGGCGACGTGTTCGTGCTCGCCGGCCGACCGGTGAAGTTTGTCGAAATTGGCGTCGGTGAAATCTTCGTCGAGCGCGCCGACGGACGCATGCCGAGCGTGCCAACCTGGAATGCCCACAAAATTCCGCTCAGCTCCGGACTGGCTCGCGAAGTTTCTGAATTGCGCAGCGAGATGGATCGGCGCATGACCATCGAAGAACAGGAACCCGACCACGTCGCGGACTGGTTGATCGAACGCTGGAGCATTTCCGACACCAATGCCCGGGCGATCATCGACCATTTCACCAACCAGTTGATCATTTCCGAAATTCCGACCGCCGAAAAGTTGCTCATCGAAGTGTTCCGCGATCCCGAAGACGACCCATCGACCAAACCCGGCGACGAACGCGTGCACTTTTTCTTTCACACCCTCATCGGTCGCAGCGCCAATGACGCACTGTCACGGATCCTGAGCCATCGAGTCAAAGAAGCCGTCGGCGGCAACGCGCTGGTAACCATCGACGACTACGGCTTTTTGATGAGCGTGCAAAATTTTCAGGCCGCCGGGCTGTCGACCGCCGACGCGTGGCGCGATCTGTTTCAGCCGAAAAATGCCGCTTCCGATTTACAGACAGCGCTCGACGGATCGCAATTGGTAAAATGGCAATTCGGCGGCGTCGCCCAGACCGGGCTGATGGTGCCACGCAATCTTCCCGGCAAACAGCGACAACTCCGTCAACTGCGCTGGAGTTCCGAAATCCTGTTCCGCGTGCTATCCGAACACGAACCCGATCACCCGCTCCTCGAACAAGCTTACCGCGAAGCGACGCACACGTTTCTCGATGCCGAACGTTCGTTTTCCTTCCTCGAAGAAGTGCAAAATGCACAGTGGAAAATCGTCGAAGTCGCGGCAGTTTCTCCTTTCGCTTTCGGCATGTATGCCAGTAAGATCAAAGAATCGATGATGATGGAAAGCATCGATGAAGCGATCGAACGACTGTATCGAGCGCTTCAGGAGCACAACGTTCGTGATTCCAAGTGATTCCAAAAACGTAACCGTCGACAGAACAGGTCGACCCTTCCCATGAAATTCCCCGTTTACTCAAAAACTTTGTATCCAGTATTGGCAGTCGCTCTGGCCGCTTTCCCGTTCAACGTAGCCGCGCAGGACGGAGACAACCCGCTCATTCCTGACGCAGTTGAAGAGGTGGTCGACGAAACCGTCGACTCTATGGAGAAATCCACCGATGAGGTCGTTGATACCGTCGGCGGTCGCGTCGCCGCCGAACACCGCACCACCGAGGGCAATCTCTCGGTCTACTTTGAAAACGACCTTTTCGCCGGCAGCGATCAGGACTACACCAATGGCACTCGTCTTTCCTGGCTGTCGCGAAACTTGTCTGGAGAGGAAATGCCACGCATCTCGCGCACGCTCCGTGAGGCGTTCAATTTCGGTTACGGCGACGACATTCGCATGAACTACGGTTTCTCGCTGCAGCAATTGATGTTCACCCCCTCCGACATTTCGGTGAGCGAACTCATCACTGACGACCGACCATATGCTGGCTGGACTGCCATCGGACTGTCGCTGCACGCCAAAACGCTGAATACCATTCGCTCGCTCGAACTTTCGCTCGGTGTCGTCGGTGAAAGTGCCTACGCCGAATCGACCCAGGATTGGGTCCACGACTGGCGCGACATTCCCAAGGCACAGGGATGGGACAATCAGCTCCACGACGAATTGGCAGTGAACATTTTCTTCAACACCCAACGTCGTTACCGCACCGACGCTTTGGTCATCCCCGGCCTAGAGTGGGACTTGCTGCCCCGTCACGGCGTCGCTGTCGGCAATGTCCTGACCGCTGCCAACCTCGGCATGGCTGTCCGCGTTGGTTACAACTTACCGGAGAACTTCGCCGACCAAAAACTCAGCCCGACCGCCTACAATCAGGAGGTCTACTACGACGACAAAGGCCGCAAAATCCGCAAAGGAAACTTTAGCCTCTACTTGTTCGGTGGCGCTGACGCGCAGGCCAAGGCGTGGGACATTTTCCTCGACGGAAATACTACCGGAGACAGTCACAACGTCACCAAGGATTACTTTGTCGGCTCACTTGAGGCCGGATTAGGTATGCGCCTGTGGAGCACCCACCTCACCTATACGCACACTTTCCGCACTCAGGAGTTCCGTACGCAGAAGGACGATCCCGAGTTCGGATCGATCGCGGTGACCATTCCGTTCTGATCTAATCAGATCTACATCAGGCCGCGAATCGTCCGCCCGCCGAAAAGCACATCGGCAATCTCCTGCGGAATGCCGACTTCGGCTCGCAGTTTCGGCAAGTCGAGCAAGGTGTTCATGATCGTTGCGATCAAATCGCTGTTCCCATAGGGATCAGTCCTCGGTTCGCCGCCATCGCGTGTCGACTCGCCGATCACCTGGCCCATGTTCAGTCCGCCGCCGGAAAACATCAGCGGTGCGATCCGCCCCCAGTGATCTCGCCCTCCCTTCGAGTTCATCTTCGGGTTGCGCCCCATCTCGCCGCAACAGACAAGCAGGACCTTTTCGCTCAGTCCGCGCTCGTAGATGTCCTCGATAAACGCCGACACCGCGTGATCGAACGGCGCCCCGACATAACCCAGCCCCTCCTGCATCGTCGCGTTGTTATTATCGGCGTGCATGTCCCAGACAAAGCCAGTGCTGACCGTGACAAAGCCGCACCCACGCTCGCACAAACGACGCGCCATCAGCATCAGCTTGCCGATCGAATTCATGTGATCCGAATAGAGGCGGTGGTTGTTCCAACGCTTGTCGACTTTCGAAGAATCAAACAGCGCAGCGGTGTCGTAACGCGCGATCGTCCGCGGGTCCTCCTGTGACAGATCGAAGGCATCACTGACGCCACCGAACACCACATCGAAAGCCTGTTGCTGAAATCGATCCAAGTCGCCGATGCCTCCCACCTTGTCCATCGTCCGGCGCAGATCATTCAGCTGTCCGAGTAAATGCCGACGATCATCGAGACGCGAGCGCGGCATCACCAACTCCATGTCGCCGGTCGCGCTGCCGCCGCTTTCCGCCTCGCCACCCGAGCCAATCGCGAACGGTGCATAAGCTCCGCCGAGCGTTCCCGTCGACTCGAGATCGCCAAATTTCTTGATTGGCGCATTGGCATCCGGCACCACCGCGCGTGGATACAATGTGACATTGTTAGGCAGCCCCGTGTCTTCGCGGTTGATACCGGCAAAACGAGAGTAGAACGACCCCAGCGTCGCGCCCGCTGTCTCTTTTCCGACCACTGGCTTGATGTCATGCGCGCCGGTGCCCGTCGTAAACGAACGCACCACCGACAACTGCTTCGCCAGCCGGGCCAGTTTCGGAAACGTCGATCCAAAGGTCACACCCGGGATCGAGGTCGGGATTTCCCCCGTTGCACTCCGGTTGCCTTGCGGCGCTTCCATTTTCGGGTCAAAAGTCTCAATCTGCGAAGGCCCGCCCTGCATGAACAAAAACACCACCGACTTGCCCGTGCCGAATCCGCCCGCCGTCGCATCCTGCGCCGCCAACCACTCCGGCAAACCCATCATACCGGCAATCGGCAATCCCCCGACACGCAAAAAGCCCCGGCGGCTCAAGCCTTTGTCGCGGAAGGTCAGCATAACCTCTAGACGGTAAGCCACCAAACTGCCTTCCGACAAGTTCCCAACCCACCTCGATCGCGCTCCTAATCTTGCATCCTTCGCCGGTCGAAGTACCCTCAGCGCATGCCCGATTCTCCGACCGCCCTGCCACCTGTTTCCGGCGACGTATTCCACCTCAGCGAAGAACTGCTCGGTTTGGGAATTGCCGCCGCGCACAACAGCCCGCGCCGACGCATCATCCTGCCGATTCACCGCAACCAGGATGCGCTGGTGCAACGCATGTTCAACTTCATGCTGCCCGGCACCTACGTGCAACCGCACCTGCACCCCCGCGAAGGCGCGATCGAAACCATGATGGTGCTGCGCGGTGCCCTCGGCTTCGTGCTTTTTGATGAGCAGGGAAATATCGTCAACCACTGGCAGCTCGAAGCCGGCACGCCTTCCGCGCTACTCGACATCGAACCCAAGCTCTGGCACGGCATGGTCATCCTCGAACCCGACACCGTTATTCTCGAAATCAAACGCGGCCCCTACGACGCCGAGCACGACAAAATCTTCGCCACCTGGGCACCTGCCGAAGGTGACGACGACGCCACCACCTACCGCGAAAAACTAGAGACGCTGTTCAAGTAAAGCAGTGGACGAGAATGTGATGCAGCCGTCCCGGCTGTCCCCGTGGACGAGCCGCAGTACCAAATCCGAACAAAATCCATGTTCGACAAATCCCCCGTCGCTCCGCAAACTTTCGCCCCTCAGCCCAAGCCAACTCACCTGCCATGAAATTTCTCACCTGCCTGCTCGCCCTCCTTCTCATCGCCGTAAGCCACCTCACCGCTCAGGACGGCGAAGCGACCCGCATCCGCGTCACCCACGGCCCCCTGCTCGGCCGGCCGGCCAGCGACAGCATGACCCTGTGGGCGCGCACCAATTACCCCGGCGAAGTCCGCTTGTTGTTCGGTACCGATGAGCAAAACCTCGACCAAACCGCCACCTTCAACACCCAACTCGCCGACGACAACACCGGCACGCTCACCCTCGACGGACTTAAGCCGCGCACCGAATATTTTTACCGCCTCGACAATACCCAGCTCAGCGGCAGCTTTCGCACGCTCAATAGCGCCGACCAAGTTCGCAACGCCGATTACAATCCCGACGGCCTGTTCAACCTGCGCTTCGAATTCGCCTGCGGCAACAATCAGAGCGGCAACGGCAACAGCGTCGGACCGGCGCTACCCGTCTACGACACCCTCAACCGCGACGTCCGCGAGACCATCGACTTCGCCATCCTCAACGGCGACTGGCTCTACGAAGAAGATCGCGATTTCCCAGCCGACCTGTGGGCCCGCCAGGTTGGACTCGATCCCCTAAAACTGCCCGCCCCTGTCGACAACGCACCGACCATCACCGGCGTCTGGGAAAACTACAAAACCTACATGCATCGCGCGCGCAACCTCAGCGAGTGGCATCGCCACGTGCCCACCTACTACACCGCCGACGACCACGAATTGATCAACGACATCTACGCCACCGCTGAAACCGGCTATGTCAACCGCCGCGCCGTGTTCCGCGACATCGCCACCGAAGCCTGGTACGACTACCTCGCCTGGGCCAATCCCGTCGAACACGACGCGCCCATCCATTTCGGCAAAGCCCAGCTCAAAGCTGACAGCGATATTCTCGAAGACCCGAGCGCAGATTTCACCAAGCTCGACCTCAAGTCGATGGCCAACCTCCACGTTCACTGGGGCACCGAAACCGCCGGCGTTCCCGATGCCGATCTCGACTCCCAACCCGGCGACCCCAACTCCGCCGTCTACGCCATCAAGAAAGTCGTCGGCCCGAATCGCCTGCGCATCGAGCCTGCTGCCAAAGCCGACGGCCAGCCGAACTACTCGATCGGACGCCGCAACTACGGAAAATTCAGCGTCTCCAACTGCGACTTCTTCCTGCTCGATACCCGCTCGCACCGCGACCTGCACGACGTCGACAACCCGACCAAGCCCGGCGCATCGATGCTCGGCAAACAGCAACTCGACTGGCTCATGGATGGCATCAAGGCCAGCGAGTCCGACTTTATCTTCATCATTTCCTCGGTCAACTTCATGGTCCCTCACATCGGCAGTGGCGGAGGTGCCGACAAACAGGAAACCGTGAAAAAAGACGACGCATGGACCGTCTTTCTGGAAGAGCGCGAAAAGCTCATCGATTTCTGGGACGGCCTCGACCAACAGGTTTTCGTCCTGACCGGCGACCTGCACAACAGCTTCGCGATCAACATCACCGACAACGTCTGGGAGTTCGCCAGCGGTCCCCACAACTCGATCAACCACGCCCCCGAAAAAGACGAAGGCGACCGCCCCGTCAACGGCACTTTCCAGTACGGACCCCGCCCCTGCGAGATTCACTGGTCGACCTACGCCATGGCCGATATCCCGCGCGCTCACCGCACCTACCCGCACTACTGCGTAGTGCAGGTCAACAACGTCTTCAACAACCCCGTCGACCGCGACGGCGAACGCCTCATCGCCTTCCCCCGCCCGCAGGTCATCTTCCAATTCTTCGACGCCTTCACCGGCAAGCTGTCCTACTCAGAAACCGTTCTGAAATAGCCAGCGCCGGGGTAGCTGCGAGCGTCAGCGAGTGGCCCGGAGGATAGGCCAAAAATGACCACCCAACCCTTCACCGTCCGCCTCGCCTCATGGCAGTGCGATCGCGACCGGGATCGCCTGATCTCCGTTCGCCGTGAAGTATTCGTCATTGGCCAGAACGTTTCCGAGGCCCTGGAACTCGACGGCCTCGACTCCGAACAAACACATTTCCTCGCCGAAGCGACTGACAGTGGCGAAGCCATCGGCAGCGCCCGCCTCGCAGACAGCGGCAAAGTCGGTCGCGTCGCGGTGCTGGAAAATCGGCGTGGCGATGGCGTCGGCCTCGCTATCATGAAAGCCGTCATCGCGAATGCTGGGAATCGCGGTATCGCACCGCTCTACCTGCACGCCCAAACCGCCACCGTTCCCTTCTACGAAAAGCTCGGCTTCGCTATCGATCAGGCCATCGAAGAGTTCCTCGAAGCCGACATCCGACATCGAAGAATGCACCGCCCGTAGACTGCCGATCCACTCGCGCAAATCGGCAGTCGCTCCGACCTTTCGGCCCGGGGTTGCTCATGGTAGATTCGGTGTCGGACGGATGCACGCCGACCTGAACTTTCATGAACGCATTTCTGAAAAATTCCCTAATTTCCCGCCTCGTTGCCTTGGTGTTGTTCGGTGGCGTTACAGCGTCTACTGCGGCACCCGCAGAGCGCCCAGTGAGGTTCAATCGGGACGTTCGACCGATCCTTTCCGAGACCTGTTTCCACTGCCACGGTCCCGACGAGCATTCTCGTAAAGCGGACTTGAGGCTCGACACTCCCGATGGAGCGATTGCCGATCTCGGTGGCTACCAGGCAATCGTACCCAGCGACCTGAAAAACAGCGAAGGCTGGCAGCGCATCATCACTGATGACCCTGATGACCTGATGCCACCGCCGGATTCGCACATGGTGCTGACCGACGAACAGAAAACGCTCATCAAACGTTGGATCGAGCAAGGTGCGGAATACGAAGGCCACTGGGCATTTCAAACACCAGTGAAGCCGAAGGTTCCGCAAGCCGACGTCGACGGCAGGGCCAAAAACGACATCGATCATTTCATCCTCACCCGCCTTGCCGAAGAAAATGTTCAGCCCTCCAATGAAGCTGATCCGCGCACGTTGATTCGTCGGCTAAGCTTCGATCTCACCGGTCTGCCACCGAGCGTCGACGACGTCCGCGCCTTTGTCGCCGACTACGAAAAGCGGGGCGAACCCGCCTGGCAGGACGCGATCACCCGCCTGCTGGCCTCGCCTCACTTCGGCGAACGCATGGCGCTTCCCTGGATGGATCAGGCGCGCTACGCAGACACCAACGGCTTCTCGATCGATGGCGGTCGCCACATGTGGATCTGGCGCGACTGGGTGATTCAGGCCTACAACAACAATTTGCCGTTCGATCAGTTCCTCACCGAACAACTCGCCGGCGATTTGCTGCCGAATGCCACCGAAGCGCAGCGCGTCGCCAGCGGCTTCAATCGCAATCACATGATCACTCACGAAGGCGGCACGATTCCCGAGGAAAACTTGACCAACTACACCGTCGATCGCGTCAAGACCACCAGCGAAGTCTTTCTCGGTCTGACTATGGCTTGCGCGCAGTGTCACGATCACAAGTTCGATCCGATTTCGCAGAAGGATTACTACCGATTCTACGCCTTCTTCAACGAGCTCGGCGACCAGGGTAACGACGGCAACGCAGGCATCAATGCCGGCCCGAGCATCAATGCCCACTCAGTGATTCCGGACGGAGAACTCACGGAACTGAAGGCAGAACTGGCCGCCGCTCAAAAAGAACTGTCGACCACCAACTCCGGCTTTAACGAATGGTTAAAAGCCGAGCGCCAGCGCGAAACTACACGCGGAGCGGATTTCTCTATACGTCCGGTGGAAATGCTCGACGTGTCGTCGCCGAATCGTCCTGGCCCGTATGACCTTCGCGAAGACGGCAGCGTTTATCTTAGCGAACCGTCAGCCGGACTGAACGCGTTCAGCCACGCGCTCCGGCTGCCTAAAGGCAAACCGATCGCCGGCATTCGAGTCAGATTTTTTCCCGCAGGCGAAGGCGAAGCTCCGAAGAAACTCACCCCGCACACCGATGGTGCACCGAAACTGACAACCGTGCTGGTGTCGAGCGGCGAACTTCCCGCCAAGCAGGTCGACATATATCGCCAACTGACCTTGGCGCAGGTAACCGCCAGTTCATCGACCGAAGAACACCCACCCGAAGGCATCATCGATGAACGAAACCTGCACTGGTGGCAACCTGCAAAGAGCGACGCCGAAGTGCATTTAACCATAACCTTCGATCAATCGGTCGATCCCGAAAAAACGCCCTTCCTCAGCATCATGCTTTTCTTCGGCCAGTCGAATGCTCTCCCCTCTCACTGGAAGATCGATGCTTTCAGCGGCAATGACACCGACAGCATTTTCGACAACTCCGTCGCCGCAGCGCTGACCAAACCGGACAGCCAATGGACCGCGGACGAACGCCAACAGGTAATGGCCGAGTATCGCTACACCGCCGACAACCTTGAGCCATTGCGTGTTCGTATCGCGAATCTCGAAGAGCGCCTCAAAGTCCTGACAGAGCCCCATCCGACGATGGTTATGAACGTCGCCAAGAAACCGCGCAAGACTCACATTCTCAATCGAGGCCAGTACGATGCACCGATGGAAGAAGTTGCTTCTAACACGCCGCAGGCACTGCCGCCGCTGCCGAAAACAGAGCACGCTGATCGCCTGGATCTCGCTCAATGGCTGGTCCAGCCTTCACACCCGCTAACCTCCCGGGTCGCCGTCAATCGCATCTGGACGATGTTTTTTGGTACCGGCATCGTCGGCTCTTCGGCAGACTTCGGATCGCAGGGCGAATGGCCCAGCCACCCGGAGCTACTCGACTGGTTAGCGACTGAATTCGTCGCCAAGGGCTGGGATCAAAAGGCCTTGATTCGCCAACTGCTCAGCAGTGCCACTTACCGACAGGACTCGTCTGCCAGCGCCGAACAGCGCGAGACCGATCCTAAAAACCGCCTGCTCGGTCGCGGTCCGCGTTTCCGACTTCCCGCCGAGTTTATCCGTGACCAGGCACTCGCCACCAGCGGACTGCTGGTGCCACGTATCGGCGGTCCGAGTGTCGAACCTTACCAACCGGCGGGACTCTGGAAAGAAGTCAGTCATTTCGGCAGCTCGAACGCCACCAAACAGGTGTTCGTCCAGGATCACGGCGAAAAGCTCTACCGCCGCAGTCTTTACACAATCGTCAAGCGCACCAGTCCGCATCCATCGATGAGCGCTTTCGACGCACCGAATCGGGAAATGTGCATCATGCAGCGCGGCGTCACTAACACACCGCTGCAATCCCTGGTTACGCTCAATGACCCGCAGTTCGCCGAAGCAGCTCGCGTATTTGCCGCAAAGCTGATTCGAGAAAATCCGAGTAGCGAATCTCGCGAGCGACTCCAGATCGCCTTTGAAAGAATCACCAACCGTCCAGCGAAGGATAGCGAACTGAACGCTTTGTCTTCGTTTTTCGAAGATGAAATCAGACGCTTCAACGACGATCCAGAAGCCGCTGGAAAACTCGTCGCTGTCGGCGAGAGCCCGATCGCCGAGGAGATAAACGTTTCCCAACACGCCGCCTGGACGCAGGTCAGCGCGTTGCTTTTTAACCTCAGCGAAACCCTGACACGTCTCTAATTTTCGCCATGAACACTTCACTTTCAGACGAATTCCATCTGCGCCGAGCGCAGCTGATGACTCGCCGTTCACTGTTCGGCAACACCGCCGCGGGCCTCGGTGGCATCGCCCTCGGCAACCTGCTCGGGCAGGACGCTCGAGGCGCAACCACCGGCGGAGCACCGCTTGACGCTGTGCCAAACCGCTCTGGCCAGGGCCTCCCCGGCCTACCCCATTTCGCGCCGAAAGCGAAACGCATCATCTACCTGTTTCAATCCGGCGGCCCGAGCCATGTCGACCTGTTCGACAACAAAGAGTTCCTCGAAAAGCATCACGGCACCGACTTGCCCGATTCGGTGCGCAACGGTCAACGACTGACCGGTATGTCGTCGCGGCAGAAAGGCCTGCCCGTCGTCGGCGCCATGTTCGGCGGAAAGCGCTGCGGAAAACACGGCACATGGATCGGCAATTTGCTTCCGCATACCCAAAGCGTCGCCGACGACATCACCATCGTTCGCTCGATGCATACCGAAGCGATCAACCACGATCCGGCGGTTACTTTTATCAACACTGGTTCCCAGCAGATGGGTCATGGATCGATGGGTGCCTGGCTCAGCTACGGCCTCGGACGGGCCAACGACAGCTTTCCCGCCTACATGGTGCTGCTCAGTCAGGGCACCGGCAAAAATCCCGGCCAGCCGCTGTTCTCCCGCCTCTGGGGAAGTGGCTACCTTCCCTCAAGTCACCAGGGTGTGATGCTGCGCCCCGGTGCCAATCCGGTGCTCTATTTGAACAACCCTCCCGGCGTTTCGCGAGACGCCCGGCGTCGACTGCTCGATACGCTCGGTGACCTCAATCGCCAACAGGCTCAAGCCATCGGCGATCCCGAAACGCTGGCACGCGTCGAAGCTTACGAAATGGCTTACCGGATGCAGACCTCCGTGCCCGAGCTCGCCGATTTCTCCGACGAGTCGGAGGCCACCTTCCAGCTCTACGGGGAGGAAGCCCGTCGCCCCGGAACCTTCGCCGCCAATTGCCTGATGGCCCGCCGAATGGCTCAGCGCGGCGTGCGATTTATCCAACTGTTCCATCGCGGCTGGGACCAACACATTTCGATCAAAAGCCAGCTCCCCCGCCAGTGCCAAGACGTCGACCAAGCCTCGGCTGCTCTGATCAAAGACCTGAAACGGCTCGGCATGCTCGACGATACCCTCGTCGTCTGGGGCGGTGAATTTGGTCGCACCGTCTATAGCCAAGGCGAACTAGGCGCGCCCTCGTCGGGCCGAGATCATCACGGTCGATGCTTCACTACCTGGATGGCTGGCGGCGGCGTCAAGGCCGGCTACGACCACGGCGAGACCGACGAATACGCCTACAACATCGTCAAGGACCCGGTTCATATCCGCGATCTCAATGCCACGATTCTACACCTGTCCGGCATCGATCACGAACGCTTCACCTTTAAGTTCCGCGGCCTCAACCAACGCCTCACCGGCGTCGAGCCAGCGAACGTGGTCAAGCAGGTCCTGGCATAACCCGCGGCAGCCGCAAAACACGCTCACCCAGCCCGCAGATCAGCGAGGAAGCAGCAGGGGATACGAGAAGCTGGAAGCTCTCTCCGTAAACCCACCAATAGCGGAAACACCAAGGAATTCAGGAAACTGAAGCCACCCCATAGAATGGCCAATATACAAAGATATGCCACGCATATAATAGTTGCGCGTGTGGGAAATACTGATTCAGTGTGGCATGCCTCGACCTCGAATCATTATGGACTACGGCGGGTGCTATCACTGCATTTCGCGGGTTGTGGATCGGCAGTTCATTTTTGGTGATGTTGAGAAGGAGTTTTTTGTGACGACGATGCGCAAGTTGGAGGCGTTTCTGAACGTGAACGTGCTGACCTACTGTGTGATGTCGAATCACTTTCATTTATTGGTAGAAGTGCCGGATCCAGAGGATCTTGCGGAACTCACGATAGATGCGCTGCGGCGGCGATTGCCTTTGCTCTATCATGGCAAGGCGCTGGCCGAGGCGCGGGACGAAATCGATCGGGCGTTGACTGCAGCGATGGGCGCTTCCCTACAAGATGATGAGAAAACGTTGGCCGGCGACGACCGTTTGTCATCGCCGTGGATTGATGCGATTCTTGGACGCTATCGGGCGCGCATGGGCGATATTTCGGTGTTCTTGAAGGAGCTGAAATGGCGGTTCTCGCGGTGGCACAATCAACGCGCCGATCGTGTCGGAGCGCTATGGGAAGACCGGTTTCGCAGCGTTGTGGTTGAGGGTGACGAGCACGCTCTGATGACTATTGCGGCCTACATCGATTTGAATCCGATACGTGCCGGGTTGGTGGGCGATCCTGCTGAATATCGGTGGTGCGGCTACGGCGAAGCGGTCGCGGGAAAGAAAATCGCACGCCAAAACCTAGCGAAGATGCACGGTAGAATGCGTGCTTGGCAAGGTGATGGGACGCTGCCCCTCACTTGGCGAGAGGTGGGGCCCGCTTATCGGATTCATTTGTTCGGCGCGGGCGAACGGCGATTGGGCAATCCAATGACCGGGCGGGGAGCGAAGCTGGGAATCGATCCCAAAAAGGTTGCGCAGGTGATCGATGACCAGGGAGATAACGGTCGGCTGGCCTTTCACAAAAAATTGCTCAATCGCGTGCGCCATTTTAGCGACGGCGTCGCCATCGGCAGCGAAGGGTTCGTCGAACGGGTTTTCGAGAGTCACAGGGATCACTTTGGCCCTCGCCGAAAAACGGGAGCCCGCCGAATGCACGGCAAAGCGTGGGGAGAGTTGAGGGCTTTGCGCGAACTGCGCGATCCGGTTCCGGACTGACCGAAAACTCGCGGTCGTTTTCCCAGACTCTTCGCTATTCCGCGCGCAAGGTTTTGAGATAAGCCATCAGGTCGCGGATCTCGTTCTTTTTGAGCAAGGCCAGCATCGGCGGCATTGTTGAAACCACTGGCGAACGGGATTCGATCTGATCGACCGCAACCATGGTCGACTTGTTGTCGGCATCGCGAACTTCGATTTCTTTATCGGTCTCTTTGCGAAACTGACCAGCAACGGTGTCACCATTTTTCAACGTCAAAGAGATCGTGCCGTAGCCAGGTGCGATCACCGACTGGGGATTGAGCAGCGATTCCAAAATGTAAACCGGCTCTTGTTTTGCGCCGATCGATTTCAGGTTCGGGCCGATCGTGCTGCCTTTACCGTCGTCGTATTTATGGCAACGCACGCACTGTGCGGCGATGTGATTCATGAACAAATCTTCACCCGCAGCTGCGTTGCCACCTTCCAGACACTCGCGATAGCTAGAGACGAGATCGCCCGGCTTCCGGGTTTTCTCGAAATCGGCAAGCGCTGTCTGGATCGCCGGCACAGCTTCTGCTCGCGCCTGACCTGCGGTAATGACGTCGAGTTGCAGCGCGGCGGGCACTTTATCGGCAGCGAGCTTTTCGCACCATTCGGTGAGAATGCCATCGGCGGTCGGCGTACCGATTACGGCGAGGGTTGCCAGCGCCTGTTGGGCTTCGACCGTGGCTGCATCGTTGACTGAGGCAAGCACTTTTCCAGCGCCAGTGGATGCCGCCTCAGGATCGATATCCGCGAGCAATCGCAGGCCGCGCGAACGCAACTCAGACTCACTCGAACCGAGCGCTGCCTCGACGGCTGATCCAAGTTTGGCAGATTTCTGCACAGCGAGGGCATTCAGCGCTTCGCGGCGCAGCGCTGTAGGATTCTTATCGCCAAGCACGACGGTGAGCAGCGCACCACTATCGATGTTGATCTTCAGGCTCGCCGCCATCCGCATCGCCGCCTCCTGAATAATGGTCTCGCTGTCCGTCAGTAGAGCGGCTACCTCAGTTCCGATTCCCGCACCGGTTTGCTTCAAATCACGAGCTGCCAGTTTGCGGTAGCTGCCTTCGATACGATCGATCTCAGCTGGTTCGGCCCACTGGGTCAGCGCATCGAGCGCGTCGAGGCGCATCGCCATCGGCCGCTTTTTATCAGCCGCGTATTTGGCGAGATGTTGGGCCGATGGTGCATCGCCGAGCCGGAAGTTGGTGTTCACCGCCCGACGGATGAAGGCTTCACCATTGAATCTCGTCGTTGCCAAAGCGGCAGCCAGGGCGGGCAAGGCGGCGGCGATCGAGTCTTCATCGTGAATCGCCCGCGCCGCATCGGTGGCGATGTATTCTTCGGTGTCGGCAAGGAACTCGGCTACACCTGCGTGCTTCTGACGACGCAAGGCGAGGACGGCAACGTGACGAACGGAGGCGTTTTTGTCGGCGTTCAATGTGGCCAGTTCCTCGCCAGTCGCGCACTGACTGAGCGCCACCACGGCGCCGTGACGAAGGTAAGTCTGTTGGCGTTCCAGGATGGTAGCGAATGTCAACAGTGCCGGAACGGCCTTCTTCGTTTTCAAATTGCCCAACGAAAGCGTGGCAAAACTGCGCACGCGATCGCTCGAATCGGCGAGCAGCTCGATAAACGCATTCGTAGTCGCCTCGCCCTTGAGCGTGCCCATATCGCCGACTGTGCGAACAAATTGCGCGCGCATTTCATCGTCTTTGTCTTTGGCTAGCGCCAGCAAGGCATCGCCACTTCGGTCAGCCTTGCGACGCTCAAGTTGCGCCCATCCCCAAAGCGCGTGAATGCGGGCCATCTGCGGCTGTGCGCTGTCGAGCGCAGTATTTTGTAGAAGCTTCTGCTGGTCGCGCTTGACCATTTCGAACTGCGACGCGAGACGTACGCGCTGATCAGCGTGGTCCAGAAGCACGACAAGCTTTGCATCTTCCCGATCACTCATACCTTCACGGATCAGTGTCGCAGTTTCCTTTCGCTCCTTAGATTCAGCATATTCGGGCACGTCGATCCTCCACACGCCGCCTTCGTCGTTGAGCGGGTATCCCCCGCCCCAGTCGGTGCCATAGAGGCCACCATCAGGAGACCAGTTAAGTCCGACCAGCGGAATACCGTTGCCGATGACGTGGTCGTTGATCATCGCAAACGACGCGCCTTTGGGCTTCACCTGAAAAGCATTTTGATAGCCGGACGAAAACTGCGTGATAAAAAAGTAGTCTTTGTACTCGGGGCTGAGCGCGGTGCCAGGATTCCACGCAAAGCCGGATGGGCCGTTGACGTAGTTGGCGATGGTCGGAACGATGTGACCGGCCTGACCATCGAAGTAAGGCTTGAACATTCCTTCGCTGGTCCAGAAGTTGTAGTCGCCTTTGAAGTACTGCCAGTTAATGCGCCAGCCGCTATCCATGTGTTGCACGATGTAAACGAGGCGCTCCATTTCACCGGCGCTGTCGCCGTCGTTATCGACGCCGAACCAGTTGCCGTAGGCGTCGAACCGCGGCTCCTGAAGGTTGCGCTGACCGCGGGCGAACACTTCGAAATTTGAGCCGTCAGGCTCACAACGCATCATCACCCCTTCGTTAGGGTACTCGTAACGGACGCCTTCCTTCGACACGACGTTGATGCCTTTATCGCCAATGCTCCAGTAAATGCGAGCGTCCGGGCCGACGTTGAGTCCGTGCATGTAATGGCCGGCGTAGGCAATGTGAACGCCGAAGCCGTGAGCGATCGATTCGCGTTTGTCGGAAACGCCGTCGCCGTCGGTGTCGCGAAATTTCATGAGCTCCGGCGAGGCGGTCGCGTAGACGTCGCCATCGTGATACAACACTCCCGCCATGCTACCGGTGATCTCAGTTTTCACATCGCTGGCGTAAGCGATCTTTTTGTCGGCTTTGCCGTCGCCAGTGGTGTCTTCGATTCGATAAATCGTGTCACTCAACACCATCAGGTCGCGCCAGTCGTGCGAACCGTCTTCGTTGTAATCGGCAGTCCAATTCTTGGCATCTTCGGTCGTGCCGGTTTCAGGGCTCAGCCGACGGTGAATCAATGCACGCTTGTCCTCAATCGAACGCAGCTTCAAGTCATCGATCATCCAGTCGCTGCGATCGCTGATCGCTAAATCCTGCGCCTTGCGACGACGCGCACCGGTGACATAGGCGCGCCCCTGCTCGTCGAAGCTGAGTGCGATGGCGTTGTGGATCTGATAGTCGGCGGTCCACTTGTCATATTTCAGGGATTTAGGATCAGCTACCGCGGCGTCTCCTTTAGCCTTCACCTCAACGCCACGCAGTTCGACGTCGTCCCATAGGCCTGTGTCGTCGAAGGAGCCGAGTCCGATTTTCCCCCAGTCGAAAGTTTTGTCGTGCGCCGACATGACCGGCGTTTTCATGTCGTCGAAATAGACTTCGATCAAACCGCTCGCCACTTCACGGACGATCTTCACGTCGTGCCAGGTACCATCTTTCCACGGCGTGCCATCGGTGGTTTTTTCCGAGACTTTGATGCGCGGCGCATCATTGACGATAAAAATCTGATTGGCATGATCGTCCATCTTCTGGCCGAGATGCACGTAATAGAAATGCGCCGGGTCCTGATAACCGAAGAACAGGCACATGTCGCGATGACCGTAACTTTCCTTAGTCGCTTGGACTTTTGCGGTCAGCACGAAGTCGCCAACCGTGTGATATTTCATCACCGCCATGTTGAATGGGCTGCGATGCGGAGGCTCGTATTTCGATTTGCCGAAAAGTTCGAGCACGCGGTTGCTGCTGCCGTCGAGTTCGCGGACCCGCCAGGCGTTCGGGTCAGTGGTTTTCCACGCGGAAAAACCCCGCTTGAAGTCCTCTTTGAACAGAACCGGAAGCTCGTCAGCGGCCAGGGCGGGCGTGACGACGGTAGTTAGGAAAAAAAGCAGGCAGGCGAAAATCTTCATAATGGTGAGCCGGGGAGGCTACCACGGGAGAAGGTTTTCATCCACGGAGGATCTGTTACGCGTTCGAGAGCCCGCGCCGCAGGCTCCTAGATCTCAGCAACCTGATCAATCATCGTCTCGCGCGCCACCCGCATAACATTGCCGCCGATGATTTTACGGATGTCGTCATCGGAATAGCCGCGCTGCACGAGGCCGACGGTGTAGAGCGGCCAGTTGGTCCAGGCGAGACTGTGAGTCATCTCGGCGGTAGTCTTGAAGTCATCCTTCGGCCACAAACTGCGGAACGGCGTGTGCTGACGTCCGCGCAAACTGGCGACAGCCGCATTTTTCTGCTCCTCCAGAAAATTGCGCGAGGTGTAGGCGATATCGGTGCCGATAGCGACGTGATCAACGCCGAATTTTTTCACCACGTAGTCGACGTGATCGAGCAAGGCACTGAGGTCGCCACTGCCGCGCAGGAAACGCGAAATGCAGCAGATGCCTATGTAGCCGCCGCTGTCGGCAATCGCCTTGATCACCTCGTCCGGCTTGCTGCGAATGTGCGGGTAAATCGCCCCGACCACTGAGTGACTGGCAACGCATGGTTTCTCGGAAATTTGCGCCGCCTCAAGGCTGGTCTGCCATCCTGAGTGAGCACAATCGGGGATGACGCCGACGCGATTCATCTCCTTGACCACGGCCCTGCCGAAATCGCTCAGCCCGGCATTGGCTTCTTCGGCGCAACCGTCACCGATCATATTTCGGCGCTGATAGGTCAGGTGCATCATGCGAATGCCCAGATGGTAGAACACCTTCAAATAGCGCAATTCGTCCGGGATCGATTCCCACTGCTGAGTCAACGGGACGCCATTACCCGTCAGGTAAAGGCAACGCTTGCCCGCCGCTTTTGCCGCCTCGATATCATCGGGTGTCACGGCCTTCGACAAAAAATCGCGCAGCATGTCTGTGGTGAAAGTGAAGTTCGCTAGACGCTTGATGAGTGTCAGTGGCGCTTGCCCCTCCTCGCCGGCATTCTGAAAAATGCAGGTCACGCCGGACGCTTTCCACGCCGCTTCAAACTCGGCTCGTTCACCTGCATCGGTGGCGCATCGAGTCATCATCATCGATTCGCGCATATCCTTCAGCTCCATGTCGGAGGCACCCGCCATCGCCGCCTGCTTCAGCGCCTCGCCATCGATCGCCGAGCGCGGCGAAAACCCGTAGCTGTCGAACACAATAGAGTTGGCGTGCAATTCGAGCCCGCGCTCGAGTTCTGCTGCCGATGGCTTGAGCACCGCCAGCGCGGCGTCCCGATACTTCTGGATCTCCGGGTTGAGGCCTTCGGTCAAGGCCGAGACGGGATTCAGATTCGAATCTGCCTCAGAAGTAGCCGCAGCTGCGGCGGCCGTTGTAAATGAGGTGCCAGCAGCCGCAACGGGCAGACTGGTCTTGAGCAAAGCGCGGCGATCCATGAGTTCATTGAATCGTATCCAGCTGAGATTGCCGCTCCTATCTTTGCATTCATTGCGCCATGCATTCAGGCTTTTCTTTCGGCAACGTGAGGGCACAATCCAGCTGTCATGATTAAACTACCTGCCCTCCGCACTTCCGCCCGCTGCCTGACGATGGCCGCGCTTACCCTTGGTTTCGCGACTACTGCCGTCCAGGCGGACGACTCCAAAGCCGTTACTCCAAAGGAAACCGTCGACTTGCTCGCCGACCCGGAATTCAAAGATTTTACCACCAATCTCAATCCGAACAGCAAACCGATGGATGATCCAAAAGACATCTGGAAGATCGGTGATGACGGCATTTTAAAAATCAGTGGTCGCGGCTGGGGCTACATCCGCACCAACAAAAAGTATCGCGATTACCATCTGGTGCTCGAATACACTTGGGGCGAAAAGACCTGGGGCACGCGCGTTGATCGCACTCGCGACTGCGGCATCCTCGTTCACGGCTACGGTAAAGACGGCGCCCACGGCGGCACCTGGATTGCCTCGATCGAATCGCAACTCATCGAAGGCGGCTCCGGCGACATTCTCGTTCTCTCTCCAAAAGACGAAAACGGTGTGCCCTATCCGACCAGCCTGACCTGCGAATACGTCCTCGATCGCGATGGCGAAAAAATCTGGAAACCCGGCGCTGAAAAACACGTCGTCAAAGGCGGTCGAGTTAACTGGCTGAACCGTGATCCCGATTGGGAAGATAAACTCGGCTTCCGCGGCGAAAAAGAAGTCGAAAACATTCCCGGTGAATGGAACCGCATGGAAGTCATCTGCAAGGGCGGCAACATCGACATTTTTCTCAACGGTGTAAAAGTCAACGCTGGCACCGAAGCCAATCCTACCGAAGGCTACGTCTGCCTGCAGACCGAAGCTGCTGAAGCATTTGTCCGCCGCTACGAATTGTGGCCGCTCGACAAGTTCGACGAAAAATGGACCGACGCCGACAAAAAGGCCAAGAAGTAAGCTGAATGCAGGGTAACGAAACCCTGCATTTTTACTCCGCCATCATCCGCAACATCCACCCGGCCGCCAGATCGGCGGAACCGGGTGGGGTTCGGTGCCCCCTGGGCTCGGCGATAACATGAAGGTCGACTTTACTGTCGACCTTTTTTGCGATCGACGCCGCCGTGATCGCCTGCGCGACGTCGATGGCTGACTGCGTGCTGACGCGATCATCCTGATCGCCGATGACGATCCACACCGCTCGCCCGGCGAGCTTGTCGGCCTGCATTTCTACGCTGAGCTGCTTGACCAGAGGCTCGTCGACCACCGCCGCGAACTCACTCAGTTTGCCTGGGTCAGTCACCGGAGCAAAGGCCGCGACACTTTTTACTCGTGCATTATGGGCGGCAAAATGCAGGGCCAGAAAGCCGCCGCGCGATGTGCCACAGACGGCCACCTTGTCGGCATCCGCGACACCGGTTTTGATCAAGTGATCGAGCACATCGGAAAGGCGCTGGTTACTCTCAGCGACAAAATCATCCCCCAGCTTCGCCCGTTCCGCCCAACCACCCAGACCGCTCAACTTGCCACCTGCGTTCTGCTTGCCGTGACACGGAATGTCGATCGAGACCAGCAGGTAGCCATTCGCCGCCATCTCATTGCCGCACTGACGAAAATACTCACTGGTAAGCGTGCTTTCGATCGTGCCGGCCAGTACAAACAAAACCGGCGCCGGCTTTTTATCGGAGTCTCCCCAGATGCCATACTCGACACCGCCCGGAGTCGTCGCCACAACAGGCGCCAACTCGGTCACGGGTTGAACATCCTGTGCGCTGGTAACGCTTAGAGGAAGCGCTGCTAACACGGAAAGAAATGTCAGCCGTTTCATGATAGTTCAAAGTTAACGTAGCGTTTCCAAGTCACTGCGGCTGCGCCGCCTGCAGCTTCTCCTTGGTCAGTGCGGTCTCCTCTTTTATTCCCAGCGCTGCCTTGACCGCCTCGTGCCACGGACGCAAACCACGATCGTTGGTGAAGGCGTAGAGTCCCTCGTCCGGGCCGGCCCAGTCGCGATGCTTGAGCAGCATTGCTTCTCGGCGCTGGCCGAGTTCGTAAGCGCGTTTCAATAACCCGTCACGTGCCACCTGATCGGCAGGCACTTCAGCGGCAGCAGCCTTCGCTTCCGCAGTATTGAAGCTGCCGATCTTCACCCCGAGCAGATCAAGCTGACGATACGATTCGAGCAGCTCCAGCATCAGCTTGGTGTAGTCGTGACCGAAGCGGTGAAATCGCACCCTATCGGCGTATTCGCCCGCAGGAGCTTTCGCCGCCGCCTCTTCGATATGCTTCTCGGCTTCAGCGACGGCCGCTTCGGGGATCAGTCGTCGCCACGCTCCAATGACGTTTGCGTAAGCGATGCCGGTGGTCGGTAGACGACGATCGCGCTTCGACCAGTTGTCGTTCAGCGCCTGATTGTAGCTCTCAAAAAATGCCTCCATCTCCGCCGCCACCGGACCGTAAGCCGCCTGCCAAAAGTCTTCCATCAGACCGTCCGTGTCGCGCGCCGGATCCCACATCATTTTGGTCAGTGCCCAGTAGTTCGGCGCCATCGCCGCAAAATTTTTGCTACCCTCTCCATAGGCAGCGACAAAGCCGAGAGCATTCGCTTCCGCCAGATTGCTGATAATCTGGTCGTAGTGAAGGAAATGCATGTCGTGGTAGTAGTGATTACCCCAGCCTTCGCGAACGACCATCTTGGCACCGAGCTTTTGCCAGCCGCTGACCTTTTCTCTCCACTCGGCCAGATTTTCCGGATCCCGATGCGCCGCGCTCTGGTAGACGAACGACAGATACAAATTCGGCTCCAGCTTTTCGATCTTCAGCGGCGGCTTATTGTAAAAGGTATAGGCAAACATGCCGCAAGCCTTGTCAGGATCCTTCTCCCCCACCCTCCGTGCAATCTCGTTGGCGTAGGTGAAAATTCGATCGCTCAGCTGCGTCGTTTTGCCGTCGTAACTGAGCACACCTTTCACATCGAGCGCGGTGCAGTTGTCGCACTGACAAAAGCCACCACCGTCACTCGGCGAAATGTGCATGATCTGTTGCTTGCCCTCAAGCACGTGCTCGACCATGCGCTCGATTACTTCGGGGTTCGTCGTGCACATTTGCGGCGGCTTACGCTTACCATTGACCAATGCAAACCACTCCGGATGAGCCTTAAACGATTCGTCATTACGCAAATTGAAGGCGTCGAACCATGCGTGACCGAACACCGCTGAACGCACCCATGCCAAGCGATTGCGCCGCGCCCATTTACGACTTTCATCGTTAAATTCCTTGGTATGATAAGAGCTCGGATAACCAAGCCCCACTGACCGAATCTCGAAGTCGGGCGTCTTACGGACATCGAGTTCGGGAATTTTTGCTTTCGCATTTTTCGGCACTGATTCACCGAACTCACCCGGCCAAAACCAGTGAACGCCCAGGTGATCTTCGAGCAAAGTGTAGACCGCCAGCAATGTACCCGCAGCCACGTTCACCGACCACGGACTGCCCGCTGCATCATCGCCGGCGAGCACCAATCCATCCGGCACCGTTTTCAGTAAATGTTCCTCCATCTTCCAGGGCCCCACTTCCTTCCCAAGCGCAAACGCAGCCGCCTTGTCACCGACGAAAAAACTCTTCCCGGCGACCTTTGCCAATGCGAATTGCGCGACTGACATCGTCTCCAATTCCGTCCCCGCGATCTTGCCCACGTAATTCGCCAGCTCCTTTGCAGCCTCTTTTTCAATCGCTAAAGCATCGTCGGCAACCACGACCCGAACGAAGTCGGACAGCGCTTGCGAATCCGCCGATCGGCAAACCGATGGCAAAACCACACACAACAACACACACAGTTTCAGCGTTCGCATGACAGCCATTCAATCGGGAAACCGCCGCCGGGAGAATCCCTATTCGCGGCGCGTCCCCGCCATTGTCTGAACGCCAGCGATCCCGCACGCTCACTACCGACATGAAGAACCGGACTTTTCTCCTGAGCCTGTGCGCGCTACTCGCCTGGCCACTTTTCCCCACGAACGCACAGGAGAAATCAGGTCCGACAATTGTTCGCGTCGGCACCTTCGCCGTCGATGCATCGCCGCCGATCGGCAGCCCGATGGCCTACGATCCAACCAAGGGAATTCAGACGCCTTTGAGCTGTCGCGGTATCGTCCTCGTCCCCGGCGACCAGACACCGATCGTGCTCTGCGCCGTCGATTGGATCGGCATTAGCAACGGTGGCCAGACCGTTTTCAAAGAAACGATCGCCGCTGCGATCGCAACCACTCCCGATCGCGTCGTCATCCACACCCTGCATCAGCATGACTCTCCGCGCTGCGATTTCGACGCCGAAGAGTTGATCGCCAAAGCCGGAGCCAGCGGCGGTGGGTTCGATCCAGTTTTTGCCCGCAAGGTCGCCAGCGATGCTGGCGCTGCTGCGAAAAAGGCCGTCGCTGACGCCCAAATCGTCACTCAGATTGGCGTAGGTGAAGGTCTGGTCGAAAAAGTCGCTTCCAACCGGCGTATACTCGGCCCGGACGGTAAAGTTCAAGTCACGCGCTACACCGCCACCAAAAATCCCGAGATTCGCGCCTTACCCGTCGGCACCATCGATCCGCAGCTGAAAATGATTACATTCTGGAATGGTGAAAAAGCCATCGTCGCGCTGACCTACTACGCCACCCATCCGCAAAGTTACTATCGGACCGGTATGGCCAGTCCGGATTTCCCCGGCCTCGCCCGCAACGCCCGCCAGGATGAAACCGGTGTGCCGCACATTCATTTTAATGGTGCCGGAGGAAATATCGGCGCGGGCAAATGGAACGACGGCTCGGTGGAGAATCGCCAAGTCCTCGCCGACAAAGTCGCCGTTGGGATGAAGCGAGCCTGGGACGCGACTCGAAAATCACCGCTCGCCGCAGCTGACATTAGCTGGGAGGTCGAGCCCGTTGCTCTGCCCGTCGCCGAACATCTCGACGAGGTTGCCCTTGAAGCCATCATCAATAATCGCGTTGCCACCCCAAGCGATCGTTACATGGCCGCCAAAAAACTCACATGGCTACTCCGATGCAAAAGCGGTGACACCATTCCGATCAGTTGTTTAACGCTGAACGACGCACGCATTCTGCACATGCCCGGCGAGCTCTTCGTCGAATATCAGCTGAACGCGCAAAAATTGCGTCCGGATCAGTTCATCGCCATGGCCGCCTACGGTGACTACGCCCCGGGTTACATCGGTACTGAAATCGCCTACAGCCAGGGAGGTTACGAAACCAGTGATCGCGCGTCACGTGTTGCGCCCGGCGTCGAGAAGGTGCTGATGGATGCAGTGGGAAAATTGCTCAGCAATAAGTTGCCGTAGCCTCGGTCACTCCCGATCCTGCAAACGCCTGACTAGATCCTTGATCGCATCGGGTCGACTGACCTGGGTAAAAACAACCTCGATTTCGTCGCCGCCAGCCGAGGCAAATTCGACGCTGCCGATGCCGAGAAGGCCGATGAATCCCGGCTTCTTCACATTGATCGCGCGGATGTCATCAATGCGCACTTCATTGGAATTTTTGGCAATGAATCCGTACACGATTTCGACCCGTTTCGGAGTGATCAAATACTGGCGCATTGATCGTTCGAACAGGATGTAAGCAAACACCAGCAGAGCGAGGACCAGTCCTC
This sequence comes from Verrucomicrobiales bacterium, assembly GCA_037969585.1. Classification (GTDB taxonomy): domain Bacteria; phylum Verrucomicrobiota; class Verrucomicrobiia; order Verrucomicrobiales; family DEV007; genus JBBKXR01. The sequence continues at coordinate 25,357 of JBBKXR010000201.1, forward strand.
CAAAGAGAAACCAGCCGTTGCGATCCCAAAGCAACAATCCCACGCCGAGGCCGAAAACCGCCAGCAGTAGACTCTTGGGAAAGCTCAGCAGCGATGGATGTCCAACGTAAAGCCGCGACGACGGGTCGTTGATGTCAGGCCGGCCTGACGCGGCCGTCGCTCGAGGTCCCGGCTCGGGCCACGACTCAGGTTCTTCCCTTTCATCGTCTTCGTCCTCCTCTATATCTTCGGCTTCCTCTTCCGCTTGCCAACCGGCTGCCCGCCAATCAGCGTCATCCCAATCGAGCACCTCCCGCACGGGAACGTGCTGTGAGTCGCCCTGACGAAGACAGAAATCTTCATAGAGAATTTCGCCCCGGTCGACGCGCTCCAGTAGCTCGTCGACATTGTAGGGGCCAATGCGCTCGCCGTCTTTGACTACATAGATTCGCTCGGGACGGTCGGACATGAGCAGCAATCGGACAGGTGTTTTTATCGATTCATCCTTCGCCGACTACCGGCAGCCAATCTTCGCGCTGCAAAAGATCCCTGACATCGATCGCCGCCAGCCCACCGCCTTCAGCCCGGTGCAAGGTCGCCAGCGCGGGAGCGATGCGATCCATCTCAGCGATGGCGGCATGAATCATTCCAGTTACAATTTTTGCGTCGGCCCGCTCCTCGGCAAACAAATTAGTTAAACGAAACATCAGCAGTCCACGGTCCCATTGCATCTCAAACCCGCCCACTGTGAGTCCCTCGTTGGTGCGCATCGCGAGTTCAGCGATGCGTTCGCGCAGCGCCGGGTTGTCGGTCAGCAACTTAGATTCGGCAACCACCGATACCGCACGAATCTCATCAAATACCTGCACATGCAATTCGACCCGGGTGTGTTGGGCTTCGAAGGCAGCGCGCAGCACTTCGCCGTCGCGACCTTCGACGGGAGCATGGGCCCAGCCTTCGGAATCGAAAGCGGATGTGACACTGAGGTAGAGAGGTGAAGACATCAGGAAATCGAAACTGTTAGCCCGTTTGCCACTATTCCGAAAGCGAAAGCAGGCATGAAAGTGTTGAGCATTGCCGCCAGGGAACGCCTCATCGTTTCTTGTAGGTCTCAGGACTGACCAGACGCTTGACGTCATCCATCGACATCGAATTGTCACGATAGTCGCCGATACCATCACCGAAGCTGCCCAACGGCACGGGAACTAGCGAACTGCTGACCGCTTGGTTGCCACGCTTGTAATCCTTCCTCTGAAACATCTTATCCGCCTCGCGAGCCGGAGTGGCACGACGGCGAAAGGGATTCAGTTTCTGCCAGAACGTCAACTCGTCGGCTCCTCGAAAGTTTCGGTCACTCTCCCGAAACACCGACCGCCCGTCGCGGGATTTTTTGCCGGCCTCGTTCGCGTCCGGCGTGCTCAACTCGTGGCGCTTCAGATACTCCGGAGTTCGAAATTCTTTGCTCTCACCGAAGTCTTTGACACCGCGGAACTCCTCCGACGTTAGATCGCTGTCACCGGCGCCGGAGAACATTTTGCTCTCCAATTTACTGCGTTTGGCACCACTGCCGTCGGATTCTTCGCCAAAAGCTTCGGCGTAACTCGTCCCGAACTGCGCCTCGATTTCATCGCTGTTGTCCTCGTCGCCGGTATTGATGACATAGCGACTGCTCTTCTGAGTGATCGTCTGCTGAGTTTTGCACGACACCATACTCAACATGCTCAGAACGAGCAGGCTGGTGAGAAGATGATGTGACGTTCTGATTTTCATGGCGGTCCGGTGCGCACGCCGCTCACCTCTGGCCCTCGCCGAGCTGGGTCACTCGGCTTGAGCTTTCGTTCCAGTTTCTTCACTGGACGCTTTTTGTCGAGCCGCCAATTCCGAAACCTCGATGAGCATTCCAGGGCTGAGAAAAAACTTTCGCAGCGCAACTTCAAGCGAAGCGTCGAGATCACGGCCAAAGGCAAGGTCGACCAACAGCTGCGGATCTCCATCGAGCGATTTGTGAAAAAGCGCCCGCAACACATTTTCCGCCGTCAGCCAATCCTTCCGCTCAATCAAGAATCGGGCATAGTCTTCCAGAAAGGATTTGTGATTTCGCGTCAACCGGGGAATCGATTCGAAGTAGCTGCGATAGAGCGCAGCTGCGAGCTCCGGCCGCTCGCTGTCGGCAAACACTCTCGGCAACTGCCAGCGCAACTCGAAGGTCGAGACGTCGTCGACTGCGACGCGGCGCAACAATCCGCTGGCAACGGTTTCCAACTCGAGCTCCTTGTGCAAGATCATTAGCTGCTGATCCAGGCCTAGTTTACTGAGCGCCCGAATGCGCAGCGCCAAATCGGCTACCGAGTGGAAGCTTTGCGGCGCCAACCGCTGTGTTGCGTAGGCGGTTCGAATCGGCGCGATCAATTTTTCATCGATCTTCTGGTCTTCTGTCAGGGCCAAGGCTGCCAGTTCGAGGCCCGCCGTCGACCAGCGCCGAGGATTGAGCCATTCACTCGCCGCCACAGCATCCGGCGCATCGCCCGCCAGCATTGATATCACCAAGGCCAGATCCAGGGGCGCTCTGTCACCCGTCTTGATATTCGCTGCCGCCACAAGACTGGGTTGCTTACCGCCTCGACGATCGGCGATCGCCTGCAAGCCGCCGCGCCAACCGTCGACGTCGCGCGACGCAAATTTCCGCACCAGACCGAGCCACGCTTCCGCTGAAGAATCATCTGCCGTGAGCGTCCCCAACAACACTGCTACCGAATCTGCCACTGCCGAAAAGTGACCATCACCAGCTCCAGCAGCGAGACGCATTTCGATCAGATCGAGCAGTAGCTTCGAGCGTTCGGCAGGTTGTTCAGCCTTGCGCGCTTCCAGCAACAACATGCTTTCCGCTTCCTCGCGAAGTCCGGCATCGTGCAGCGCCGTCGCGACGTCGACGGTCAGATTCGGGTCAGCGTAGTCGAGAGCAGTACGAGCCAGTTCACCCAGCTTCTCGAGATCGCGAGACTCGGATTCAGCGGTCAGCTTCACAAAATGTCGCAGTGCATCCGCCTCAGCACCCGGCTGCACCCGGTCAAAAGCGATACCGGCCAACCACGATCGAGCAGATTCTGAGTCACCTTTTTCAATCAGCAGAGAAACCGCCCGCAGACGACTCTCGAGATCGATCGTATCCAACTGAAGAAGGTGTTGATAGACGCGCAACGCCGCATCCTTTTCGCCGCGGGATTCATGCACTCGCGCCAACGCCACGTGATAAGCTCCTGACCAATCGACCTCGGCGAGCAGCGCAGCATCACCAGCCCCCGCCGGCTGCAAAACTATACCCGAGGGCGAAGGAGCAACCACTATCGGAGAAACGGGAGCCGGCGCCCGAGCCCGACCCGGTGCCGGAGCCGCTTTCTTTATCGCCGGCACGGCTTTCTGGAGTGGATGCGACTGCGCGTAGCTGGTCAGTTGTTCAGTGTCGCGCGCCATCTCAAGAAAATGCGCATGCTCACCGATCAGGTAAGCATTGGTCATGCCCGGCGAGCGCGGCAACTCATCACCAAGATAACGATTCAAAAGGTCGAGTGCCGACTCGTAATCTTTGGCCTCGCGACACGCCTGAAAAAACCCACGCACCAGCGTGAAGTCGTCGGGATCGTCCTGAATCAATCGATGATAAAGGGGCTCAACATCGGCGTAAAATCCGCGTGATTCGAGCGTGTGAATCAGCTCGATTTCGCTATTGTCACCATGCAAAAATTGCGCAAAAAGCGGCACCCGCCACTGACGCTCGGGTAGGCTCATCCCCTCCAGCAGCCAGGCAAACCGCGCGATCTCGAATTGCTCGTATTCGCCGTCGGCATCTTCGTCACCGCTCGGCGCCAGCAATTCCATCGGTCGAAAAGCAGCGTGGTAGGCCGCCGGCGAAACGTTATTGGGCAGAGAAAGTGCCAGTTGGTTGACGATTCGTTCCGACCTCATCCAGAAGTCGCGCAGGTAAAGGTCGCGACCACTCTCAGTCTCCGCCCGCGGTCGCGATCCAGAGGCGCGATTGGCCATCAGCCGCGCCAGCGCCTTGGTGCCTTTCTCGCCGTCGCCCGCTGCATACGCAAGCAGCAATTCGGCCTCGAGCAAAGCATCCGCATTAAATCCGAGGGATGATGCCACCGCAGCAATCATGCGACCTCGCACTGCCTCACGCTCGTCCGCCTTATCGAGCAGCGAAAAGTATTCCGCGGCAACTTGGAAATAGCTCGCCGGCAATATCCACCCATCGGAAAAAACGCGAAAGCTTTGCACCGAGCGAAGAGACGCCACCTCCACCGCACGATCCAGCCACGACAAACGCTCATCATCGAGCCCAAGCCGATGCGCCAATTTAGACACCCGATAACAATCATCCATATCGAGTTGCTCGGGGCGCAATTCAGCCTCGATCACTGCCAGTCGAAACGCGCCGACGTTGCGACTGCTTTGCGCCAGCTGATCGACGAGATGCTGCAAAACTCGAGGCGAAGCAGACAAGGCACCCACCAATTCACGCAGCGCTTCCTCAGACAACGATGCGTCGTCTTCGCGCAGCAAAAGGAAAGCGACGATGAGCGGTAGCGTGGTCACTTCGGAGAAATCGTCCGAACTGGCGTCGCTGTTTTCCTTCAACCAATCGATCACCGCCTCGTGCTGTCCCATGCGCAAGCTGAGCAAGAGATACTCAAATTGATCGGTGGATTTGTTCACCGGCAGCATGACCTCGCGCAACATGCGGTGCGACCGGAGATAGTCGCCGACATGATAAAACGCCCAGAGACGTTCAGTAAGACTGTTCTCACCCGGCAGATCCCAACGTCGCACCCACTGATCGCGAGCGTCTTCGATCTGCACCGCCGTCGGCTCCGGCTCGCCCGGCTCTAACTCGATACCGACACCGAGTTCCGTCAGTCGGGCCGCCTCTTCAATCGCCCGCAGTCGAACAAAGGCATCGCCACGAGGCACGCGATGGAACTCCGGATGCGGGCGGCGAAAGTAGGTGAGCAGCGTTTCCTGCAAGTCCAGCGGTGCGTAGCGATAGTCCTGCAGACCACGCACGATGTTCGACAACCCCCCGTCCGCCGGTCGCGTGCCGACCCCCGAATACCAGCCGCCATCGATGATCGGTAAATACTCAAAATTTCGCTCCGCTGCCGACAGCGCCGACTCCTTGGTGGCATCGATGGTTTGCTCAAAAGCCGCCAGTGCTCCGGTGAGATCTCCAGCCTCACGGCGCAGCAACCCGAGCTCCAACTGTGCGGTCGCATCCCACGGTCGCAAGCGCACCAGCTCCTCAAGAACGCGCGCCGCCGAGTGGCCCTGCCCGGTGCGCTGATAGTGCTCGGCCATCGATTTCAAAAAATCGGCGTCCTGCGCGAACTTGCTCTCCAACCGCCGACGAATCTGGTCGGCCTCACGCACCCGCAAATCGCGCTCGAGCATGTCAGCCAGCGATTTCCAGCTTTCGACATCGGTCTCGTCGTCATTGTGAGCGATCAACTGGCGTCGATAGTAAATCGCCGACTTCAAGTTACTCGTCTGGCCCGCCATCGCGCCGAGCTTGGCGAGCAAATCGCGATCTTCACCCGACATGTAGTAAGCTTTTTTCATCGCCTTGAACGCCTCCTCCATGTCGCCCATCTCGCGATGAATGCCCGCCAGCGCCTCCGGATAAAAATGGTCGAACGGCGACTTCTGTGCGAGCTCAGTGTAAGTGTTGAGCAATTCCCCGAGCAGATATTGACGGTTCGCCAGCGACAACTGCGCGTCGAAATGCTTGCGCTTCTGAACAATGTCCGTCTCCTGACGAATCAGGTCCATCTGCACCTTCAGCGCCTCGCTCGGCTCATTGAGTTCGAGCAGCGTATTGGTCAACTGTTTGATGACCCGGCGCTTCTCAAAAATGTTGCCGCGCGAATAAGCCCGCCGCCAGACGCCTACCTGATCCTGCTTCCGCCCCTGCGCCTGATAGACCGCCGCCAGCGATTTCAGCGTGCCCAGACTAGCCTCCGGATTTTTAGCCAACTCCTGCAACAGCCGCACTGCCTCGTCCTCGTAGCCAAGGTTAAACCGCACCTCCGCCCAACGCTGGCGATACTCGAGTTCATTGTCTTTGTCGATCTTCGCCAACAGCTCCAGCTGACGCGCCATCAACAGCGTGTTCTCAGTCTGCTCGGCAAGTTCCAGCATCAACTTCTCCGCTTCGACCACCGGCTTATCGGGATCGTGCAGCCCCGACAACTGATGATACATCTCCTGGTGATCCTGCTGCCGAAACGCCCACCAGGCGACGCGATAGCGATTCGCCACCGTCGGCTCATCCTTGGCGACCTTGCGAATGCGCTGATAGAAATCCAGCAAGGCCTGCGGCGCAGTCTCTTCAGAAAATCCCACGCCGCCTCCGATGCGAGTCGGGTTGTTGGTCGCCTCGGCCATCTTGCGGCGGAACTGAGCCATCGTTGCCGGCGACGAACCCAACGGCGGCTGTTTCGGTGCTTCTTCAAATTTTTCATCGCTCAACCCACGCAACAAACTGAACAGACGCTGATCGATCTCCGTCTTGTCATCGATGGTCTCAGTGCGAACCCACACCGACTGGTAGGTAGTCACCGCCGCGTCGACGTTACCCTGCGCGACCTCGATCTCCGCTCGCTGCACTGCGAGCGGCAAGTTGTCCGGCTCCAATTCGATCGCTTCGTTGATCGCGGCCAACGACTCGTCGAGCATGTCCATCTCCCGATAGGCCAGAGCAATATGCTCCAGTCTCTGCAAACGTCGGCGCTTGTCGTCACCCGCTTCGGCGACATACTCTTCCAGCGTTTCCCTAGCCTGTTTGACTCGACCGCGCTCGCGCAAAAAGGCCGCCAGCCGGACCGCACTTGGCGCGTCGTCCTTAGCGATCAATTCTTCGTTGGCCAACGGTCCGCGCAACAGCGACTCGACCACGCCATCGAGATAATTTTCCCGGCTGAACGTCAGCACCTTGCGCAGCGATTCGGCATTTGGTTTCGCCTCGTCGATAAAGCGCTGCAAAATTTCCGCCGCCGATGCCTTGCCGTTCAGATTTAATTCGATGCGAGTGCGCAGCAACAACAGAGGCAACGGCGTCTCACCGCTCGGATTACTGGCGAGCAATTGGTCAACCGTCTTGGCCGCTGCTTCGTAGTGGTCATTCTCGATCTGCGCGTAGGCCAGTTCCGAGCGGTAGACAGGATTGCTCCCCACCAGGTCGACCAACCGCGCCAGCCATATTTCGCGCTCCTTAGGATTCGCAGTCAGCCCGAAAAACTCAACCAACCCATAAACCGCCTGTTCGGTCGGAGCTTGTTGATCGGCCCGTGCCACCAGTTCTTTTTCCAATTCAGGCAGACGACCGAAACGCTCGTGGAGGCGCACCAGACGTCCGAAAAAATCGGCGTAAATGTGATGTTTAAAATGTGCTAGTGCCATGCCCTCGTGGGCCGCCTTCGACGCCCCGTCGAAATCGCCGACGAACTCGTAAAGCCGATTCAGCTCCTGCAAGGCAAACACCTTCAGCTCCGGATCGTCGGTGGTCATCATTTCGCGCAACACCTGCACCGCCCCCTCGACTCGATTCGCTTCCAGCAAAAGCCCGACCACCTCCGCACGCAGACCGATGTCCTCAGGAAACGCGGCCAAAACCTCCAGCCACAGTCCAACCGCCTCGTCGATCTGGCCAAGCTCTTTCAACAATCCCGCCTTGCGCATGCGCATCTCAGCGCCGTCGCGATCCGGCAAGGGTAACAGCGGGATCAGTCGATTGTAATAGGACTGCGCCTTGGCCGATTTGCCTGCCGATTCCGCCATCTCCGCAGCACCGCGCAGAGCGTGAATATTTTCCGACTGAAGATCGAGTACCTGCGAGTAGCGATCCTGCGCCGCATCATCGTCGCCATTTTTGCGCAGTAGATGAGCATACAGAAGTTTCGCCGTGCCCTCCTCATCGCTCTCCGCGGCGCCACCGATATACTGCAAAAGCAGCGGGATCGATTCGCGTTTTTCGTACAAGGCCCAAAGCAAATCGAGCACGCTGCCGTACTCCGGCGTCGCCATCAGCAGGCTCAGGTAGTGGTTTGCCAACTTGGTATCCGTCGCCGACCATTCTGACGTTTCCGCAGCTAACTTTTCTTTCGGCTCAGCATCCTGGGCAATCACCGGGAACATAACCGCCGCAATCGCCAGTGCGATCGTCATCGACAGCATCGACCATGACTTGGTCGCTGGGCAGTCTTCGCGATTCATCGTTTCAGTCGTTCGGTGAAATTCATTTTTGCCGCTCATGCCGACGCTGCTTCGAGCATCGATTCGGCAAGAGCTTTGGCGGAATCACCACCACCACCGAGCATTCGCGACAACTCAGCGACGCGAGCTTCGCCTTCGACATGGCACAGCGTCGAGCGGGTGGTGTCGTTGCTAAATTCTTTAGCCACAACGTAATGGCAATGGGCCAGAGCAGCAACCTGAGGCATGTGCGTAATAGCTACCACTTGGTGCTGCTTTCCGAGCGAGGCCATTTTGCGGCCGACGGCTCCAGCGATCTCGCCACCGACGTTGGCGTCAATTTCATCGAAAACCATCAGCGGAATCTGATCCTGTTGAGCGAGGGCGCTCTTCACCGCAAGCATGACGCGTGACATCTCGCCACTCGAGGCGATAACACGCAATGGCTTCGGCGGTTCGCCAGGGTTGGGGGAAAATAGAAAATCGGCCTCCTCCAATCCGCGTGCGCTGGGATTGTCCTGCGCGGCCAGCGAGACGTCGAACTTCGACTGCTTGAAGCCGAGGTCTTCGAGATGCCGGGCGATTTCTTTGGCGAGACGTGGAGCGGCGATGCGGCGCTTTTTGGCAAGCGTTGCGCCAGCGCCATTGAGACTTTCACGTGCTTCCTTAGCGACTGCTTCGAGGCGTTCGAGCTCCTCGTCGCGACCATCGATCCGTGCCAGTCGGTTATTTGCCCTGACTCCGAAATCGATCACGTCTTCAATCGTAGCTCCGTATTTCCGCTTCAACGTTTCCAGCTGATCGATGCGATGCTCCATCTCGGCGAACTCCGCGGGATTGACTTCGAGATCCTCCGCGTAGTCGCTGAGCGCGCGTTCGAGTTCCTCGAGTTCGACCTGAGCGGAATCGAATCCCGCAGTGATCTCGACCGTGTGCGGATCGAGACGCTCAAGTTCGCGCAAGGCCTTTTGAACTTTGCTGAGACCGGCAAGAACTTCGCTCGACAGATGGCCGAGACCTTCGTTGGCGGCATCGCTCAAACGACTACCGTTGCGACCGCGCTCGTAGCGATTTTCCAGCTCAGCCAATTCGGCAGCGTCGAGGTCGGCGGCCTCGATTTCCTCCACCTGAAAACGCAGCAGATCGATCTCCTGCTCGTTGGCACGCTCAGCGTTCAGGCAGTCATTGACCTCAGTCCGGGCAGTCTGCCACGCGTGATAAGCGTCGCGATACTGCTGGCGCTGCTTTTCACAGTTAGCATAAGCATCGAGCATCGCCAGCTGGCGCTCCTGCGAGAGAAGCGACTGATGTTCGTGCGCCCCGTGGAGATCAACGAGGATGTCGCCGAGCTGCTTGAGAATGGCCAACGTCGCGGGCGAGCAGTTGATAAATTGGCGGTTGCCGCCGGAACTGCTGAACACGCGCTTGAGGACCAGCGTGTTGCCGTCGCAGGGCTCGAGCCCGGCGTCGTCAAGAAGGTGATTGATCCCGTCAAGATTCGACGTCAGTTCAAACACGGCTTCGACTGTGCAACTGGTCTCACCGTTGCGCACCAAATCGTGATTCGCCCGCTCACCAAGGATGAGCTTCAGCGCGCCGACAATCATCGACTTGCCGGCGCCCGTTTCACCAGTCACGCCGACCAATCCAGGGCCGACTTCCCAAGTCAAGTCATCGACCAGAGCGAGGTTTTTGATTTTTAGAACGGTGAGCATGGCAGTCGTGTCGACTCGCGCGCTCAGGCAACCGCTTCCGCGCCAGCGGCGAGTGGTCCCACTATGCTGCACTCCCCCGACCTGCGCAATGGCCGAACCGCATGCTTCACCTGCTGATTTGCGCCCTGTCGGCCCACCTTAGAGTTGCTTGTCGAGAGCGGCACTGATGCCCGCCGCGTCAGGCATCGGGCGACCGTTGACGACCAAATTCCCCTGAGATTTACCGTCTTTGAAAATAAGCACAGTCGGCAGAAAATCGATGCCGTATTTTTCAGAAAAGTCATCACCGGGATCTTCGGTGAGGTCGACTTTTACCACTTGTACACGACCGGAGTATTTGCCGGCCACTTTTTCGACCTCGGGAGCGATGATGTGGCACGGCTGGCACCACTCAGCCCAGAAGTCGACCAAAACAACGCCCTCGGCAGCTTCGATGAATTTTCCAAAATCGGCAGCGGCGACCGCGATCGGCTTGCCGGCGTCCGCCGCAGCCTCTTTTTTGCCCAACTTTTTCGCCGGCTCGGCAGACGCTGCTTGGTCCGGGGCCTCGCTTTTTGCAGCATCGCCGTCAGTCGAAGCGTTATTGTTGGCATTGCAATGGGTCAGGGACACGACCGCGCACACGGCAAGTGCGGCGGTGATATGGCGAAGTTGATAGTGCATTGGAATTTTCATAATTGGAGCCAGTTCAAAGGTTCACGATCTTCTCACGATAGCCTAAACCGGCATTCGAGACACTCACTAGTCGCCTTCAGCTGTAAGAACTTGCGTCATTGCAGTGAAATAATCTCACCCTGCATCCGTCGCTGCATCCGTCGAGCCCCAGCAGAGCACAACGGTTCCCAAGCTCCTTCAGATCAAAAGCAATTTATTATTAGGCTGCTTATTCTTATCGATGGACTCATTGGATTTGGTGGAATTCGACCGGTTTGCCAAACGCCGTCAAGTCTCCGACTGGACGCGCATCGGCGTCAGGGCGTCAGCGAGGCAGGGCGTTGATGGCCTTGCGATAGGGGGACGGCATAGCGATCTTTTCCAGACAGTCGCCGCCGAACCATTCGCGGTTCAGGATTTGCGCATCTTCAGGACGCGGCCGAGTACCCGCCTCGGGCTCGGGCTCGGGCTCGGGCTGGCAAGGCAGTGATCGTTGAGCGAGCTGGGCCGATTCCAGTTGGGCGATACTGGCCTGATAGACGATCAATTCGACCCGATAGCGGGTTATGCCGTAGTGGCTGCGCAATAGCACGGTGGTCGGTGTAGGCGGTGGTATCTGCAGGAGCGGCAGACGCCAGAGTCCTTCGCGCCGCTCCCCTGCCGGGATCTGCTCGAGCAGCACTCCGCGGTCGGCATCGAACACAAATGCGGCTATCTCGACGACTTTCTCGATTTTCACGGCAGCTTTCTTCCGTGGCAGTTTTGAGGGATCCTGACTCGCACAAAACTCGGCCACCGGGCACCGATGGCACGCTGGCGCGGCTTTTCGGCAAATTGTCTGCCCCAACTCCATCAGTCCAGAATTATAGGCTCGAGCCGTTTTGGCATCGGGCAACAGGGCCTCCGCCCACTCCCAAAGTTGACGCTGGCCTGGCCCCCGGTCGATTTCCTGGTGATAGTCAAAAATTCGCGCCAGCACTCGAGCGATATTGCCATCGACGATCGGTGCCGCCTCGCCACAGGCGAAGCTCGCGACAGCTCCAGCGGTATAACGGCCGACGCCGGGTAGCTTTTGGATTTCGTCTGCGGTGCGTGGAAAATTACCATCGAAATCTTCGATTACACTGCATGCGGCCGCCTGAAGATTGCGTGCGCGGCGGTAGTAGCCAAGGCCCTCCCAAGCTTTTAATACCTCGGCTTGGTCAGCAGCCGCAAGCGTTTCGACATCGGGAAAGGCTTCCAGCCAGCGCTCATAGTAGTGTTTGCCAAGCACGGTCGCGATCTGAGTTTGCTGAAGCATGACTTCGGAAACCAGCACGGCATAGGGGTCACGGGTTCGACGCCAAGGGTAATCGCGGCCCTCGGCCTCAAACCAGGCCACCAGCGCAGCGGCGAAGGCCTGGCTCTCGGCCAGCGGTTCGCGCTCCTGCGGCGGCTTCAATGTCGCCGTTACTGCGGTTTCGGCTTCAAGCGCAAATTTGTCGGTGGACGGCATGGGTTTCGTGGTGGTTTTTCTAACCTTCTTTCGAAATGGCCGACCCAACGACTTACACTGCTGCGGTGAACGACGAGCAAGCGCAGCGACTGCGCGAACTGTTGCAGGAGCGGGGCTTTGAATTCAAGGAAAAGCCCTACTCGATTTTCTCAGCGGCGCTCGGCAAGCTCAACGTCACGGTCTACGAAAAGGGCCCGAAGGTGTTGGTGCAGGGCAAGGAAACGGGTGACTTCGTTCGATTTACGCTCGAGCCGGAGATTCTCGGCGAGGCTCGGCTCGGCTACGAAGAAATCCTCGAACCGGAAATGTATGCGCCGCACTTTGGCATCGACGAGAGTGGTAAGGGCGATTTTTTCGGACCGTTGGTCATCGCCGGGGTCTACGTCGATGCTGACATCGCCCGCGCCTTGCGAGAGGTCGGCATCATGGACAGCAAACGCATTGGCTCGGACAAAAGAATTCGCGATTTGGCGGCCGCCATTCGAAAAGTTCCCGGCGCCTTACATGATGTCATTGTGATCGGGCCATCCCGCTACAATGAAATGCACGCCAGCTTCGATAACTTGAATCGCCTGCTCGCGTGGGGGCATGCTCAGGTAATCGAAAATCTGCTGGCCCGACGCCCTGACTGTCCGCGCGCCTTGAGCGATCAATTCGCCAATCCAAAGGTGCTGGAAAAAGCGCTGCAAACTAAGGGAAAAAGTATTCAGATCGATCAGAAAACCAAGGCTGAATCTGACGTGGCGGTCGCCGCGGCTTCGATACTCGCCCGCGAAGCTTTTATCGACTGGCTACGTCACAAGTCTGCTGAACTGGCCCTCGAAAACGACCTGCCAAGGGGAGCTTCGATTGCTGTACGCGATGTTGCAAAATGCATAGTCGCTAAACATGGCAGCGAAATTTTAGCGTCACTTACCAAACAGCATTTTCGCACCACTCTTGACGTAATCGGTGGTTGTTGAGCTTTTCAGTTAGTATTTTCAAAGATTAGGTTGCATCGCCGAGGTATGCCCGCATCTTTTACGCTCCAGCAGGCTTCACTTGGCCTGCTTTTTGCTTATCTGGCGGCATCGCTGAGATGTCATTGTAAGCTTTTTGGGCAGATTAGCGTCAGGCAATTGGACAATGCTAATCCTGTCTAGATTCACTAACATTATCACAATCCCCTTTACCTCTAGAGTATCTCATGGCCACTATCACGAAACGCGATCTTGTCGTAAAACTCAGCAACCAAACGGGCCTCACTCAGCATCAGGTCATGTCGGTTGTCCAAGGCATGATCGACAACATCACCTCAAGCCTCGCGAAGAACGACGAGGTGGTACTGCGCAATTTCGGCGCCTTTCAGGTCAAGAAAACTCAAGCAAAAGTGGGGCGTAACCCTAACAATCCGGGCGTTGCAGTCCCGATTCCGGCGCGTGCCGTGGTAAAATTCAAGCCAGGCAAAGAGCTCAAAGAGAGTGTCGCCCAAGTCTTGCCTCAACTCGAAAGCTAAGGTGCCGGATCCATCATTTGATCGGCGACAAATGCGCCGATCATGTCGATCGCGTTGAGTTGCAGTAGATCGGCATCATCTGCCTCGCTGCGGCTAGTTATCGCTCGGGCATGCCGTCGTCGTTCGGGAAATTGATCGGGCGCAATGTCGCCAACACGACCGAGAAAGCCGTCGCGCCAGACCCATGCTCTTTTTCTACATGGACCGACGATGCGCGGATTTGACCACGTGTGAATTGCCAGCAATCGATCGCTGAGCGCTGCGGCGAGGTGCATCGGGCCGCTATCGACGCTGACCGTCCAACGACTACGCCGCAGCACCCAGATAAGTTGGCTGAGCGTCGTTCGGCCGAGTAGATTGAAGGCATTGCCGGGTAAGGACGGTGAAAATTCTCGTGCGTCGGAGCCGATGATCAACACCGGGTGCGGATCGAGGATTTCGCAAAAGCGAACCACTTCCTGAGTTGAAAGCGACTTTCTCCTGCCGCGGGAGAACGGATGCAGGACTACAAATTTTTGTTTCTCCAGCACGGCTTCCATCGCGGTGTCGCCGCCGCAATCGACAGGATCACCATCGGGCAGGTCGAAAGTCGGTTCAGCGAGGTTGCCGCCAGGATCCCCTCGCCCATGCCCTGTCGTCAGCGAGGTCACCAACCGCAGATAGCGATCGACCGCGTGCAAGTGATCCCAATCGGCGATGTCGACACGATCGTGATAGAATTGTGACGCACCTTCGCGACTACGGGTGAAGCCGACGATATGCTCCGCACCCGACGATCGCGCCAGCAACGCACTACGCAGCAGCCCCTGAAAATCGAGCGCCAAATTGGGCCGCAAATCTCCGATGGTCGTTCTCGCCCATTGTTCGGCGCGAGCGGTCTGACTCCAGCCTCGGAATTCACGTCGCGGAAATTCAATCACCCGATCGAGCGCCGGATGACCGCCCAGTAAGGGAGCCCACTCGGTATTTGCCAACCAACTGATCGAGGCACCAGGCGCCGCTTTCGACAGAGCCGCGACCGCGGGTAAGGTGTGAATCACATCGCCGAGCGAACTCGGTTTGATGACGAGAATTTTTTTCCCGGCCTCGCCAAACGCTCTGAGGTCGATCTTCACAGCGCTGCGATAGTGGTCCGGGAATCAATCAGCCCAGCAGGCCTGCCTCCTATTTGCCAACGGCGAGGCGGCTGGCGAGCATCTCTGGAAGACCGGCGGCGAGAATTTTCCTCTGCGCCGTCTGCAAATCGTACTCAAGCCGATGAATCTCGACCTGCTGGCTCTCAATATCGTAGGTCGCATACGAGGAACGCCAGTCGCCGTCACGCGGTTGACCGACACTGCCAATGTTGATGAAATACTTCCGGCCCAACTGAATCTTGGTGCTCATCTCGTCCAGCGCCTCAACCGAGTCCGACTTCACATAGATCTTGGGCGTATGCGTGTGCCCGTAGAAACATAGCGGCGTGAACTGATAACTGAAGCTCGCCATGGCATCGAACTTGTTGGTCACGTAGCCCCAGTTGCCCGGTGTATCGAGCGTGGCGTGGACTACCGTGAAATCGCGGACATTACGCACCAGCTTCATGTTGCGCAGCCACTCTCGCTCCTCGTCCGAAAGTTGTTCGCGGGTCCAACTGAGCGCATGCTTGGCGAGCGGATTGAGCCCTTCCAAAGGAGCATCCGACGCGGCCTCTTCATCGTGGTTACCCCGCACCGCAGGACAGCCCATGTCCCTCACCACCTTCAGACACTCCGACGGGTTGGCATTGTAACCAACGATATCTCCGATGCAGACAAAGTCCGTACAGCCGCGCTCTGCCGCGTCGAGCATAACGGCTTCCAACGCTTCTAGATTGGCGTGGATATCTCCGAAAAGAGCAAATTTCATGATGACGAACCTGACTACACCGGCAGCGAATCTAAAGCGCAGGTCCGACCCGACGCGAGGAAACTAGGCGGACCGCAAACCAAGCACAAGATCGCCAACGCGCAATCGCAGAGCCAAGGAAATGCATTTGATACAATCCTGCCGATCAACGCCACAAAAAAACGCTCGCCGGCGAACCGACGAGCGTTTCTGAAATTGGCGAGCGGGAAAAATCCGCCCTACCTGCATGCCTGCCTGGTTATCATTCCGTTGCGGTTTTGACCTTGGCAGCGCCTTCTTCAACAGCAGCGGCGCCCTTGTTGACGGCATCAGTGGCGGCATCCTTGGCAGCCGCACCGGCATCAACCGCAGCCTTTTTGGTGGCTTCGACAGCTTCAGCGGCTTTGTCTTTAGCAGCAGCACCAGCTTCTTTGACAGCCTCAGCGGCTTTATCGGCCTTTTCCTCAATAGCGGCACCGGCGTCTTTCAGAGCGTCAGCAGCTTCCTGACCGGCTTTTTCGACGTCCTCAGCCGCTGCTTCCGCAGCTTCTTCAGCGTGATCGTGATCGTGTCCCGAATGATCGTGGTCATGATCGTCGGCTTTTTCACAACTGATGTTAGCAAAGGCGAAAGCCGCAGATGCTGCGAGAATCGCGAACGCCCGGGTAATTTTGATTTCGGTAGTCTTCATATTATTTCAATTTCTTTTGGTTGGGCGATCGTATCAATCACAAGATTCTCCCTGAATAACTGGGCCGGTATCCTATACGTGATCTTGGCAGGGGTCGACAAAAGATCAGCAAAACTTTTAACGAAAAATGCCCGCCAAGAAAAACTTGGCGGGCATTTGAATAACTAAGTTATAGCCGAGAAGGACTATTGGTCTTTGGCCGCCTCCTCAAGTTTGTCTGCAGCATTCTCAGCGGCGTCACGAGTTGCGTCCGCGCCGTCTTCGACTTTATCTGCGGTTTTTTCAGCGGCATCACGAGTGGCTTCCGCTGATTTTTCAGCAGTTTCTTCGGTCGCATCGGTCGCTTTTTCTTCGATCGCGTCAGCTTTCTTCTCAGCGCCATCGCGGATTGCATCGGCTTTGTCTTCAGCGGCATCGGCCTTTGCTTCACCAGCATCGCGCATGTTCTCAGCTGCATCATCCGCTGCGTCCTCTACTGCGGTGTCGCAACTAACGACAAACAGCGACAGGCCGACTAGAGTGAATGCGGTAGCGAGGGACTTGATAGTAATTTTCATGATATTTTGGATTCAGTATGGGTATGGATTTCTTCCTTACAGGTACCTGATAACGAATTTTTAAAAACTTTCAAGCGTCTTTCCGGTAAAGATTGGTGAATCTATGCCCGATTCAGACGATTCGTCGAACTCCATTTGGTACCAAAAAAACGCCCGCCAGTAAAACTGACGAGCGTTTAAGGCTTATTTCAGGCGGAGCCCGAAATGATCTAGATGCTTAGTTGGTGGCGTCTTCAGCGGCATCCGCAGCTTTTTCAGCAGCATCGCCAGCAGCGTCACCAGCTTCTTCCATCGCGTCTTCAGCTTTGTCGCCGGCGTCTTTTTCACAGCTTACGCTGAAGAGAGCTAGGCCGATGACTGCAAAGGCGCAGGCGAGAGTGGAAATAAAAGTATTGTTCAGTTTCATAAGGTCGTTACCGGTTTGTGGTTAATTGGACACCCCTGCTTAGCCAAGTATCGCCAATAGATCAAGTCCCGTGATTCTTGCGGCGACTTTCCATTACCGGGTGGCAACAAGCTATGCTATGATCCCAGCCCGCAACGGTGGGGCATCTAGCCTACTCCGTAGCGCCTAACCTCAGTAAATGATGAGCCGCAATCTTTTTCAAAAAGTCTGGGATGCCCACGTAGTTGGCACCCTTTCGAACGGACAAACCCAACTTCTGATCGGCACGCACCTGATTCACGAAGTCACGAGCCCGCAAGCGTTCGGTATGCTTCGTGACCTTGGTCTGACGGTGAAATATCCGCATCGCACCTTCGCCACCGTCGATCACATCGTGCCCACTGATCAGCGCGAACAACCTTTTGCCGATCCTCTGGCCGACGCCATGATCACCGAGCTGCGCAAAAACACGGAAGAATTTGGCGTCACCTATTTCGACATTGCATCCGGCCAGCAGGGCATCGTCCATGTCGTCGGACCAGAACAAGGCATCACCCAGCCCGGATCTACGATTGCCTGTGGGGATTCCCATACTGCCACCCACGGAGCCTTCGGCGCAATCGCTTTTGGCATCGGCACCACGCAAATCCGCGACGTGCTCGCCACTCAGACGATGGCGATGACCAAGCTGAAAGTGCGCCGCATCAACGTCGACGGCGAACTGCTGGCGGGCGTCTACGCTAAAGACGTCGTCCTGCATATCATTAAACTGCTCGGGGCCAAGGGCGGCATTGGCTACGCTTACGAATATGGCGGCGAGCTGTTCGATCATTTTTCCATGGAAGAACGCATGACCGTTTGCAACATGTCGATCGAGGGCGGTGCACGTTGCGGTTACGTCAATCCTGACCAGAAGACTTTCGACTACCTCGAAGGTCGAAACTACTCCCCCAGAGGGGCCGAGTGGGAAGCCGCTGTGGCATCGTGGAGAACCGTCGCTTCAGATCCCGACTGCGCATACGACGATGTCGTCAATATTCGCGCCGAAGATATCGCCCCTTCAGTGACCTGGGGCATAAGTCCCGATCACGGCGTGTTCATCGACGAGAACATTCCCGATCCTGCTGATGCCGCCAGCGATGACATACGCGTCTCAATCACCGAAGCCCTGGAATACATGAAGCTCGATGCCGGTGCGCCGATCAAAGGCACGCCGATCAACGTGGCATTCATCGGCAGTTGCACCAACGGCCGGATCTCAGATTTTCGCGAAGTGGCGAAGTACCTTCCCGGCCACCGCGTCGCCGAAGGTGTCAAAGCGATCGCCGTGCCCGGCTCGCAGATCGTCGATGTGATGTGCAGGAAAGAAGGTCTCGACAAAGTTTTTGAAGCCGCCGGATTCGAATGGCGCGAAGCGGGCTGCTCGATGTGTCTGGCGATGAATCCCGACAAACTCATCGGCGACCAACTTTGCGCGAGTTCCAGCAACCGAAACTTCAAGGGTCGTCAAGGCAGCCCGACCGGTCGCACCATCCTCATGTCACCCGTTATGGTCGCCGCTGCCGCCGTTACCGGACGGGTCAGCGATGCCCGCGAGGTATTCGAAGTCAGCAAGAGCCAGCCCGCCGTCGCCTGATCTTGGAAGACTTGATCGCAATCAGCTTTACTTTTACCACCTTTCAAAATGGCATTGGATAAAATTACCTCCGTCTCCGGAACCGCCGTCTACGTACCCGGCTCCGACATCGACACCGATCGCATCATCCCCGCGCGGTTTATGAAGTGCGTCACCTTTGACGGACTCGGCGATTATCTTTTCTACGACGTCCGCTACGATGCTGACGGCAATGAAAAAACGCACCCGCTCAACGACGAGCGATTCAAAGGCGCATCTATTCTGCTTAGCGGCGTAAACTTTGGTTGCGGCAGTTCCCGAGAGCACGCCCCACAGGCACTTTATCGGTACGGCATTCGCGCCGTCGTCGCGGAGAGTTTCGCGGAAATTTTCTTCGGCAATTGCACCACTCTAGGAGTCCCCTGCGTGACCACAACTCGCGAGAATATCAATGCCCTCAGCGCCGCCATTGCAGCGGATCCCACACTCGAAGTCCGCGTCGATATCGATAACCGCAAGGTGATCTTCGGCGCTGATAGCTTGGACGTCGACATCGTCGAATCCGCCCGCGATGCCCTGATCACCGCAAAGTGGGACCCGATCGGTGAATTGTTGGAAAGCATTCCCTCCGTCGAAACCACGGTAGCCGGGCTCGACTACGTAAATTTCCGACCGTAGCCATTCGCACAACAAAGCGGTAAAAAACGTCCCTCGATTCCGTCACCGTCGGGTGCCGTCGACAATCGGCGCCGGGATCGGAGCACAGCCGCGGGATTGGCCCTAGACCATCGCCGCGCTGTTGTAGTGTAGTGTGTTACCAATCACCAATCGGCGCCTCACTATGGAAGTGATGGAAGTGCGGAGCTCCGATTGAGCTGTCAACAGCGCCCCGCACCGGCGGGCGCATGCCCCGGCTGGCATTATTCTATGGGGCCACTCGTCTTCCCTCCTCTTCTCTTCTATTCTATTCTACTCCTTCGTACCTTCGTAAGAATAACCAGCCTATTTAATGTTGCACTCGATGATACTTTCTCTATAATGAACGGATGCATACGCCTCGTTTACTTGGATGGCACGATTCCAATTGTTACCATGTGATCAGTCGGATCGCTGGACAGGACTATCTGCTCGGCCCCGCGGAGCGAGAACAATTTGGTAAAATGTTGCGGAGGATGGCGCGGTTCTGCGGGATTGAAATTTTGACCTGGTGCTGCCTTTCGAATCACTTTCATCTGCTAATTCGCATTTCCACTCCGTCCGCCGGGCAATTGCGTGATGAGCTGTCGGCGGATAGTGAACGCTTCTATCAGCATCTGAGAATTATCTATACCCAACGACAAGTCACGCAGATCGCCGCCGAGATCTCGGATCTGCGAGCGGGTGGGCATGATGGAGCCGCTGATAAAATCATCGAACGCTACCTCAGTCGAATTGGCGACCTGGCGGTTTTCGTCAAGGAGCTCAAGCAGCGCTTCTCGATCTGGTACAACCAAAACCGCAACCGCAGCGGCACGCTGTGGGACGCTCGCTACCGCAGTGTGCTGGTGGAGAATTCCGCAACCAGCTTACGCACGGTCGCTTGCTATATCGATCTGAACTCCGTTCGCGCCGGTCTCGTCGACGACCCTAAGGACTATCGGTGGTCCGGCTACGGGCAGGCTCTCGGCGGTGACGCCTCTGCGCGCGCAGGCTTGATCGCGATATTCGCTACGGCCCATCGAGGTTCACCACCAGCCCCCGCCCAAACAGTTCGCTCCCGGTGGCAATCGATCGCGGAAGAGTATCGGCTGACCCTGTTCGGGCACGCGGCGGAGAAGACTGGCGGTGCTAGCTGCGTCATCAGAAAAGGCGCGTCTCGCCAAGCGATCGGAAAAGTCGTCGCCGCAAAAGGCAAGCTTCCCGCTGGCGAGCTGTTCCGGTTGCGCGTCCGGCATTTGAGCGCAGGCACGGCTCTCGGCTCAGCCGATTTTCTCGATGAACTGGTGAAATATCGTCCCACAGCCGTCAGCGATCATCGAAAATCCGGAGCGCGCCCGATCCGTTCCCTCGATGCTGACGATTTTCACAGTCTAAGAGATTTAAAAAACTGACAGCGATTCGAAATTCTGCAGCCTCCCACAGGAGTCACAGCCACCGCAAACACCCCGCAATTCTTCGCTCTGAGGGCGGTCTCCCCTTGATCCCCCCGGGCCGTCCTCTAAGATGAATTTGCGCCTCGCCCGAAACTGAGTTTTCTGGTTTCCCCTGCCCCACCTCACCGACCCGACAATCACCCACTCCATGGCCGCCGACCCATTCATCCATCTTCATCTGCACACTGAGTATTCGCTACTCGATGGTGCCGTGCGGATCGACAAGCTGATGAAAAAAGCGCTGCGCTGCAAAATGCCGGCGGTGGCGATGACGGACCACGGCAACATATTCGGTGCGATTGAGTTCTACCAGGCTTGTAAAAAGAACAACATCAAGCCGATCATCGGTTGCGAGGCCTACCTGACGCCGCCCGGGCTGTCGATGAATGAACGCAAGATTATCACCGACAAACACGGTAACAAAAAGCGCAACTCGCACCTGACATTGCTGGCCAGTTCGAGCACCGGATACGAGAATCTGATGAAGCTCGTCAGCCGCGCGCACCTTGAGGGATTTTACTCTAAGCCACGGATCGACAAGGAATGCCTGGCCGAGTTTTCGGAAGGACTGATCTGCCTGAGCGGTTGTATCAACGGCGAGATCAATCAAGCGATCCAAGCCGACGATCTGGAGCAGGCCAGACGCAGCGTCGGCGAGTTCTCGGACATTTTTGGAAAGGAAAATTTCTATCTGGAAATGCACAACCACGGCTTCGAGCAGCAGACATTGTGCAATAAGCAGCTGGTCAAATTTGGTAAAGAATTCGACCTCGGTCTGGTCGCCGCGAATGACGTGCACTTTCTCGATCGCTCCGATCATGAGGCCCACGACATATTGATCTGTATCGGCACCAACAACCAGCAGATGGACGAGAAGCGCATGACCTACTCGCCCGAGGTCTACTTCAAGACCTCAGCCGAGATGCGTCAGCTTTTCAAGGAAGTTCCGGAAGCGATCAAAAACACTTTCGCTATCGCCGACAAATGCGACATCGAAATCGAGCTCGACGCGACCAGTTCAGCGAAGTATCCGCAGTTCGATTCACCGGACGGCGGTAGTCGCGACGACTACTTTCTCAAGCTGTGCAACGAAGGCCTCGAGGAACGCTACGGCAAGGAGCGCGCGACTACCGATCCCGAACTCCGGGAACGTCTCGACTACGAGATCAAGGTCATGGCCGACATGGGCTTCCTGTCGTATTTCCTGATCACATGGGATTTCGTCAAATGGGCTAAAGACAACGACGTTCCGGTCGGCCCCGGTCGTGGCTCAGCGGCCGGTTCTCTGGTCGCCTACGTGCTTGGCATCACCGATCTCTGCCCGATTCGCTTCGGGCTCATTTTTGAACGTTTCCTGAATCCCGAGCGTGTGTCGCCGCCGGATATTGATATGGATTTCTGCCAGACGCGGCGGCCTGAAGTGATTCAGTATGTGCGCGAAAAGTATGGCGAACGCGCCGTCTCGCACATCGTCACGTTTGGCACGCTCGGTGCCAAAAGTGTGGTCCGCGATGTCAGCCGTGTGCTCGGACTGCCCTACAGCGAAGGCAATCGCATCGCCAAGATGATTCCCAACGACCTGGGAACTACTCTCGCTGACGCGAAAAAGAAGAACCCCGAGCTGCGCACGGAGTTGGAGACCAACGACGGAGTGCGCCGAGTCTACGACTATTCGGTTTTCCTCGAAGGCATGACCCGAGGCACCGGCATCCACGCCGCCGGTGTCGTCATCGGCGACAGTGAGCTATCCAAATACGTGCCACTGACGCTCGGGAAGGAAGGCGAGGTCGTCACCCAATATGCGATGAGCCCGCTGACCGATCTCGGCATGCTCAAGATGGACTTTCTCGGGCTAAAGACTCTGACCGTCATCAAAGACGCGATCGATCTAATTCGCGTGCATACTCCGGACTTCGATCTCAAAGCCGCTGGCCTGGAAGATCCTGAAGCTTACTCGCTGCTCAATCGAGGCGAGACGGTCGGCGTGTTCCAGTTGGAATCCGGCGGCATGATGAGTCTCTGTAAGCGCTTTGGCGTCGACAAGATCGAAGACATCATCGCACTGATCGCGCTATACCGACCGGGACCGATGGACCTTATTCCGGATTTCATCGATCGGAAGAAGGGCAAGAAGAAGGTCAAGTATTTGCATCCACTCCTTGAGGAGGTGAGCGAGGAAACTTACGGAATTCTCATCTACCAGGAACAGGTGCAGCGCGCCGCTAACGTGCTCGCTGGCTACTCACTCGGTGAGGCCGATATTTTGCGCCGGGCGATGGGTAAAAAGAAAGTCTCGGAGATGCAAAAGCAGCGCGAGATGTTCGTCAAAGGCTGCAAAGAGGTGAACAATATCGTTGAGAAGCAAGCCAACACGATCTTTGACTTGTTGGAAAAATTTGCCGGCTACGGCTTCAACAAATCGCACTCCGCCGCCTACGGCATGATCTCCTACCAGACCGCTTATTTGAAGGCGAACTATCCGGTCGAGTTCATGTCCGCCCTACTTAGCAACGAGATCAACAACACCGATAAGATTTCAATCTTCGTCGCCGAATGCCAGCGCATGGGCATGGAAATTCTCGCCCCCGACGTCAATCGGAGCAGCCTGAAATTCCGACCCGAATCTTCCGCTGCCGGCGAATCTATTCAGGATGCCAAATGCATTCGCTTCGGTCTTGCCGGAGTCAAAAATGTCGGCGGTGCTGCAATGACGGCGGCGATCAAAG
>JBBKXR010000202.1:0-6620 GCA_037969585.1 Verrucomicrobiales bacterium
ATTGTAGTGCCGCAGACAAATGCCTCCGCCCGGCGCGGTCTGCCCGGCAAGGGTCAGGAAAGGCTTTGCAACGACCAATGGTGCCTTCAGGTCGATCGTGCCCGACACGGCAAACACGACGATGCGCGGTCCCTCCGTTTCCACCGCCGCCCGCAGACTGCCCGGGATGGGCTTTTCCTTACCTCTCTCCCGGTAGTCCTCCAGCGTCGTGACGATCAGAACTTTTCCGCCACGACCACCGGGCGTATGGGCGCCAAACCCCTCCGCGCCCGGAAATGCCGGCAATGTCTCGCCTAGCGAGAACTCTGCAAAGGCAATGCAGGCGATGAGAATGTAGATGCCTGGTTTCATCATTGGTTACCGTTACGGTTGTTCGCAAATCGATCGGTTTTTTCTAGACGGGGTCAGACGATAAAACAACACATTTGGCGCGTCCCCCTGACCTCTCACTCGCCCCCTTCCTTTCCCTCTGAGTGACCAAATTTTCGACTTGTCGACTGATCCGATTTTCGAACTCTGACCTGAATCCCCTCCCGTCCGCGATTATTCGCTTACGAAGACGCGTTAGTAACGATCGAGGCTTTTTCAATTTTGAGACGGCCGGAGGTGAGGTAAGCTCATTGAACCGGTTAGTTTTCTCATGGTCAAAAAACATCGATGTTCGGAATGCGATGCCGAGCTCCCCGTCGGGAGTTCCGCAAACGCCAAGTGTCCGGGTTGCCTGTTGAAGTCTGCCGGGACCGGGCTCAATCGACTGGCCGGGCTGCCAAGCACGTGTCTTGCGGCGGTCGGACGGAGCAAGGGGCCGGTCGCGCCACCGCCAGTATTGAGAAAGCAGGGTCGGCGCTCCGCTCCGGGTAGGGGCTTGAATCTGCCGGCGTTCCGGCTACTGACCCGCCGGCTGTCGAGCCCGGAAGAAGAAGTTCCGGGATTTCCGGACCACTACTTTTGCGCCAGGTGCAAAGAGTCCTTTGTGCTCGGCTGGAAGCCAGCCTATTCGCCGCTTACCGCTAACTGTGATGTTGTTTCCAATGCTCATCCTCTGTTGTGCGGACGAGACCCGAAGCGAATCAATGTATTCTGCCCGAAGTGTGGAGGCGACTGCCGGACGTTTGGGATGGTGCCTCACCCCCAGGTCGCCATTGCAAAACCAGCCGGCATTCGAGTGATCCAATCCTGGGAATACCCGCTCCCCGACGGCGTTCCGTCAGGGCGAGTTGGAAGAGCATTAACAACGGGACCCCGGGTCGAAAACATCGTGGTGTTCGTCAGTGGAAAGATACCCGGCGGTCTCGATGCCGGTGAACTCGCCTTTTCCCTGCTCGCAGCGAAAGTCTACCCCAAGCTTCGGAATGGGTTCAGGGTTTTTGAGGCAGGCGGTTCGCGCGTCCACGTGCTCCGGGTCAACAAGATCGTTAACACACCGGAATGGCTGATCCCCGTCGTTAAACGGGAGCTCTATCAAGCGCAAGACTGCAGCACGAAAACCTTCGCCGTCACTGAACTTCTCAAGCTCGAAAAACCCCTCGGTGAGGCTGCGTTCTGCGTCGTGTTTCCCTATCGGCCGCGCTCGGTCAGCAAGCCGTGATACGCCGATCTCGACAGGCCCTTTTAAAAAATGCAGGAAAGGGAAAGGGGCGGTAGCGCAATTAACAAATTCGACACGTCACACCCAGGTTCTCACCTTCCAATTCTCCGTCGATGATGATTTTTGAAGGTGGGCGCCTGCCCCGATCTCCGGTCTCCTTCATGACAGCGACTTCTTCTTGAGGATCAAGCGAATCGCGAAGGGAATCAGTGCGGGAGCCCCCAGTAGCCCGCAGATCCCCAACTCGACGGGGGCTCGGAATCCACAACGTTTGGATTTTTGAAAGATGACGGTGCCGAGCGCCAGATTGATGATCTGGAAGTTGCACAACAAAGCGAGCAAGGCGGCAGGGTGCCGGACCATGGCCTTGGCGGCATCGTAGCTGACTTCGTCGACTTCCCTGGAGAGTGTCCACGAGTCGTAGAATTTCCAGAGGATCACAAACAGCACCAAACTGTAGACCGGCGGCAGCATCAGCGGATGGGCCAGTTTCTGCACGATCTTTGCCCCCGGGAAAAAGATCATCGCGAACCAGGCTGGCGTGGTCATCAAAGTGATGAACAGGAACACGCCATCCAGTTGGCGGGCGGCCATGATTTCGATCAGCCAAATGGGCATCAGGTTGGTAAATAGGCGTTGAGCCGTCGGCTGACAGGCTTGAGATCAGCGGAACGATCTGCGTGTGCCTGTCTGTTACTCCGATTGACACTGTTGGCCATCAATACCTTCTAAACGATCTCGCGTAAAACGGGCCACAAGTGGATCGTAAGGTACCGGGATTTCGGTCTAGCGGGACTGGCGGACCGGAGCCGTTCACCGCTCCACGTGCCCGCCAGGACGGCCGCCGAGGTGGAACGCCTGAGCGTCTCCGAGAAGGCGTCTACGGCCCACCTGGGGGCCAAAGAAGATTCATCGCATCCTGACCACCAAGCACGGCATCAAACAGCCTCCTGCGGTCAGTACAGTCGGCGATATCCTTAAGCGCAACGGACTGGTCAAAAAGCGACGGCGACGCGGAGGAGCGTTCAACGTCGAGCGCGGTGATTTGACCCCGGCGATCCGCAACAATCACGTCTGGGGCGTCGATTACAAAGGCTGGTTTCCGCTTGGCAACGGCGACCGCTGCGACCCGCTGACGATCTCTGATTTGCACAGCCGCTACATCCTGCGAACGCAGGCGGTGAAGCAGGCGACGCAATACTGGACGAAGCGTGCGTTTCGCTCCGCGTTCAAGCGATACGGGCTTCCTGAGATCATTCGTGTCGACAATGGTGCTCCGTTCGCGACCATCGCAATTGGCGGATTGAGCAGGCTCAGCGTGTGGTGGATCAGTCTCGGAATCGAGGTCGAATACAGTCGTCCCGGATGCCCTCAAGACAACCGTTGCCACGAACGTATGCATCGCACGATGAAGGCCGAGTGCTGCCGTCCGGCGAGCCCTAATCGCTGGGCACAACAGCAACGATTTGATCGCTGGCGAAAGGACTTTAACCAGGAGAGACCGCACGAAAGTCTATCGCAGAGATTTCCTGCCGATCTCTATCAGGCGTCGGCGAGGAGGCTGGATGAGAGCATCAAAATCCACCTCTACGACCCGAGCACGAAAACACGAAATGTGAGCATGTCAGGGTCCGTGTAGATCGGTGGTACAGCCTATCTCGTGGGAGAAGCCTACGCCGGAGTGAAGGTGGCGCATGAGCGCTGCGCAAACACAGGATTGATAAGGTTTCGCTACGGAAATGTGAAGCTGGGGACCCTCGAAGCAACTCCCAACGCTCGTCTCCGGCCTACGGCCTACGACGAGCGTTGGGCGTTGCGCGCTTGCACTAACACCGAAGATCAGCTACCCAAGAAAGTGTAACCCATGTGTCCGTTCAGTTTGTTACCCATCTCCCTGTTCAAACCGGAAATGGGGTCAGAAATGGGCAAGGGATCAGGAATGGTACCAGTCGCACAATTAGCAATTTCTCTAATCATTCCGGCCGCAGGAATGGGACCAGAGAACCTTCTGAAACTCAGCCGGGGAAAGTGCCATTCCGGTCAGGCGACCCACTCCCCCCCATTCCGAAGGGCGGCATGAGCGCGGAAGGTTTGAAAAAGCAAATTGCCAGCAGTAAGCTGGCAATCCCGTAATCCATGACCATAAGTGCAGATTTCATCTCTCGCCACTTTCGTGCGGCCCATGCGGTCATCGGCATGCTGGTTGCCTACGCTGTCAGTCCCGCAATTGACGCCAGTGCCGCGGACGCGGTTTTCTCCGCCGATGGCAGGACGGTTTACCATCTCCGCTCCGATGGCACGGCCAAACTTTCAAGGATCGACTTGGCCACGGGCGAACGGATCGCAGTCGATTTGAGCGACAAGATCGGCGACCACAGAATTGCGGCCTTGGCACGGGATCCGCGAGGCAAGATCATGTGCGCAAGCGGGACTGCCATCTGGCGCTTCGATGACGAACTCTCAATAGCAAGCGGCGAGCTTATTGCCGACCTCAAAGATTCTATTCAAAACATTCGCGATATCGATTGCCCTCCGACGACCGGTAACCTGCTGATCACAGCGGTCGCGGAAAACGAGAACGGCAAGCTGATTCATCGCCTGCTACAGCTTCGTAGCGATGAGGCCAATGCTGGCGGATTCACAATCAAGAAGGTGTCGATCCGGCGCCTGGAGAGAATCGATGGCATCGCGTTTACCGCCAATGGTGCCTTGGTGTTCGGTCATGCAGGGGATCTCTGGTTCGGTCGCTTGAATGAGGAAATCATCCCGCAAAATTCTGAAGATCCCAAGAGAGCCGCCGAGTTGGCCAAGCTGCCACCGTATATCCGCCTCACCTTGGAGGCGTTTCGCTGGGCGCCACTGGCGACGCTTGAAACCGCCGATGGCACACCCTCGCAAACCGGCGTTCAAGCCGTCGCCGTGTCAGGCGACCAAGTCTACGCGCACGTGTCTCGACTGGGAGGAAGCGGCTGGGGCAATGTCGTTCGATTGCCGTTGCCGGAAACTGCAGCGCGAATCAACGCCCCCGATGCCGGGAAAGCAGAGCTCGAATTCAGCCGCCAACTCGATCTCGATGTCCGACTAGACACCTACCGCGCGGCGCTGGCTGGTGTCAGTATCCTGGGTTCCAATGGCCGGTCCGCATTTCTTTGTGCCTCCCCGGACGGAAAGATCGTGCACTTCGCCACCAACGATGGACACTTTCTGACGACGATTGGCCAAGCTCAGACACGCCTTGAAATCAAGGTCGGGGACTGACAGTGCCCGACGTGCCGGTGTCGCGGCAATGTCCCTCGCACCATTCGGGCCAGGTCCGCAATTAACAATTTTCACCGGTGCCGCCCGGACTCTCACTTTCCCTTCTGCTTTGGGTGATAACGTTTAGCGATTTGGCGGGCGCCCCCATTCCCGATTCCGGAGCCTGCCCCGATCCTCCCATCGGATTCGCGGCCGATGACGAGCATGCGAAAGACTGACGCCGCCTCCAGCGTGGTCTGGTGGGGTGTTCCGGGAGTTAAAGACCCTGAGCTCGATTCGATCAGCGGCGCACTGCTTTTTCGAGGGCAGAGCCAGGAGCTGTCCATTCGGAGATCGCTTCGCGAGGCAGGCTGAAATTGATGAATCCCGCGACGTAGGGACCGATCTCGTAGGGAAAGTAGGAGAATCCGATTCCATCGGGGGTGAGGAACCAGTTGCGGTTGAGTTCGAGCGTGTCGTCAAAGATCGGTCCGTCCCCGAGTAGCTGATCCTCCTTCAGGCCCCAGTTTTTCCGCGCCACCTGAGTGGCCACCTCGGAGAGAGGTTTTTCGTATCCGGCCTTCAGCACTGCCGTGATCGGGACGACCTCGCCAGTTCGGATGTCAAAAGTGGTGTGGCTGTCCGCTTGATTTCCGTGGGCGCCACCGGTGTAGCTGTCGTAATAAAAACGGATCGAAAGAAAGCCGCCTTCATTGTGAACTATCTGGATTTCGTCGTCGTAGCTTTCCACATTGATCAAACTGAAATCCCATTCCGCCCGCGGCGCCGGATCAACGGTTATCGAGGCTTCCACGTCGGCGAGGCTCGGGACCCTGGCGGGATCGATCTTGTGGAAAATCTCCTCGGGGGAGGCGGTTCGATCTTGCTCCTGGAGTTGGGGATAGCCCGCCGCATGCTCCCGGAGGATGGCGTTGATTCGCTCGAGACCCGGAGCGTCCCCACTAAACTGAGGAAACTGAAAACTCCTTTCACGGGTGATCGAACGATGCAAGCGCTTGCGTTCCCAGGAGGCGGAGAACGAATAGAGATCCGCCCGGACGGCGCCACTGTCGTAGGTTTCGACCAAGTGAAAGGGAAGCGATTTTTTGCCATTCGGGCTGGTCCAGGTGCCAGTGAAAGTGGCGGGCGGGTAAGGCGTGTCGACCTCTGGCTGCGGGTCGCCTGCCTCTCTTAATTGGGGAAGCTTCAGGTCGCCCTGGAACGTTCCGGTGTTCCCCTCGTAGGGCAAATCCTGAAATCCCGTGTGCGCCCAGGAACTTTCAGTGAGGGTCGCGACGACCCCTTCGCGACTGCCATACAAGGCAATCAGCTGGCGGTTTTTTCGGTAATAGTAGACCCCCGATATCGATCCATCCGTCACCGTCAGAAACATTCGGATGTCCAGACTTCCCGCGAGGGCCCCCTCCATGACCAGATATCGCAGGTCGCTGTCGGGCACCGGACTGGCAAGAAAAACATCTTCGGCATCCTGGCCCCGCCCGGGCAAGGCCAGACATAAGCTGCCGAGCAGAATCGCGAAAAACCGAGAGGCCGGATAATAGTTCACATCGCAAGGATACGTGGGATGTGAACACAATCAAACTACCGGGCAAAGAAGAGAAAAAGGGGCCAGCGGGCCAGCGAAGAGTTCAGGTGATCGGTTAACACATTTGCACGCCCCACTCCACCTCTCACTCACTTTCCCCTTTTTCTGCGGCTGATGAAATTTGGTATTTTGTCGCCTGACCTGGTTTCTGGTTTCCCGCCTACCGCAAGATCCTCCGCACCCCCGGTC
>JBBKXR010000203.1:0-4435 GCA_037969585.1 Verrucomicrobiales bacterium
AGTAGGGGGGGTATTTTCTCGGGGGAGAGATTAACTACCTGCTCAAGCAGCAGTATCGGAGTGCCGGGTGCCGGAATAGAAGCCAAGCCTGATGACGCTCTGCATAGCGTTCCAAAGTCCAACACGCACATCAGCTGACGGCATTTGCATCACCGACGCGATTTCGCTTCGGTCGAGGTCAGCAAAAAAGCGCATCGCAAGTATCCATCGGTCAGATTCGCCGAGCTCCACCAGCGTCGAGCGCTCAATTTTGAATTTTGCGTTCGTACTCGGTGCCGACATCGTTGCAAAATTTGCGCATTGCTGATACACCGCACGAAACAGCATGACGCGAAAGGTGGAGACATCTTCGAGAGTTTCCACTTCCATCATGCCGATCGCATCAACGCAGGCATTCTCGCAAGCAAACGCAGCTTGCTGTGCATCTTCCACAAGAACATTGCAGATGAAAAATGCCAAGGGTTCGTAGCGTTCGAGCAGCTTTCTGACCGATGTGCGTCGCTGCTCACTGGAACCGTCGCGCCACATCTCGACGAGTTCATTGCCGTTAAACTGCGACCAGAAAAAATCGCCAAACCCGTCACTATGACGAGTCATCGCGTCAGTCAAAAACGACTCATCATCGAGGGCTGGATTCGCAGAGGGGTTTTGGTGGTGTTCAGAGAGAAGGTTCTTCATGGGAATGCCCTTATCCATTGCTGGAACCGTGCCAAATTATCCAAATTAACCTTAACCAGCTAATGACGAGCCGATTACAGATAAACGTCCAACGCCGATGGACGTCGGAAAAACCCTCTTTTCAGACAGCCTCTTTCAGCTAATTGAAAGAAACTGTCAATTTTTCACCGCCTCAATGCCATACTCTGACATTTTCTTCCGCAGCGTTACCCTCGAGATACCAAGCCAATCACTGACTTTGCCGAGATGCCGGCCCGAGAGATTCAGCGCTGCGCGAATCAGACGCTGCTCCAGCTCCGCGACGAGTTCGCCGTGAACTCCGCCCACGCCCGACGCTCGAGCTCTCTCGATCGCTTTTTGTACCCATTGCTCTAGCATCGAACCCTCAACATCGTCCGCGCTCGCCGCTTGAAAATCGGCATTTCCTGCCAGCGCGGTGACGATCAGTTCCTCGGTGAGATCGTAGCCACCACTGTGCAGCACCGCATGGCGCAGCACATTCTGAAGCTGTCGGACATTTCCCGGCCAGGGATGTTCCGCCAGTTGCGCCAAGACCCGATTTGTCAGCTTGGGTTGACCGACGCCAAAGTCGGAAGCTGCCCGGGCGACGAATGATTTCGTCAACAGGGGAATGTCCTCGGTCCGTTCACTCAGGGGCGGCAGATCGATGCGCATCGTGTTGAGCCGATAAAACAGATCCTCGCGAAAAGCCTTTTCGCCGATCAGTTTTTCCAAAGGCCGATGCGTTGCCGAAATGATGCGCACATCGACCTTACGCTCCCCTCGCCCGCCGACCGGTTGCACCGTCCCCTCCTGTAAAACACGCAGCATTTTCACCTGCACCTCAGCCGGCATATCACCGATCTCGTCGAGAAATAGTGTGCCACCATCCGCCTGCTCGAAACGCCCGACACGAGTCGACACCGCTCCGGTAAATGCCCCCTTTTCGTGGCCGAACAATTCGCTCTCGAGCAAGCCCTCTGCGATGGCTCCACAGTTGACCGCGATGAACGGTTTGTCAGCCCTCGAGCTGTGTTGAAAAAGCGCTCGCGCCACCAACTCCTTACCGGTCCCTGTAGCGCCCAGGATCAAGACCGGAGCATCCGTCGGAGCGACCCGCCCGATCTCCTTGTAGACGTTTTGCATGCCCTTCGAGTTACCGATCAACGATGCGGCTTCCGCTTCGCCCCCAATGCCGGTACCGCCCATCTTGACCGGATGCTGCATCGAACGTCCGGCACGAACTGCGCGCTCCACTGACGCAACCAGTTCTGCGACGTCGAACGGTTTGATCAAAAAGTCGAAAGCCCCGCGCGTGGTCGCTTCGATCGCAAGGTTGGCGCTGCCATGACTGGTCATCATGATCACCGGACGCTGCGATTGTTGCTCGCGCAATCGACCGAGAAGCTCCATGCCACCCATTCCCGGCAGGCGATGATCAGTGATCACCGCATCAAAACTTTTTGTCTGCGCGAGTTTATAGGCTTCGGCACCATCGTGACAAAGCGTCAGTGAATAGCCTTCGCCACCGAGAATCATCTCCAGCGAGTCAGCAAAATCGACATCGTTCTCCACGACCAGCAAGGTGCCTGCCTTTTCAGCGACGTCAGACTTCATGATTCGGCGCGCCCTCCGGCTGAGCTTTTCCCGACTACCGGCAAACGAAACCAAAAGCACGCGCCTCCTGTTCCCAAGCCATCGCCCGCGTTATCGCGATAGCCGATACTTCCTCCGCATTGTTCGGTGACGATGCGACAAAAATAGAGTCCCAATCCCGATGACCCAACTCGATCCCGACCCAGACTGAATGATTTGAAAAGTTCAGCCGCCAGATCTGGATCGACTCCCGGCCCATTATCTTCTATTCGCACCTCGACCTGTTCACCGCCGTCGATGGATTCCACCGTGACCACAATTTCACCGTCGCTCGCAGTGTGTCGAATGGCATTTAGGAGCAGATTTTCGACTACCCGACTGAGGTGTCCCTCGCGTCCGACGACCTTCATGCTGTGCTCCGAATTCTCTCGAACCAACCGAAACTGCACCTGGCGCTTCTCTGCCGTTAACCGATGAAAGTCAACCATCTCGTGAGCGACCGCGACGATATCGACGCCCTCCGAAATCTCTCCATCCGACCCCATTTCGGCGATGTCACCCGCGAATAATTGCGAGATCGAACGAATCATCGTCAGCTGGCGCTGGGTCTGATTCATCGCACGATCGACCGCGGGTCGGAGGCTACTGGTCTCGCCGAGCTTCTGACCAACGTATTCGAGATTCATCAACAGCGTGCCGACCGGTCCGCTCAGATCGTGAACGATGCAGTCGAGCAGGACATCTTTCTTTTCGATCTCCTTGAGAATACGTCTGCGATCTAGCACTTGTTCGTGATTGCTCTGCACAAAGCGCTGCTCTCGCTCAACTTTATCGGCGACGGCAGAGATCATCAACACCTGCTCACCGACAAGATTCATCGCACTGGCTTCGAAGTAGCCGTGGTTCCCCTCCTCCCAGGGACCGGACAACAAGGCTTCACCCTTTTCACTTGCCCAGTGCGCACTGGCCAGATGATCGATGAAGTCGCCGAGAAAAAGCGACTGCGTCCGGGCTTGGTCGACGCTCTCGAATACTTGGCAAAACCATTCCGGCGCCATACCGATCAACTCGAACTGTGAACCCGTTTCATCACGGTCAGCCACGCGCCGCAACACGGCATGATCGAGCCCTGACAACAAGGCGGTCAAAATTTCTGAAGCGTCCGAACTCATCTCAGATCAGGCGACCCGTGGCGTCAGCATGCGGCGACTGATCTCGACAAATGCCTCCTCCACTCCCGCTCCGGTCAGGGCGCTGGTTTTAAAGACGGTGAATCGCTCCGCCAGAGCATTCATCGCCTCGTCGTCGAGTTCCCATTCAGCAGTCAGGTCTGCCTTGTTGATCAGCACGATCGCCGGAACGTCGCCGAATTTCTCGCGCACCTCCTCAGCTTCTTCGAGCATCTCGCTAACCGTTTCCTTGCGGGTGCCATCGGCGATAAAAAGATAGCCAGCGGCACCGACTAGATACGACGAACGCACTCGGGCGAACTCATCTCGACCGGCGATATCCCAGATCATCAGAGAAATGTCCACGCCGTCCACTTTGAGATCACGGCGCTCGATCTTGACTCCCATCGTGGTCAGATAATCGTCGGAAAACTCATCCGACACGAAGCGCCGGGTGAGGCTGGTCTTGCCCACCGAAAATGAGCCGATCAGGCATATCTTTCGCTTCGTCATGGATTTTTTCTTACCGGCACCACTTCGACGCCGCTACCGGCCTTCGTCAAGTCGTTACTCAACTCCAGAGTCAACCGATCCGCTGAGATGCCGGCCTCGATCAAGCGGCGGCGCAGGTCGTCGCCACGCTGCTTTTCGATGACAGCATTGGCGACGCGGTTGGTTCCGATCAGGGGATGCGAGAGCACGGTCAGATTGTAGCTCGCGCCTTCGGCCCCGGCGATTTCGTCCAGTCTAGCAATCGCCGACTGAAGTTTGCGAACGGAGGCACTCTCCGCCGACAGATTCAGCGTACCGGATTCATAAAGTGTCAACAATCGCCCGAGCTCATCGATGACATCCTTGAGCGTCGTTTTGCTGAGATTTTCCAAACCATCGGTGTCGACAGCGCCCAGTGAAGTCATCGCGCCGAGTTGGTCGACGAGCTGCGAGTAGACCGGTTCAGGCGCTGCGCCGCTGACGCTGACCCCCGCCTCGTT
>JBBKXR010000204.1:0-9275 GCA_037969585.1 Verrucomicrobiales bacterium
AGGGCTTGGTGAGGTAATCGAAAGCACCGAGGCGCATCGCTTCAACCGCTGTTTCGACGCTGCCGAAACCGGTGACCATGATGACGGCGGTGTTCGGGTGGTTTTCGGAACTGTGCTCGATGATTTCCAAACCACTCATGTCGCCGATACGAAGATCGACGATCATCAGGTCGGGGTTGAGTTCGTCGAGAGCCGCCATGCCCTCTTTGCCGGTGAGGAACGGATGGGCTTCGTGTCCCTGTTGGGTGCACACCTTGGTCATCAGTTGAAGGATGTTGGTGTCGTCGTCGATGATGAGAATCTTAGCCATGGCTTTACAGGTACTTTTTAATTAGGAATGCGGAAATGTGCGCTTTGGGTTCTCAGATATTAAAGAACCGTTAACTACTTTGAGCGTTTCTCTCAATTATGAAAGAAAAATTTCCATTTTTTTCAAAAACGGTGATAACGGCTAGAAAGCGGCGCCATTTCTGATTTGCTGACGTGATAACGTCTCATTCACTGAGAGTTGCTGGGGCGTTCTGTGCAAAGTTGCCGAATTACCTTCCGGAAGGGGATTGGGATGCGCAGCGCTTGACGACGTGCAGGGCAGTCTATATTTCCGTCGGGCTTAGCCGATGGAGAAAAGAGAACCGACAGATTCAACTGTGGGCACGGAGCGCGGAATCTGTCCGACATGCGGTGCTGAGATTCCTGCCCAGGCTCCGGCGGGTATGTGCCCGAGTTGCCTGCTGGAAGCTGGTTCCGATCCCGGGCCGACCGGATCAAGGTTCTCGTGGAATTTGGAGAAATTACAGGGGCTTTTTCCAGAGTTGGAAATTTTCGACCGGATCGGAGCCGGCGGTATGGGCGCCGTGTATCGGGCCCGCCAACCCAGGCTCGACCGCGTAGTTGCGCTAAAGGTCCTTACCGCACCTGTCGATGTGCAGGAAAATTTTGCGCTTCGCTTTGAGCGTGAAGCGCAGGTGATGGCCAAGCTCAACCACCCTAACATCGTTACCATTCACGATTTTGGCGAAGTTGAGTATCCGGATGCCGAGGTCGGCGAGGGCAAGCTCTACTATTTTATCATGGAGTTTGTGGATGGCCCGGATCTGAGTCGAATGATCAGTGATCGAGCGTTGAGTCCGGAGCAGGCGTTGAAAATTGTGCCGCAGATCTGCGACGCGTTACAATTCGCTCACGACCACGGCGTGACCCATCGAGACATCAAGCCGGCAAACATTTTGCTCGATCAGCGGGGAACGGTAAAAGTTGCCGATTTCGGTCTCGCCAAATTGATCAGTGGTGATGCAGACCCATTAGAGACCGACTTGACGCTGACGGGCACTGCTATGGGAACACCGATGTACATGGCCCCTGAGCAGTGGGAGGAGTCGGTCGTGATCGATCATCGGGCGGATATCTATTCACTGGGTGTGGTGTTTTACGAATTGCTCACGGGTGAGCGTCCCCATGGCTTGTTTGATCCGCCGTCACGGCGTGTTCAGGTCGATGTGCGCCTCGATGAAGTGGTGCTCAAAAGCATGGAGAAAGATGTCGAGCGGCGCTATCAGCAGGCTGATGAGGTCAGTGCGGGCATTGCCGCGGCGACGACAAAGAAACCGAAGCTGGCTCGATGTCGCAGGCACCGTCGGCCGGCGCTAATTTGGTTTATGTCGGCAGTGACAGCGATCGCTGTGCTGGTCATTTTCTTTTTCAAAGAGGTGGTTGGAGAGCGTCGCCACGCATCGACTCAGCGGCAGATGGTTGCAGCCGATGAGCCATCCGATGGAAGCGCGGCGCCGAAGTGGAATGCCGATTTGCCATTGTTTGCTCGAGCTGAACCGGGGCGCCTGATGGCGAGAAGTACCGATCCTGCGATTGCGCCGGTGGAACTGGAAGTCGCTGAAGGTATCAATGATTTTGTTCAAATCGGCGTTTTTGCCAATATCGAAGGTTGGGTCGGTTTGCGTGCGGATGGAACGTTGCTTCGTTCCGGGCATGGGGTGATCGCAAAAAATGTCCGGACTCTGGTGAAAAGCGATGGCCACTCGGGAGGGGTGATTCACGCCTACCTGAGCGATTCAAATCAATTGCATTCGCTCGCTCCGAATGGAGGGCCGGCCGATCCATTGCAACTGCCTGCGGTGCGCCACGTCGTGTTGCAACTGCGTTCACCTGGAATGTATGTGCACGCGATTCTAGAGGATGGGTCGGTGCGCTACTTTGAGTGGGGTAAACCAGGTCGACAGATGGAGGCAGTACCGCCGCCGGAGCTGTTGGATGGCCTCGCCTCGGCGACGGTTAACCGTGATCGTTGGTTATTGGAAAAACTGGATGGCGAATGCCTGCTGTGGACGCCCGCTCGAACGATCGACTTTCCTCCGGCGCCACGCGCGGTTGGTTTTCGCGCCGGGAATGCATTGGCCATTCCAGAATCGGGGGTGCTGACATTTCTGAACGTCAATGTACCCGGTACTCCCTTATGGCAGACCTATTTCCACGAGTATGATGGCGCCGACTCACTCCTGGTCGGTCCGAACTGGTTCGGCTTTCAGTGGCCGGATGGATCGTGGCGTTTGGAACCTCAAGTAACCGGCAAATTTCCAGTGCTCGCCGACTGGCTCGAAAACGTAACGGGTCTACCGCCGACGGCGTTTGCGCTTTTAAATCGGCCCCATCCTACGCAGGAGGAATATGCGAAACTGTACTGGATTGAGCCCGCTGAACCAAAGTCGGGAGCATCGACTTCTTCCGGCGGTGATGCATTGCACTCGACGAAAGGGAAGCCCGGTCGCCTGCGAGGGGTTGGCATGCGAAGAGTCCTGAGCAGAGAAGGTGGCTTGGCTCCGCTTGATCTCAGCGGCACCGAGGGAATTACCGATTTTGTGCAGATTCGAGCTAAGCACGCCTGGGGAATCTTCGCTGCGTTGCGGGCCAACGGCGAAGTGATATCAAACAACCCGAATGCCTTTGATTCGCGGTCTGGCATCGCCCGGCTCGGTCAGCGCAGTGGTGGCGATCAGAATCTTATCTACATTCGTCGCGACGGAAAGGCGATCTCAGCGGAAGCTGATCGGGGGCTGCGAATTGGTGATATACCGTCGGTCGATCGACCGGTGATCGATGCGGCCGTAGCCGAGTCGAACGGGCTGCTCTTGCTCGACGATGGTCGCGCTGTTCCCTGGGGACTGGCGTACAGTTCGCGGGAATATGTCGAAGACCAACCGTCGATTGATTCGCTTTGGCCAATGCCGGCAGCGGAAGCGCTGAGAGACGCTCGGGCGATTGCGGCCGGGCAAAACCTTGCCGCTCTAGTCAGAAACGACGGATCGGTGATGGCCTGGGGGGAAGACGGAACCGTGGCGCTTCCCGGGAAGCTCGCGTCTGGCATTGAATCGATCATTGTCACCTACGAGCCAAAATTGATCGCTCTGGATCGCGAAAAGACTGTGTCGGTTTGGAGTCAGGAGGGTGGAGTAGAGTCGGTCCCATGCCGCGGCAAAGCGGTCGCCATCGCAGGTGGTGACTATCGGTCGCCGCCGTTGTATCAGACGGAGGACGGTCATTGGCATATCTGTTTCGGCGAGGAGCGACTGAAGAAAGCATTCCCTGAGGTGGTGGCAGCTGTCGCCAGCTTGAAGGACTTGCCAGCGGACGCCTTCTTTTTGAGCCTGGATGAGCGGGCGAATGGAGAGGTGTTTCTGCTGTGGATCGAGCCGGTCGGAAAGTGACGGTTGGCGGCCTGCTGCCCGGCCAACCGGGCAATCTGTTTACTTGGATTTTTGGTTATGCTGAAACCTTGCGGATGCAATGGTTCATAAGGAGGTAAGAGCACCTTGACGCCTGACAGTGGTTGGGTAGTCTCGCCTTGGTTAGCTGATGGATAATGCAACGACAGATTCCGCCGCGCAGTCGGGTGACGAAAACTGCCCTGCCTGTGGATTAGAGGTTCCTGCAGGGGCACCGGAGGGGATGTGTCCCGCTTGCTTGTTGAATGCAGATACGATCGTGTCACCCCCGCCACCGACGAATCGGTCGGTTGCTGCCAAGCGGAAAGTCTCCCGGTCGTCAGCCACTTCGCCACGCCCTGCTCCGAAGTCTGACGCCGCAGCTTCAGATCCGAATTTCGCGGTACCGTTGGAAAAGTTGCGCGAGCTGTTTCCCGATCTGGAAATCCTCGGCCTGCTCGGTGCCGGCGGCATGGGGGCGGTCTATCGTGCGCGCCAACCGCGCCTCGACCGGACGGTAGCGCTGAAGGTGCTGACCTGTCCGCCGGAGATGCACGATGATTTTTCGCTGCGCTTCGAGCGCGAGGCGCAGGTGTTGGCACGGCTCAATCATCCGAACATTGTCACCATCTTTGACTTCGGCGAGATCGATCGGTCGGATGATGCGGACAGCCACGGCAATCTGTTTTACTTCATCATGGAGTTCGTCAACGGCGCGGATCTTAACCAGATGATCCGCACCGGTGAACTGAAGCCGGAACAGGCGTTGAGAATTGTGCCTCAGATCTGTGATGCGCTGCAGTACGCCCATGATGAGGGCATCACTCACCGCGACATCAAGCCAGCCAACATTCTGGTCGGGAAGAAGGGGCGCGTCAGGATCGCCGACTTCGGCCTGGCCAAGTTAGTCGGTGCCGACAGCGACGCGCTGGGCACGGGACTGACGCTGACCGGAACCTCGATGGGCACGCCTCACTACATGGCGCCGGAGCAGTGGGAGCCCGCGGCAGTGGTCGATCACCGGGCGGACATTTACTCGCTGGGCGTAGTGTTTTACGAAATGCTCACTGGAGAGCGACCGCACGGCATTTTCGATCCGCCGTCGCGCAAGATCCAAGTCGATGTGCGCCTCGACGAGGTAGTCCTCAAGGCGATGGAGAAGGATATCGATCTGCGATATCAGCAGGCTAGCGAGGTTAAGGAGGATGTGACGCGGGTGGTAGCGGAGCCGAGTCTAGCGCCGCAGCAAAGTGATGGACGGACGGTGAAAGTGGCGGTGGGATTGGTGATGTTCGCCGCTATGCTCGGCGGCGGATGGTGGTGGTGGTCAACTCAACCAAGAGGGGGGCCGGGCAACGAGCCTGTGATCGCGGAAGAAAAAGTCGAGACGCTGACGAACCTCCTGGAACTAACGAGTAACAGCCCTCCGCCACCTGCAATATCCGAAACCTTGCCACCCGGCCGCCTGCGTGGCGACGGCACCTTTTTCAATGGAAAACCGGTCGACCTTTCGAGAGTGGCTGAGTTTGCCGACATCATCGATGTCCAGGGCGGATCGAATTCCTGGATTGCCTTGCGCGCCAATGGAGACACCATTTCTTCTAATGGAGAAGGCGACGCGAAAAACATCCGGCGCCTCGCCCGCATGAACTCAAACGAAAATTTCGTCTTGATCAATCGGGCGGGAAAATTGGAGTTTCCATCAGCTGAGGTGCCGCCTGAACTCCCTGAGGCGTTCAACGATGCCGTAATCGTCGATGCGTCAGATGCGCTTGACCATGGGCTGGCGCTAACTGATGACGGACGCGCCATACCTTGGGGACGTCGCTATCGCGAAACGGTCGATGACCCTACGGATCCTAAAGGTTTCGGCACGCCCAAATGGCCTTACCCGCCCGCGAGTGCTCTCGAAAATGTGGCCGATGTTGCGGTTTTAGTCACCCATGCTGCGGCGATCCACCACGACGGCAGCCTATCCGTGTGGGGATGGGAGGGATTGTTGGATTTGGCACTTCCCCCTTCGCTGGGCGAAATTCGCAAGATAGGCAATCGCACGGACCGCCTTTTTCTTGAAAATGATCGCGGCAGCATTTGGAGCTTGGAGCTTCCGCGCAATCCTTCTCCGAACTCACCATTCACAACGGTTCCGAGATTTATCCGCTTGGAAAAGGGTTCTCTCGGCGAGCGATTACTGTGGATGGATCAACAGGAAAAATGGCGGGCTCTTCGCTCTTTCCCAGGACTGGAAAATCTCCTCGATCGCCATCAATTGAGGGGCCCGATGACTGTTTGGGGAAAAGCCTCTTCAAATTGGCTGGGAGGTGATGAAGAAGTCAGTTATCTGCTGTGGATCGAGCCAAACGCTGCGCCGACCGCCTCACCCTTCCCGTTGGCTCGCCCGACACGCCCCTCAACTGGCGGTAAAGTGGTCGCGTGGCACTATCACCAATGGCTGGAAGCAGAGCCGTTTGGCCTCGCCGTTCTCCCCGCTGGCCTCGAGGATGTCGTCGCGATCGATCTCGGCCCCGGAAATGGAGCGACGGAAGGCGTCAACGGCGAAACTCAGCATGCCTTGGCGCTCCAAGCCGATGGCAGCGTCAGTGCCTGGGGAAGAGATGCAGCGGGAGAAACGCAAGTGCCCGCCGGCCTCAAACCCGCCGTCGCCATTTCCGCTGGCCAAATCAATTCCGCCGCACTCCATGAGGACGGCACCGTCACCGCCTGGGGAAATGGTAAAAAGATATCGGGCTTTCATGAGACGGTGGTCACGTGGAAGGAGGTCGTGGCGATTGCCAGCGGATCAGCCCACATCGTCGCCCTGACCAGCACCGGGCAGGTTCTTGTTGCCGGCACCGATAAGGACGGCAATCTCGATGTTCCGGAAGAAATCCAGGGCCGAACCACCGCGGTCTCTGTCGGTAACCGCTTGAGCCTCGCCCTTCTCGACGATGGAACCGTCCGCGTATGGGGCATAACGGATAGCGTCGATACCGATTCCCTGGCAGCCGCCCGCGAGGTTGCCGCCATCGCCGCGCTGAAGGAGCTCCCATTTTCGCTCGATAGAAAGGGGCGGCTCAGCGCCCATTTCTCGAAATCCGAACCCTCCTACCCCCCGGAGCGCATCCTCGCGCTTGAAGGCATCACCCGCATGGCCTGCGAAAAGAAGGTCCACCCCATTTTTGCCGCCTACGCTGCGGCCGACGATCGATGGCACTTCTGGGGCGAAGCCCCGGGCTGGGAATCAGAACACATTGAGGAGCAACTCGCCGAGTTCGGATCGTTTTCCGGCCTCGAGATTGCTCTGCCCGGATTTTTAATAGGCATCCAGAAATCCAGTCCGAAGGATTCCGTCGCTGCCACCAATTCCCCGTTGCCGCGCTCTCCCGCCTACCCGACCGATGAAGCTGAATTCCGTGAATGGTTGGACGGCAAGGTATTAGCCTATGCTAAGGAAGCCAGTGATAGCGCGAAACGTGGAGTCTTCTGGTTTGCTGATGGACAACTCCACTGGAGCACTGGTGGTGAAATGCTGGGAGGCAGACAGTCGGCCTCATGGTTTTACTCCGTGCCGGAAAAAGGAACAATCAATTGGGAGTGGAACGGTAACGGCGATACTCACACGTTTCGAGTGAATCCGGAGGCTACCGAGTTTGACTGGATCGGGCTCAGCGGTAAGGCGCAATCGGCGGCCCTCGCGGTTCGTGCCGATTTGAGTCCGCCGGGTCCTTTAGTCGCTGACGGGGATTACTGGAATAAAGCACTGGGGAAAGTTGATATCAGCGCTGGAAAGGACTTTAGCGACTTTGTGCAAATTCATTTGGGTAGCCGGCAATGGGTGGGCTTGCGCCCGAATGGTACGCTGGTGCGCAATGGGCCAATTTCGCCGGTAGAAATTGAGGCTCCATTTACCCGTCTCTGCCCGGGAGTGCTGGAAAACTGTGGCGCAATCAACCACCTTGGAGAGCTTGATGTTTTCACAACAATGGCAGACAGCGAATTGGAGAAAGTTCCAGCGGAAATTAACGAAATTGGGGTAGTCGACGCTCACTTCGGTGACCGACATGGGATAGCACTTCTGCGCGATGGGACTACACGCGTCTGGGGGGACCGCTACGTCAGGGCAAACGATCATCCTTATCCCGAATTCCGGAACGAAAAACCCTGGCCACGACCCCCAACGGAGAATCTGGAGAATGTCGAATCGCTCGCCGTTAGTGCGACGTATGCGGCCGCGCTGTCCCGCAGTGGTCTCCTCTCCATCTGGGGTGAACAGGGTGTCATCGAGATTGATGAAGGGTTAGATCAGCCGATTCGTCAGATTGCTTCAGGCGCCGAGAGAGGGTTCGCAGTGATCGACGCCAAGGGGCAGCTTCAGCGCCTGTTGATTCGTGGCGACCTTCGCACTACAGAACCGCCTTCGAATCTGGGACCCGCTGTTGCGCTGGCAAATTCGTCTCAGGGGATTTTGTTCCAAAAATCCGATGGCCGTTGGATGATTCTCCCCGGAAATCCGGATAAAGATTCAGAGCCGGTCGAGCTCAATGCCCTCACGGGGTTTGCCTCGACCGCTGTTTCTGCTACGCGGAACACCAACGGTGACGACAACGTCATCGCTTATCTCGCAATCTCATCGACGGCAATTCAGTCTAAACCGGTGGAAGCGACCGAACCCTCAAAAAACAGTCCCCGGGAGTGATCGAACCGAGCAATCAACTCGGAGCGGCGATTGACGTCGATTTCTGTGCGGTTCGACACAGCACTCGGACGGGGTCGAAGCCGGGGTTGTTGTGGATTGAAAACAGCAATGAGGCGGCTGCGAAACCCTGGCCATAGTTTTCATCGATCTTGCTCCCGACCTGTTCGCCTGTTAGACCGTTAGCGGTGGATTCCGGCAAAAATGACAGGCAAAATTTTCCGCCGACACGTTGGACGTTGATCGCGAAAGT
The DNA here is from genome assembly GCA_037969585.1 of Verrucomicrobiales bacterium. GTDB lineage: Bacteria > Verrucomicrobiota > Verrucomicrobiia > Verrucomicrobiales > DEV007 > JBBKXR01. Next base: position 8,660 of record JBBKXR010000204.1, read on the forward strand.
GACGGCTGACGATGGAGGTGAACGCGAGGCGGCGTTGGAGGAGTTGTGCCGGATCTATTGGCCGCCGGTGTTCACTTTTATTCGGTCAAAGGGGGCATCGAAAGTCGAAGCAGAGGATCTGACACAAGGCTTTTTTGCCGACTTTATCAGGCGTGGCGATTTCGAAAAACCGTGCCCTGAGCGCGGCAGATTGCGTAGTTTTCTACTCGGCGCCGTCAGTCATTTCACTGCCAACGATTGGCGTAGTCGTAACCGTCTGAAGCGCGGTGGCGGAGCTGTGGTGTTGTCTCTTGATCGCGCGCCGGGCGAGTCCGGGGTTTGCCTGCTGGAGCCGGGTGACGACCTCACGCCCGAGGCCTTATTCGACCGCCAGTGGGCGGTGACACTTTTGGCCGAGGTGCTGAGTTTGCTACGCAGCAGGTATACCGAAAAAGGTCAGCAGCAGCTGTTTGAGAAACTGAAGCATGTCGTCAGTCCGGGAGCGACTGGTGCTTCCTACCGGGAAATCGGCAGCGAACTTTCGATGAACGAAACTGCGGTAAAGGTCGCCGCTCATCGGCTGCGCAAGCGCTACGGCAGTCTGCTGCGCAAGACCATTGGTGACACGCTGTTGGAC
>JBBKXR010000205.1:0-26024 GCA_037969585.1 Verrucomicrobiales bacterium
TTTATGAAGCCGCTGGTGTTAAGCCAGTACAAGGTGGCCAAGGATATCGGCGTCTCGGCGCTGCGCATAAGTCAAATCGTCCGGGAGAAACGCGCGGTCACCGCAGACACAGCGATGCGATTGGCCCGCTATTTCGGAACGACGGCAGGTATCTGGATGCGATTGCAGGCCCAATACGACCTCGAAGTTGCCGGGCGGGATCACGGGCGGGAAATTAAAAGGAAGGTGCCTCAGTTGGCGGCGCAGGGGTAGGCGTGGCGGTGGTGAACGCTTGCCGATACCGATTGGCACCTTATTCTTACTGCTTTCCAACAATATGCAGATGAAACGCATCCACTACCTCGCCGCTGAGATTTTCTTCTACAGCTACGACAATTACGACGGCCATTTGGGCATCAATGAGCGTTTTGATAAGTTGATGCCGCATGATGCGCGCCTACTGGATGACGCTCTCGAAACTGGTTCGATTGATTCCAAGCAACTCGCGGAAGAGCTGGATCTGGCTGAAGATGGAGTGATCGAGTTCCTGCAGCGTGCGAAGGATGCTCGCAGGATCGTCGATGCCGCCAGTCCTGCGGCGGGCTTTCGCGAGGGCGTGAAACAATCGATTCAAGTGGCGATCAAGGAGGGGCTGAAGGAGGAGGCTGACATCGACGCTTTGGTCGGCCAGATCTGCTACCGGACGGCTGATCTGAGTTTTCTTCTCAAACAGAGGGATGAACGCCTGGAGAAATACTCCGAGGAACTGAGGGACTAGCGCTCAGCGAAAGTAAACTGTCACGTAGTGACCACTCTGACAGGGAAGGTTGTGCTGCGATTGCCGTTGCAGAGCGGTCACTACGTTACGCATCAACCAATCGATCGGCAAAACGGGGGATGAATCCCCCCGCCTAATTGGACCGGTCCCTATAGGACGGTGATATTCGTTAATTTGGATCTGCACGAACACTGGTATTCCAGTTGAGCCTGATCAGCCGGCCTTGCCATCCGCATGGCGTTTGAAAATTTCCAAGGTTCGTTCGCGCTCGGTTTTGTGGTCGACCATGGGCTCGGGGTAGTCATCGGCCAGCGGCTCTCCTTTTGGCGGAGCCTTAGCGAAGCGCTTAGGATCGACGTCGGCGAGCTCGGGGATCCAACGCTTGATGTATTCTCCGTCGTGGTCGTGGCGTTCGCTCTGGGTCCATGGATTCTGGATGCGGAAATACGGCGCGGCATCGGCGCCGGTTCCGGCTGACCACTGCCAGCCACCGTGTTGTTGGCGATCTCGCCGTCGACGAGCTGCTGCATGAAGTAACGTTCGCCGAGTCGCCAGTCGAGGTGCAGATCTTTGGTGAGAAACATGGCCGTGATCATGCGCACGCGGTTGTGCTGATAGCCGGTGGCATTCAGCTGACGCATGCCGGCGTCGACAATAGGGAAGCCGGTGCGGCCTTGTTGCCATCGATCGAGGGCGTCGTTCTCGTCCGGATCGTGCCACTCGAGGCCGCGCCACTTTTCGTTGAACTCGTGTTCGAGAACTTCGGGGAAGTGACCGAGGATGGCCATGAAAAATTCGCGCCAGGCGAGTTGCTTTTGAAAGGTGTGCAACGATTCGCGGGCGGACGACCGATCGGCATCGTTGGCGGCCTCCCGGGCTTTTTGAAAAACCTCGCGAGGTGAGAGAGTGCCGAAGCGCAGGTCGGGACCGAGACGCGAGGCGACGTCGGCGGCGGGTAGGTTTCGTTTTTGTTGGTAGCTCAGAAGCGGGCCGTTGAGGGCATCGCGCAGGCGTTTGCGGGCGGCATGTTCACCGGGTTCGACGATGTCGGCGTCGTTGTCGTTCAGATCCCAGTGGGTGAGTGCCGGCGTTTTTTCGCTGGCGATACCTTTTGGTGTGTTGAGGTGCTTGGGGCGTGGCAAAGGATCCGTCTTGGGCGCGTCGAACCACGTTTTGCTGTAGGGAGTGTAAACTTTGTACGGAGTGCCGCTGCCAGTGAGGATCTCGGCGGGTTCGTGCTGGACGACGTCCTTGTGGTCGTGGACTTCGACGCCGAGCGAGCGACAACGTTCGCGCACAGCGTTCTCCATTTCGCGGCCGAAGGGATCGGGATCGCGATTGAAAAAAACGGCGTCGGCCTTGGTATCTTTGATCAGCTGTTCAAGCGCGTCGGCCTGGGTGGTGGCGATGTTGCGGAAAATCAATCGTCCGGCGCAGGTCTTGAGGTTTTCGGCCAGCGATTCGAGGCAGCCGCAGAGAAATCGCTGCCGCGCGGGTCCTGTCCAGGCGTGTTTGCCGTTCCAATTGCTGAGCAGATAGACGGGAACGACCTGCTCGGCGGCGAGGCATGCGTGGTGCAGAGCGGTGTTGTCACTGAGTCGCAGATCGCGGCGGAACCAATGAATGGCGGTCTGGTAAGTAGCTTGGGGCATTTCGAGAGGAGAGGGTTTCGTGGCGGCGAGTCAGGATAAAGGCTTGCGGAGCCTGCGCGCGGCGTGAACGGTGGTGCGATTTTATCGCTCCGAGGTTAGCAACAGTTGGCGCCGGTGCGAAGCAGTGAAACGAGATGCCTGACGATACGAACTACACGGCAATTGGGATGATTTCCGGCAACGGAATTTATCCTGAAACGTTCGCACGTGCGGCTCGCTCGGCGGGTGTCGGCAAGCTGGTGGCGGCGGCATTTACGGATGAGACGAAGCCTTCGTTGTCGGCGCTGGTCGATGCGATAGAGTGGTTCCGGGTCGGGCAGTTGAGCAAGATGATCCGCTTTTTTCAAAAGCAGAACATCGAGCACGCGGTGATGGTCGGTCAGATCGCGCCGAAGAACTTGTTCGATCTGCGTCCGGATCTGCGCACGCTGAAGATGTTGGCGACGCTGCCGGAGCGCAATGCGGAGTCGATATTTAATGCCATCGGTGAGGAGCTGCAGGGTGAGGGCATCAAACTGATCCCGGCGACGACTTTTCTCGACGACCTGATGCCGAAAGCGGGGCCGGTTTGCGGGCCGAAGCTCAAACAACGTCAGGCGCGTGATGCGGCGTTCGGATTTCGCATCGCCAAGGAGAGCAGCCGACTCGATATCGGTCAGACGGTAGTGGTCAAGAACGGCACCGTGCTGGCTGTCGAAGCGTTCGAGGGAACCAACCAAGCGTTGAAGCGTGGCGGTGAACTCGGTCGAGGCAAAGCGATCATGGTCAAGGTCTCGAAGCCGAAACAGGATTTGCGCTTCGACGTGCCCGTGATCGGGCCGGCGACAGTGACCACGGCGGCAGACGCCGGCGTGAGTGTGATCGCGGTCGAGGCGGGCTGCACGCTGATGCTGGCTGGCGAGGAAGTCGAAAAACTGTGCCGGGAATTGGGCGTGACTGTGATTGCACTCGATGGCAGCGAACAAGCGATGAGCTGAAATTGTTATGGAAAAAGTAAAAGCAGGCGTCGCCGGAGTCGGTGCGATCGGACAGAATCATGCGCGGATCTACGCAGAGTTGGAGAGCGCCGATTTGGTCGCTGTTTACGATGCAGATCCGGCGCGGGCTAAGGAAATTGCGGAGAAATTTGGCACTCAGGCTGTCGGCTCTTTGGCTGAGTTAGCTTCACTGGTCGATGCGGCGTCGGTGTCGGTGCCGACGGCTTATCATCGTGAGGTCGGCACGCAACTGCTCGAGGCGGGCGTTCACATCATGGTCGAAAAACCGATCGCCGATGCGGTCGACGATGCCAAGGCGCTGATCCGACTCGCCAAGGAAAAGCAATGTGTGCTGCAGGTCGGCCACATCGAGCGATTCAATCCGGTGATGGCGCAGCTCGAGGCGCGCATGACCGAGCCACGCTTCATCGAATCGCACCGGCTGTCACCATTTCCCAAACGCAGTCTCGATATCGGGGTGGTGCTCGATCTGATGATCCACGATCTCGAGATCATTCTGCATCTGGTGCGTTCGCCGATTGAATCGATCGATGCGGTCGGCGTACCGGTGTTGACCCATCGCGAAGACATCGCCAACGCGCGTCTTCGATTCGAAAGTGGATGCGTGGCGAATATCACGGTTAGTCGGATCAGTCCCGAGCGGATGCGCAAAATTCGCGTCTTTCAGGGTGACTCGTATTTGTCGCTAGATTACCAGGATCAGTCCGGTTGGATCTATCGGAAAGACGGCTACGAGATCGCGCGCGAGGAAGTTGAAGTGGAAAAAGACGAACCGCTCAAACTCGAGCTGGCGGCCTTTATCGAGTGCGCCTCAGCGGGTGCACAGCCGAGAGTGTCCGGTCAGCAAGGCGCCGACGCGCTCGATGTGGCACTGAAGATCACCAAGCTGATCGAGGAGGCAAATGCTCCCGACGCCAGTATAGGTTGACTTTTGGGGAGTTTGTAGGATTTTCCTACCATGACCTCGGTGCTCGCGCAAAAAGGACAAATTGTGATCCCAAAATCGATTCGCGACGAATTGCAACTGTCGCCGGGTGACGATTTTGAAGTCTACCTTCACGATGGCGAAATCGTCCTTCGACCCCTTGCAAAACGGCGTAATCAAGGTTTAGCCGCGCTCCTGTTGAATCCTCCCGGAAAGCTGGATCTGGTGGAGCGGGAAAATGGTGAGCCTCGCGAAGCCTTGGATTTTGGATGATGGATTTTCTGGTCGATACCAACGTATTCAGCGAGAAGTTGAAGCGGAAACCGGACACTACGGTTGTGCAATGGTTGCTCGACAATGAGGCGAATCTGTTTGTGTCTACAATCACGATTGCGGAGATCCGGCGGGGAATTGAACGGTTACCCGACGGTCAACGCCGCGAAGATTTTCAGGCTTGGTTGGCGCTGATCGGGCACACGATGAAAGGCTCCGTTCTCGGTTTTAATCGCTCGGTCGCAGATGTTTGGGGGCAGATGCAGGGGAAATTGGATGCCGAGGGGGTTCGCCTTTCGCCTTTCGATGGATTGATCGCTGCAACGGCCATTCGTTACGATCTAGTGGTCGTGACTCGTAATACTCATGATTTCGACAAGGCGCCGGTCCGACTGCTGAATCCTTTTTCGTGAGTGCTTGCCCAGAATCACCTACGGATGAAGGGATGAAGCGCCTATTTCTGGTCGCGGGGGAACTCAGTGGTGATAACCACGGGGCCGGGTTGATGCGTGCCTTGCTCGATGCCGATGTTGACTTGCAACTGGGTGGGCTGGGAGGTTCGCAAATGCGTGCGATCGCACCTGCGATAGATGACTGGTTAGATGAAGCGGCGGTGCTGGGGATCTGGGAGGTGCTTAAAAAATACGGCTACTTCAAGGCGAAGATGGAGGAAACGGTGGCGCGTATCGAGGCGGAGCAACCGCACGCGGTGGTGCTGATCGATTATCCGGGTTTTAATCTGCGGCTGGCGCAGCGGCTTCGCGATGGAGGTTATGTCGGCAAGCTGATTTTTTACATCAGTCCGCAAGTTTGGGCGTGGAAGAAGGGGCGGGTCAAGACGATGGCGAAGTTGCTCGACCGGATGATCTGTATCTTTCCTTTCGAGAAAGAGCTCTACGAAAACTCGGGACTGGAAACGGTTTTCGCCGGGCATCCTTTGGTGGATTCGCTGGTGAAGAAGAAGCGCGATGATATCGAGCGGGACGAAGATCTGGTGGCCTTGCTGCCGGGCAGTCGCGAGCGCGAGATTGAGAGTTTGTTCGCGCCGATGGTCGGCGCGGCGATCCGTCTGCGCGGCAACCGGCCCGGGTTGAAGTTCGCTACCGCAGCGGCGAATTCGGCGCTGGAAAAACGCATGCGCGAAATCGCTGCCGAGGCGGGGCTCGATGATCTCGAGTTTGCCGAAGGTGGCGTTCACGTGCTGATGCAGCAGGCCGGAGTGGGTGTGGTGGCGTCGGGAACGGCGACGCTGGAGGCGGCGTATTTTGGTCTGCCTTATGCGCTGGTGTATCGCGTGGCGTGGCCGACGTATGCGATCGGGCGGATGTTGGTGCAGGTGGATTTCCTGGGGATCGTCAACATTCTCGCTGGTCGGGAAGTGGTCCGCGAGTTGCTCCAAGGGCAAGCGTCAGCGGAGTCGATCGGCGACGAGTTGGAGCGCCTACTCGATGATCGGGCGGCTCGGGAGAAGCTTCAGGCGGATCTGGCGGAAACGGTGGCGCAACTGGGCGGAGGCGGTGCGTACCGCGGGGCGGCGGATGCGGTGATCGATGCGGCTTTTGCGTCGACGATATCGTAAGGCTATTTTGAGTGAAGCGTATTCGAGCCATGCCTATTCAACAAAAGAACGTTTTTCCTTTTCTTCTCGTCGGTCTTCCGGTGGGGCTCTTGGTATTGGGTATTGGGTCGATGCTTTACACCGAGCTGTTGGATACGACACCAGCGGGACATGCCGATGACGAGGCGCGTGAGCGTACGCGGGGTTTCGCTCAGCTGTTGCGGAAGCCGGTTAATGCCGACGATTTGAAGCGCTACGTGACGCTGCTCAGTGAGGACATCGGCGAGCGTAACATGCAAAAATCAGGAGCGCTGGAATCGGCGGCGCTATTGATCGAGTCATCGATGGGTCCGTCGAACATGGGATATAAAATTCAACGGCAGGTCTATGAGGCGGGTGATGGGGAAGTGCGCAATGTCGTTGCCGAGTTGAAAGGCCGGTCAAAGCCGGAGGAGATCGTGGTGATCGGGGCTCATTATGACAGTGCGGTAGGAGCGCTTGGCAAGATCGATAACGCGACGGGTGTGGCGGCGCTGTTGTCTTTGGCGAATGCGTTCGTGGCGACGGAGAATGAGCGCACGCTGAGATTTGTCGGTTTCGTGAATGGCGAGGCGCCGTATTTTCAGACTAAGGACATGGGCAGTCTGGTGTATGCGGAGGATTGCAAGGCGAAGCGGGAGAACATTGTTGCGATGATCGCCTTGGATTCGCTGGGTGTCAGCGTCGATCAATTCGGGACAAAAAGGATGCCTCAGAAAATGCTCGAAGGCCGTGAAGACGCGGGCGAATTCGTATTTTTCGGAGGTAACGCTGCTTCAAATGATTTGGTGAACTCCGCCCGTGCGGCGTTCGTTTCGAGTCCCAACTTTACGGTGATGACGAAGGGGAAATCTGAACCAGTTGCTGACTATGAAGCATCCGACCATTGGTCTCTGTGGAGAAACGATTACCCTGCGATAGTCGTTACTGACCTTTTCCCTCTATCGAATTCGAAGTTTCAGGTTGAGGCCGGCCACGTTGATTATGGTCGACTCGAAAAGCTCGCGATTGGATTGACCGCTGTGGTCGAGTCGCTGGTGAATCCAGAATGACTCGTCTGCATGGACCGCCGGGCTTGTCGGTCGAAGCCTTGGCGTAGACTGAACGGCGGTATCACACTTTCGCCCACTGAGTCAGGCTGCCGGTGCTGGCTACTTGCGCCAGAAAAACAGGCCCCGCTTTTTCTTTTCTGGTTCTCCGGACGCGGCGCGGGCGGCGGCTTCGGCAGCTTTTTGTTCGGCGCGCTGTTGGGCTGCGGCGGCTTTGTCGCGATCTTTTTCGACGTCGTCGACGGAGCCTCTGACTAACCAGTGATTTTGCAGGCCTTCGCTGAGCAGTTGGATATCGGAGAGCGCTTGCTGAAGAATGAGCACGGCGTTGCCGATTTCTTCGACCACGTCATCGGTCTTGGCGATGGTGTCGGGGAATTGTTTGGCGCCGCCTTCGATGGAAGTCAGTGAGGTATTGAGTGAACTTGTGGCATCGTTGATGCCTTTGAGGGCTCCGGCGAGATCGTCCGCCGCTTTGGCGTCTTTGAGCAAGGTGCCGAGCACGCCTTCGCCTTTGTTCATGCCGTCAATGGCGGCGGAGAGTGTGCTGATGCCCTCGCTGAGATTTTCGCTGGTGGTTCTGACGTTGGTCAGAGTCTCGCTGAGATCTTTCTTAGCCTGTTCATCTTTCAATAGAACGCCGAAGGCGCCTTCGCCACGATCGATGCGGGCGACCAGCGAATTGAGACTGGTAAGGGTGCCCTGAAAGCTGCCGTCTTTGTTTTCCAGATTGGCGGCAAGCGTGCTGATATTGGTAGCTGCTGCGGCGATGGCGTCGAGGGCGGGAGTGATGCTCTTGCGGATCTCGCTGACGGTGGCCGTCAGTTCATCCTGGACGTCGGGCGGGACGACGAAAGACAGCGGCCGATAGTCGGAGTCAAAGGGTTCGTCGCCGCGAGTGATTTCAAAAAACGAGGAACCGAAACCGCCCAGGTCGCGTTTCAGAATGGCCTCAGAATCACGTCCGACGAACACTGACATACCACCGGTAACTTCGATGATGGCGACCATACGAATTTTGTCAGGCTCAACGTCGGCGAAGCCGTGGAGAATTTTCCCGGTGTCGGCGTGGACGAGGTCGATGCGTGACACCATGCCGGATTTGTTGCCGAGGATGAAGACTTCCGAGCCGGCGCGGATGCCCTGCGAACCGCTTGGAGGCAGGGTGACTTCGAAGAATTCCTTGGGCTCGAACCAACCGCGGATCTGACCATGCATGACGATGCCGACGAGCAGCAGTGCGGCGGCGAGCAGTACAAAGGCTCCGGCGATTTCTCGGACGCGGCGGAATCTGAATGGTTTATCCATCGGTGGAGTGCAGATGATCAGTATGAATCGATCAAGTCGAGCTACGGCTCAACAGGGCGGGCGGTGTCGGGGAGATGAGCTCGGTTGGAGAGAGTTGGTCATACTCGGTGTCACTGAGCGAATTGTCCAACCACAGAACGGCGGTTCCGGTGCGGCGGACTTTAGTGATTTGTGAGAGCAATAGCTGCACCGAATCGGAATCCATGCCCAAGGTCGGGCGCTCGAGGATAAGAAGTATCAGCGGGTCTGGCAAGAAGGCGCGCACCCACTGAGCGCGCATCAGGTCTTTGCGTCCAAGATTCGAGCGGCGCGTGCGCGGCAGGGAGTCCATCTCGAAGGTGCGTGCCAGAGCGATGGCGCGCTCGGCGAGCTCTTCCTGGCTGACTCTGCCCGCCATTTGCTGGCCGAGGAAAATGTTTTCGTCGATATCCAAATTTTCGATCCAGCTGGCGCGAAAGGTCGAGTTGTAGACCTGACCGATTTGCAGGCGCAGTTCGACGGCGGCATCGTCGTGGAGATCAGTCCAGTTTTTGCCGCAGCAAAATACCTCGCCCGATCGTGGTGAGGTGACTCCGGCGGCGAGTCCTGGAATGTCGTTGACGGCTTCGCTGTTAGACACTTCGAAAACGATCAGCTCGCCGCTGTTGAGTGAAAGGTCGAAGCGCGGCGATTTTTTTCCTCCGGTCGATACTTGGTCAAAGCGCAGTGTGGCCTCGGTGTCGGGATCGTTTTTCATGCGTAGATAGCGACGACGATGAGGCCCCAGATAAGCACGGCAACCGTAACCGAGCGCAGCATCGCACGGCTGACCGCTTTGGGGATTTCGGTGGCGGCGCCGCGGGTGCGCAGGCCTTCGTAGCAGCACACCGCACCGGCGCAAATGCCGGGAAGGAAACTTTTGCTGACCAGCGCAAACAGATCGATGGGTTCAAGGCTGCTGATAACGCCGCGGAAAAATTCGCCGCGCATTTGGTCAGTGGCGATGATGAAAGCCATCGCAGCCGCGAGCAGGGCGACTGCAGAGAAAATGATGCTCAGGCAGAGCACTGCGATTCCAAATCCAAGGATGCGTGGCACGGCGAGAAAGCGAAACAACGATACGCCCTGAGCGCGCAGTAGATCGATCTGGCCGGAGGTCTGCATGGTCGCCAGTTCGGTGGTCATCGCTGAGGCGCTGGCAAAAATGACGACAATGGTGGCCATGAATGGTGCGGCTTCGCGGATCAACAGGGCGGACACCATGCGATAGAGAAACTCCATCTGACCCGTGTATTTCAGCCAGAACAGACACTGGACAAAGACCGACAGGCCGGCGAAAACCGCAACCAGCAGGGTGAACGGAATGGCCTCGACGCCAGCGAACAGGATTTGGCGGGAGAGTCGGTCGCGAACCGGGTATTTCCAAGTCGACGGGCTGACCGCTTCGATGGCGAAGCTGGTCAGCATCGATGCCAGATAAAACACCCAACGAACCAGACTACTGGTGCGGCGTCCGATGATGCGCAGGGCGGTGCTCGGTCGTAGGGACATTGGTTAAGCTTGGCGGCGGAAGGCGATTGGCACCGGGTCGCACGCTTCGCAAGCATACGACCGTCCACCTTGCCGCGTCATGCGCTTTTTCGCATTCCCAGCTATCGGTGCAGGGCTTTCCGGTCGGGCCGGAATCGCCGCAGGGATGCCGTTAGCCGAACACTTTACGTCGCAAGCCGCGCAGCACCAAAAGACCACCCCAGTCGGAGCCGCGCATAGAATTGCCACCCTTGATGCGCTTTTCACTGAAGCGATTGCGGTTTTCCTCAAAGATCTGCTGGAGAAAATCGGCACCGCCGATCGCTGCCCCATCGGTAAAATAACGAACCTTGCAGCGGAGGATCTCGCTGACACTTAGATTCCCACCGCGAGCCAACTCCGCCTCTACCTCGGTTGGACTCATACCCAGTCTCGCCGAAGTTCCCGCAAGCTCATTCCGGTCACGTCTTTCGCCGTGTCCAAACAGCAGTATCCGATACCTCGATGCTGTTTTGCGCCAAGTGACCTGCCGGTGCATCGCAAACGAGGTTCGCTCTAGAATCGTGGATAATCCCTTACGAGCGACATTTTCTTCGCACCACTTACCGGTAACGCCGGCCCCATCGGCGACGGCCTCGGCGTAGCCGCACCATCGGTAGTCCTTGGAATCGGCGACGATCCCTGCGCGCACAGGATTGAGATCGATGTAAGCAGCAACCGTCATCAGCGCTGTCTCGCCACCCTCCACCAAAACGCTGCGAAAGCGGTTCTCCCACAGAGTTCCCACCCGTTGATGCCGCCGGTTGTGCCAGCGGGTATAGCGCTGCTTAAGCTCCTTTAAAAAACCGGACAACGAGTAACGACGTGCCTCATAGCGGGCCAGGATCTCCGTCAGCCACGAGTCCGAGCCCGGGCCGGCGGCTGTGGAAGCTGCCATCGTGGCTGCCCGATCCAATTCCTGCAGTGCTCCGCGCAACTCACTGCCACGATAAATCAGCGGCAGTAGCTCTCGCAGGCGGGTTTCGGTCAAGGGGTGGTCTTTAATCATCCGTTGCCGGCAGGGCACTCTGACCAGCAGATGGAAGTGATTCTCCATCAGGCAGTAGGTCACCACCTGCACGCCGCAAAATGCCTCTAAACGTCGCATCCACTCATGAAAGTGCCGTTTCTCGACTTCCCGAAGCGAGCGGGACCGACCGTTGATCCTCGATACGCAGTGGTAGTAGGATTCCGTTTTCGGACGTAACAGGCGACGGGGCACGCGCTTACATAAGGCTGTAACATTAATGATGCAATTATTAATTTTACCGGAAATTTATGCTGAAGGTTGGCCTGTCGTGCAATTATTTATTTTACCGGAAATATATTTTGAAGGTTGGCCTGTCGAGATTGGCTGGTGGGTGGTGCTCGGGCTGAACGCGAAAGCGTGACTGGACTCGATTGGGGGCGGATGAATGATGACGGGTTTCCGGCACTGGCTTTTGTGCTTTCGTCGGGCAGATTTTCGTCGACACTCAAAGCGATCCAATTTTGACCATGAGCAAGCCTCCCCACATTCCGATTCTCCGTCAGGGAGAAGTGTACCAGAGTCTCGACGTGCAGGAGATCGCTCGGCTTGGTTCTGATGCGCCTGCGGTGACTCTCAGTTTCGCCTGTGCCGACATGGTCAAGAGCGACCTGCTGAAGATGCGCGATGCGCGTATGGCGCTGAAGAAATTTACCTGTGCCGAGTTGTTGGAGATCACCAAGAAGGCGGGCGAATATTTCTTGAACGACGATCTGCCGGTCGGGATCGAGGGTGATTTGCAGTCGCCGGACGACTACGTGCTGGCACTGGCGTCGACCAGTGGTCTGCCGCACAGCCTGATCCGCATGAACATGCAGCGCCTCGGCGGTCTGTTCGGCGAGATGGACGTTATTTTAAACGGCCTGTCGCGCGGGCTCGACTTGTCGGTGATCGATAAGGGGCACGGCGAACAGGGTGGTGCACCGGTCAGTTTTTCGGCGCTCAGTGATTCGCTGGCGGTTATTTTGCCGAGCAATTCGCCGGCGGTAAACGCGCTATGGATTCCGGCGATCGCGCTCAAGGTGCCGGTCGTGCTCAAGCCGGGTCGCGAAGAGCCGTGGACGCCGTGGCGTATCATTCAGGCTTTCATCAAGGCCGGTTGTCCCCCAGAGGCATTCAGTTTCTATCCGACGGCGCACGATGGTTCGGCAGGCATTATTCGCCGCGCTGGTCGGGTCATGTTGTTCGGTGACGACAGCACGGTCAAGCAGTACGAGAATGACGAGCGAGTCGAGGTACACGGCACGGGTTATTCGAAAATTTTAATCGGCGACGACGAGATCGAGAACTGGGAGGACTACGTCGACACCATTGTCGAATCGATTTCCGCCAACAGCGGACGCAGTTGCATCAACACCTCGACGGTGGTGGTACCGAAATACGCCGACAAGATCATCGAGGCGGTCGCCAAAAAACTGATCGAGATCACTCCGCTCGATGCCAACGATCCGGCGGCGCGCCTGTCCGGCTTCGCCAATCCAAAGTTTGCCGAATGGATCAACGATGCGGTGCAAAGCGGACTCGACGCGGGTGGAGCTCGCGATGTCACCGCAGAGCTCCGCAACGGCGGGGATCGCTTTCAGCAGCGCGAAGGCATGAACTATTTGCTGCCGACGGTGGTCCGGGTGGATTCTTTTGATCAAGACTTGGCGATTCGCGAGTTCCTGTTTCCGTTCGCCGCATTCGTGGAGTGTTCGCAGGCGGAAATGCTCGATAAGATCGGCCCATCGCTGGCGGTGACTGCGATCACGCGTGATATCGAGTGGATCAATCAGATGTTCGACTGCCAGACGATCGACCGTCTCAATATAGGCGACGTTCCGACCAACCGCATCAAGTGGGATCAACCGCACGAGGGCAATTTGTTTGATTTCCTCTACGCACGTCGCTCGTTTCAGATTGCTGCCAGTGCCTGAGTGATTTTTATCAGGCAAGCATCAGTAGCGAATATCGATTTTTTCCCGTGGGCATGTCAGCAGACCTGAGTTTGGAGAGTTTAAGCGCCGGTTATGGTGCGACCGATGAGGTCGTCAATTTTGCGCATGTTCCAGGCGGTCGGGTGGTATTTGGCGCGGGAGCGTTGGGGCAGTTGGGCCCCTTGGCGAAAGATGTCGGTGCCAGTCGCGTTCTATTAGTGACCGATCCCGGGCTGCGCGACGCAGGCCACGAAGCACGCTGTCTTGACTACCTGAAAGCGGCGGGAATCGAAGTGATCGTGTTTGACGAGGTGCGGGAAAATCCGACCACTCGCGACGTCGACCGGGCAGTGCGTGTTGCAGAGGGCAACAACATCGATTTGATCATTGGGCTGGGTGGCGGCAGCAGCATGGACACTGCTAAGGGAACCAATTTTATCCTCACCAACGGCGGTCGGATGCAGGACTACTGGGGCGTCGGCAAGGCGGAGAAGCCGATGCTGCCGCTGATCGCGATTCCAACCACGTCCGGAACCGGCAGCGAGTGTCAGTCGTTTGCGCTGATCGCTGATCGCGAGACGCATTCGAAGATGGCCTGTGGCGATAAAAAAGCTGCGGCCGCAGTGGCGCTGCTCGATCCCGAAATCACGGTTACCCAGCCTACCAGAGTGACGGCAGTGACAGGAATCGACGCGATCGCCCACGCGCTCGAGACGGTGGTGTGCAACAAGCGCAACGAGGTTTCGATGGCGTATTCGAAACTGGCCTTCGCTATGTTGCGTGATGGCTTTCAGCGAGTGCTTGAGGACCCTAGCGACATCGTATCGCGGGCGCGGATGCAACTCGGTGCTGCGTATGCCGGCACAGCGATCGAAAACTCGATGCTCGGTATCGCACATTCGTGCGCCAATCCGCTGACTGCTCGCTACGGCACGATTCATGGGCAGGCGGTCGGTGTCGTGCTCCCGGCGGTGATCCGGTTCAATGCCAGCGACGCGGGCGCGGCGGCGATTTACGGCGAACTCGGTGTCGGTGATGCTGACGAGCTCGCCAATTGGGTGACCACGCAGCTTAAGAGCGCTGGTCTGAAGACGAATTTGCAAGACCTCGGTGTCGATGAGTCGGCTATCGTCGCCATGGCGGAAGAAGCTGCACAGCAATGGACGGCTCAGTTCAATCCGAGACCGGTCGATACGGGTCAGCTCGCGGATATTTACCGTTCAGTTTACTGAGGCACCTACGCAGTCGGGAGGGCCGCTGTGTCAGGGAAGAGGTTCAGGATTCGCTATGTTTCGGAAAGGCGAAAGGAATTGCTAACTTATGGAAATTATGATAAATTTCTGTATTTATGCTAATATGTGGGCCGATTACCGATTTGCAAGGCCCTCGTATACCCCGGAGCGCCTTGCTCTTAGGGGTGCTAGCACTCTTTCAGGGGACTTGTGCTTACGCCCAAGCTTCGGGGAAGGGGGGCGACATCCGCGATTTGCGTGTTGAGGTCTGCAATGGGAACAAGATTTCCAGTGAGACTTTGGATTTCAAGGGAGCTGATTCGCTGGAAAATTGTCTCGAACTGGGGCTCGAGCGACATCATAAGCGACCCGCTCCGAAATTTGCCGTTGCGATTGCCGAGACGCAGCATGGCCAGGCGCTGTCCGCCTATTGGTCGCAACTGACCTTGCAGGGAAATGCCAGTTTGCGCAGCTTCAATCCGAATCATCTTTTTCCACGACAAAATCTAACGCTGCCCGAAACGCCGCTAATCGCAGAGCAGACGATGACTTTTCCGGCGGGTGCGTACTGCTATGCCGGGCAACCGATAAAATCGTCGGCAACATCATGTGCCATTCTTACAGGTGTCGCCGGTCGCGATATCCAGAGCCGGTCGGGTCTCGGTCGAGACACAGCGGAGCTCATGGTCGCTATGGGAGATCCAACGCAATGAATCTGATTCGGAGTCAGATTTGTCGGCGCTCGTTTTCGGCGCCAATCGTTTGTTTTACGTTGGCGATGACCATCGCATGGCCACCGATGTCGTCCCGTGGGGCGGAGCAGGAGCGGCCTGACGAACGCACGGTGCGCGTTGCTATTCCGATATCGACACTTCGAGGGATGGATCCTGTCGATGCCCAGTTGACGATGGATAAAATTTTCAACTTCAGCGGGATCAACGATGTGGCGTTCAAGTCAAAGGTCTATCGTAGCACAGACGAGGTCTATCAGTCGGTCGCTGACGAGAACGCGGACATGATTCCGATGTTGATCGAGGAGTTTTTGCAGCGTCCCGACAATTGTAAAATGGATCCGGTTCTTCAAGGAGTGACCGACGACGTAGCAGGGGAGCAATTGGTGATGCTGGCGTTGAACGATGTCGCACTTGCCGAAATGGAAGGCGAAAAGGTCATCATCGACGAAGCCCAGCAAATGCCGCGCATCTGGCTCGACTTGCTGTTGGCGGATGAGGGCCTGGCCGATAATGCGAATTTTTTCAGTTCGGTGAAAGAAGAACTGAGGGCCTCCGACGCGGTGTTGCCTGTATTCTTTGGCGAAGCCGTTGCCTGTATCACGTCGAAGGAGGCGTTTGAAACGCTCTCGGAGCTGAACCCGCAACTCAAACAACGGCTGCACGTCGTCGCAGAATCGGCGCCTTACGCGATGCATGTCATTTGTCTGAGGAGCAACTATGCCCTGGAAAAGCGGGAGAATATCATCGCTGAGATGAGTGCAATGCATGAATCACCGAATGGCCGACAGGTGCTGTTGCTGACGAGAATCAATCGTATCGACCGGTGTGACCCGAAGCTCGTCGATGCCGCGAGCGATATGCTGAAACGCTGGAAAAATCTCCAAGCGACGATTGCTACCACAGGGAAAGGATCAAGCCCGGGCACGAAGGAGGGTGAGCGAACCGTCGCGGGAACAAGAACCGAAAGAGGAGACCCATGACGCACCTTTCGAGCAGATTTGGTATTCTGGCGGCATTTCCCGTCAGCACCTTGCTTGACACCTCGCCGGCAGATGTCGAGGTGGCGGCATCGGCTTTGCTAAAGCGAATTGTCGACAGACAGGGCTACGATTTTTCGACCGACCTGCCCGAAACGACTGCTGTGCCGAGCGGCGAGTCTCCTACTTCACGATGAATCTTTTGCTTTGATGAAAGAGAAGGGAGACAAGCCTAAACATTTCTTCGGAATCTCGCAGCGAACCACCATGTTCGCGGCGACGATTGCGTTGTTGTCGATCGCGTTCTTTGCGGTCGCGATTATCGCGCACGAGAAGAAGATGTTGCGTAATCACCTGGTCAGCAGGGCGCGGTTGCTGGCGGCTTCACTCGACCACACGACTGCGTCGCTGATCATGACCAACGAGTTCGGCAAGGTCACGCAACAGTGCTCGACGATGGTCGAGAAGAATCCGGAAGCGGTCTATTGCGTGGTGACCAGGAAATCCGATGGCTTTTCGTTGAGCCATTATAAGGACGACAGCAAGAATGGTATTCAATGGCGCTCCGAAACAATGGCTGGACCGATGTGGTTGCCGAGCGGTGAATTTGTAGAGCACGAAATATTTACAGAGGCGAAACTCACTAATCGATATGTCCTTCACTATTCTTATCCTTTCCACAATGCGGGCTTCGATTGGGGCTGGATCCACGTCGGGCTCGATCTGAGAGATTACCGGGAAAGTCTTGCCGAAACCTATCAGATCATTGCGTTGCTGGCGTTCAGTTCATTACTGGTCGGCGTGGTGTTTGCGGTCCGTTTTGCACGCGGATTGACCAAGCCAATCTTCCATTTAAAAAAGTGGGCAGAGTGGGTGGCTCAGGGCAACTTCAGCGGGCGAGTGGAGATCGACCGCGATGACGAGATCGGTGATCTCGCCGACTCTATGAACCGGATGACGAGGGAACTTTACACCGGTATGAAACGCGAAGCGGAGCTTCGTGAGAAGGATGTCTTGTTGAAAGAGATTCATCATCGGGTGAAAAACAACATGCAGATTTTGAGCAGCTTGCTGCGCATGCAAGGGCGTAGCAGTGAAGTGCCCGGGATGATGGATGCTCTACTCGAGAGCGAGAGTCGGATACGATCCATGGGTCTGATCCACGAGAAGTTGTATCAGTCAGACAGTCTGTCCGATATTCAGTTTGCTAACTACGTCGAAGCGTTGGCTCGCGAACTGCAACGAATGTATGCCGGCACTGCGGGACGAATCGAGGTCAAGGTCGATGTGCCTGACGACATCACTTTCGCGCTCGATACGGCCTTGCCGTGTGGATTGATCGTCAACGAGTTGGTGTCGAACTCTCTGAAGTATGCCTTTCCGAAAAAAGGTGAAGGCTGCATTTCGATATCCGTGAACCGACTGGATGATCAGCCGCACAGTTACGCAATGGTGGTGGCTGATGACGGTGCCGGATTGAAGGCACATGGTGACGGGCCCAAGGGGGTTCGCGAAGGCTCACTCGGAACACGGTTGGTCGACATGCTCGCCGATCAACTCGACGGCGAGGCTGAACAATATGAACCGGAAGAAGGTGGTGTCGCGACGCGAATCACCTTCCGTGAAAGCATTTACAAAGAACGGCTCTGATATGAATACCCCGACTGATAAAATACTGGTGGTCGAAGACGAACGGCTCGTTGCCGAAGACATTGCTGAATGTCTACGCAGCGTTGGCTATGACGTAGTCGGCACCGCAAAAAGCTGTGCCGAGGCGGTGGCTCAAGTCGAAGAGGAACGGCCTGACCTTGTATTGATGGATATCACATTGCGTGGTGACGTCGATGGCATCGAAACCGCTCAAATACTTAAAGATCGATTTTCCACTCCCGTGGTTTTTCTGACGGCCTACTCGCAGAAAACTATTCTCGATCGAGCCAAGGTCGTTGAACCGCTCGGATACGTGGTCAAACCTTTCGACGAAAGCAGCCTCGTATCGACCGTCGAGATGGCCCTGCACAAAGCGCGGGTCGATGCGGCTCTGCGCAAAAGTGAGGAATGGTTTTCGACCACTTTGCGATCGATCGGGGACGGTGTCATTGCCACGGACGAACACGGCAAGGTACGGTTTCTCAACAAAGTCGCCGAAGAGCTGACGGGGTGGGGAGCGAAAGAAGCGGAGACACGGCATATCAGTGAAGTGTTCGTGGTGCGCTCTGCAAAAGACGACTCGGTGATCAGCATTCCAGCAATTGAAGCGATGGAGACCGGCCAAGTGGTGGACTTGGCGAAACACGCGGTTTTGGTGCGTCGGGACGGTTCACGGATCGATGTCAACGATTCCGGTGCGCCGATTTACGACAATGAGGGGAGTCTGGCCGGTTCGGTCCTGGTATTTCGTGATGTCACTGAAGCGAAGCAGCACGAAGCGGAAATGGAGCGCTATCGCGAGCAACTTGAGACGATGGTTGAAGAGCGCACAGCTAAGTTGCACTGGCAGATCAAAATGGAGAGCCTGATGACATCGATCACCGGTAACCTGTTGCGTCTGACGGCAGAAAACTGGCGAGAAGGATTCAACGCAGCACTTGAGAGATTCGGGGCGGCGGTGGACTTGGACGCGATCGCTGTCTGGCGTATCGAGAATGATCCGGAATCTGATCAGACTTTGATGAGTCGCGAGGCCGGATGGGCTAAGCCTGAATTCGCGCACCGTGACGAGGAAGCGTCGCGCGTGCCGGTGACCAAAATGACCTGGTTACGAAGCCGGACGGATGAAACTGGTTGCGTTGCGATCTCGGAGCTGTCGGAGATGCCCGCAGAGGCAGTGGTCGAGAAATCGGTGATGGAAGCCGAAGGCATTGGCGCGTTTGTAAACCTGCGCATTGAAATTCTTGGCGAAGACGATGACGTTCGCCTGACGCTGTTCGCCTATGTTAGCGGGCCAAGAGAGTGGGGCGAAGACAATCTGGTGTTCTTTCAAATGTTGGCGGGCGCGTACAAGAATACCGTCGAACGCGTTGCTATGGAGGAAAATCGCCTGGCGCTGACCGAGCAACTGCATCAGTCCCAAAAACTCGAGGCCGTCGGAAAACTGACCGGCGGTATCGCTCACGATTTTAACAACATGCTGGTTCCGATCATTGGCTATGCCGATGAAATCCTCGAAGATGGTGGCAACGGTGATTACTATTCCGAAGTTACCGAGATTCGTCGCGCTGCGGTCAGCGCCGCATCCCTGACTCGGCAGCTACTGGCATTTTCGCGCAAGCAAGTCCTGCAGAAAAAGCAGATCGACGTCGGCGAGTTGGTCGGTGGCATGCATCGATTGCTCGAGCGATTGATCGGTGAGGACATACGTTTTAAACTCGATCTGGATCATGGTGATCTGCATGTCGAAGCTGATCGTGGTCAGCTTGAGCAAGTGATCATGAATCTCTGCGTCAATGCCCGTGACGCGATGCCGGATGGAGGCGATTTGCGAATCTGCACCAAGACAGGCTTGACGGCGGAAGGCGGCGTCGCGCTCCGACTGGAAGTTGCCGACAGCGGGAGTGGCATGAGTAAAGAGCTCATCGAAAAAGCCTTCGATCCGTTCTTTACGACTAAGGGGATGGAGGGGACTGGTCTTGGTCTGTCCGTGGTGCTCGGCATCATCGAGCAGCACAATGGGACGGTGGAGATCAATTCTGTGCTCGGACGTGGCACGCGCTTTATTATTCAACTGCCGGCTGATCTGTCGAAGAAATCTGTCGATGGTGTGGTCGATGTTAAGGTCAATGCTAAAGCCAGGTCAGGTGGAGGTGAACGAATTTTGCTGGTCGAAGACGAACCGGGCGTCGCGCAATTTGTCAGCCGTGCGCTGGCCCGCAACAGCTATAAGGTGGAGATCGCCATGACAGTCGGCGCTGGACTTGAGGCTTTTAATGCTGATCCTGACAGATTCGATCTAGTGCTGACCGACGCGATGCTACCAGACGGAAACGGTATCGACGTGGTCAACGCAGTCCGCGAAAGCCGACCCAATATGCCGATGTTGCTGAGCAGTGGCTACACCGATGATCGTTCGTACCTCGACGAAGCACAGAACCAGGGTGTGCCGTTCCTGCAAAAGCCTTATCCGCTTGAAGAGTTATACTCCTCCGTACGCAGTGCACTGGATGGGGCGCCCATCGATGTAGAGCTACCTGCCTGAACTAACTCTCTTCCGAAGGAACTTTGTCATAGACGATATTCTTCGGTGCGATGGCACCACCGGAAACGATGAAGCTCATCGCTTGGTCCATCGTCCAATCGGTCGGGGTGAGGCGATCAACCGGCACGATCTCGAGATAGCCGGATGTAGGATTGGGAGTGGTCGGCACGTAGACGGCTGCCAACTTGCGTTGGGTGTTGGCGTCTTCGAAGACCCTTGTGACCAGTCCGATAGTTTTCATTTCCGGCGAAGGAAAGTCGATCAGGACGACTCGTTGCACGTCACCTCCGGGTTTTTCCTGGAGGACGGTGGTCAGCTTTTTAACGGATCCATAGACGTGTCGAACCAGAGGCAGTCGATCGAGTAGCGCTTCGAAAGTCTCCACCAATTTGCGTCCGCCGACGACGGTGGTCAACATGCCGAGTGCGATGACGACAAGGATGACGAAAATAAATGCAATCACTGCCTGAAAGGCGTCGCTCGAAAGAAAGCCTTCGAGGTTGGGAAATTTCGGTCCGACCTTTTCCGCCAGCCAGCTCACCGCGGGCTCGCCGACTGCAGACACCGTTTGAAAAAGAAACCGTAGTAGTAACCAGGTGATCCACAGTGGAATGACCGTGATCAGTCCGGCGATGAAGTAGCGTCGGAAAGCGTGGGGTTTGGTGATTGGTTCGTCGGGCATGGTGGTGCGGGTCGGCTTGTCGGAAAAGAAATAGAAGCGGCTGGCTGGCAAAAATGCGAATGGGAAATTGAATAGAGTGAGCTATTGCCGAGGTAGGGTACGCGAACAGGGGAATTCAAGCTGCAACTTTTGCTAGGCGAAATCCGGGCTGATGGTTAATTGAATTATGGCTCGCAGCAGTTCACCGATTCGTCACAATGGGCTAAGCCGACGCACCCTGCTCAAAGCGGGATCACTCGGGGCTCTGGGACTCTCTGCTGCTGATCTGCTTCGGCTCAAGGCGGAGGGAAATGCGAAGCCGAACGATAAGTCGGTGATCCTGATCTGGCTGGATGGAGGACCGAGTCAATTTGAGACTTACGATCCGAAGCCTAATGCTCCGACCGACTATCGGGGGCCGTGGGGTGACATGCGTACTAACGTCCCCGGGATTCGCATTTCGGACATGCTGCCGCAGCATGCCAAGCATGCCGATAAGATGTGCTTTCTCAGATCGGTGCATCACGACAACGGCGACCATTTTGCCGCGGCTCATTGGATGTTGACAGGCCGATTCGGCAGCACATCGGCAAACAAAACGCAGATGTCGCCATCGGTCGGTTCCTGTGTGGCGAAGTTGGCGGGCGCACGTTCATCGGGATTGCCGGCATACGTCGGGCTGCCGGCGGCGGAGAGTGTGTATTTATATCCCGGCTATCAAGGAGCCGCCTATCTTGGCGATGCCTACAATCCTTTTCAACTCAATCTGGCGCAGAAGTATCTGGCGTCGAACTACAAGAGTCCGATCGCGCCTCCACCTATCTTGAAAAATATGGTCGGCGATCACAGTCGCACGCGGAGCCGGGCCGATTTGCTGGGACAGCTCGATCAGTTGAATCGAAATCTCGATCAGAGCGGCACGATGGAAACCATGGATCGCTACCAGCAGGAGGCGATGCAAATGATCACTGGTGGCAATGCGCGAGCTGCTTTTGATATCGAAAAGGAGTCACCGAAGATTCGCGACCGTTACGGTCGTGGACCATGGGGGCACTACACACTGATGGCACGCCGCCTGGTGGAGTCGGGGTGTCGTTTTGTTACCGTTGATATGCCGCATTGGGACACGCATTCGAATATCAAAGAGAGTTTGGAAGTTCGGCTGCCGGTGCTGGATCAGGCAGTCGGTGGGCTGATGCAGGATCTCGAAGAACGCAGCCTGCTCGACGATGTGCTGGTAGTCATCATGGGTGAGTTCGGGCGAACGCCGAAACTGAACAAGGGCCTGCCTGGAAGACCGGTGCCGGGTCGTGATCACTGGGGGCAGGCGATGAGTGTGGTGATGGCCGGGGGCGGCTTGCAGATGGGGCAGGTAGTCGGTGCCACTAACGCCAAAGGCGAACATCCAATCGAACGACCGCTGACCCCGTCCGATGTGCTGGCGACGATTTATCATGTTCTCGGAATCGACACGCGGGTCAGCTTTCCCGACTACAGCGGTCGCCCGGTGCATTTGCTCGACTCGGGCAAACCGATCGCTGAAATCATCTGAGCCGAACCGGCAGGGATATCCCAGTCTGGCGATTTTGTGCCGGGCGCGTTAGATTCTCCGATGAGCGGCAGTATTGTCGTGGAGAGTTATGCCATCTACTGATCCATCGCCCGATTCCGTTGAAAAAGACGATCGATACGAGCTGTTCGTAAAGCGATTCGCGCAGTTCGAGCCCGATCTGCGG
The DNA here is from genome assembly GCA_037969585.1 of Verrucomicrobiales bacterium. GTDB lineage: Bacteria > Verrucomicrobiota > Verrucomicrobiia > Verrucomicrobiales > DEV007 > JBBKXR01. The sequence continues at coordinate 22,586 of JBBKXR010000205.1, forward strand.
CGCTTCATTCGTTCGCTGCTGCCGACGTGGACGGACGCGGATGAGGTGCTGCAGCAGACGGCGATGGTGATCTGGAAGAAATTCGACCTGTACGATCCGGACACGCATTTCATGAAGTGGGCCTGTGTCATCGCTCGCTTCGAGGCGCTGGCCTATCGACGAAAAATGGCACGCGACCGTCTGGTGTTCCGCGAGGACATCATCGAACTGATGGCCGACGAAGGCTTCGAGGAAGTCGACTCGCGGCGTGCTGAACACGAGGTGCTTGAGGAGTGCATGCTGGCGATGCCTGAAAAGCACCGCCGCTTTCTCACCCTGGCATACACGCCGGGGGTTAAGGTGAAAGAACTCGCTGAGGAAGCGGGCTCGTCTGCTGCCTCATTCTACATGCGCCTGAAGCGTCTGCGTCACCAGTTGATGGAGTGCATGGAAGACAAAATGCAGCAGAAGGAGGGCGCCTGATGAACCCCGTGAGTTTTCAAGATCTCTCCGATAAAGAGAGGGGCTGGCTGGATGACTACGTTAACGGCAGCATCGAGCCCGAGGCATTCGAAGCTTTGCAAAACCGTCTGCGAGAAAGTGCCGAGTTGAGGCAAGTGATGCGTCGCTATTTGTCGGTGGATGATTTTCTCCGCAACGGTAGTGGCGAGGGCGCGCTGGAGTTAGAGTCCGGAGCGGCCACGGCTCCTTGGTTGAGTCTGCACGCAGCGGATGGAACTGTCGCCAAGTCGCCCTCGAACGTCACCCGTTTTCCCATTTCGATGGCAACGTGGTTGCCGGTCGCAGCGGCGATCATGTTGGCGTTTGTGCTGGGATCTGCGTTCATGCGCTGGACCTCATCCCCGGGAGAAAGTGGTGATGGCCTCGCGACCGCAGATGATGAGCCTTCGGCACGAGGTTTTGCGGTCGTGTCAGGATTGTTCAATGCCGAGTGGCCGGATGGCGAGCAGGGGCGGCGTGAGGGTGATACGCTTGGGGCGGAAATTTTCCGGCTCGCTTCAGGAACGGCCGAGATTCAATTTTTCTCCGGGGCCAATATGACCGTCGAAGGGCCGGCCGAGATCTCGCTGACTTCGGCCTGGGAGGCGGATTGTCGCGAAGGTGCGGTGCGTATGCAGGTGCCGCCAGCAGCGCGTGGTTTCAAATTGCAATCACCGACAACAGAGATCGTTGATCTGGGAACTGAGTTTGGACTCGTGGTTCGTGACGGCAAAGGACAGGTAGAAGTTTTCGATGGCGAGATTGCCTTGTATCAGTCCGGCAAAGACGAGCAATTGGTACAAAAAGGGGGGGCTCTGGCGCTGGCCGCGGATGGTTCGGTGACTGCTGAGCAAAGTGGCACTATCGAATTTCCCGATGCGAAAGAATTTGGCTCGCAGGCCCTCGAGCAGCGTCGCGAAGACTTTGCCCGCTGGCATTCGCATAGCGAACGGTTGGCTGGCGATGATCGCCTGATAGCCTTCTACGATTTTGCCCGCGCAGATTCCGGGGCGTTGATTCCGAATCGGACATTGCCGCGTAACGCGGAGTTCGACGGTGCGGTGATCCTCGCCGAACCCGTGGATGGCCGCTGGCCGGAGATGAAGGCGGCTCTGGAATTTCGTCGTCCCGGCTCACGGATGCGGGTAAATATTCCCGGCGAGTTTCCGGCATTCACTTTTTTGGCCTGGGTGCGAATCGACTCTCTCGATCGGAAATACAATGCGCTGTTCATGGGCGACGGTTACGAAACCGGCGAGCCGCACTGGCAGATCCGCGACGACGGTGCGCTGATGCTGTCAGTGATGGTCGACGACAGCCGCCCCAATCCAGGTGCACCAAACGATGCCGGCTTCCATCGAGTTTACTTTTCGCCCCCGGTATGGGAGATGGCGATGAGTGGCGAGTGGTTGAACCTTGCTTCGGTGTTTGACCCGGCCAAGCGCATGGTGTCGCATTACGTCAATGGGAAACAGATTTCCAACGAGGAAATCATCGACAAATTCTTCATCGAGACCCTGCGCATCGGCAATGCAGAGATCGGCAATTGGGGGCAACCTTTCCGCGAGGATCCTTGGTTCGCGATCCGCAATCTCAACGGACGCATGGATGAATTCGCGATTTTCCGCGAGGCGCTGGATGAATCGGAGATTGCAGAACTGTACGAGCAAAGCCGAGTCGGTGGTCAGTAGGGGAAAGTGGGGGAAAGTGGGATGGACTGCGAGTTCGTCCCCCTTCAAGTTCATGCCATGCCATGCAGCGCCGATCACCTTTGTGATTGGATTACTCTGCTTTCTACGGTTGATTCGGCAGGATGAAATTCGTCGCCTTAGTCTGTCTCCTGGCTCTCTCAAATGAGTGTGCCGCAGTGGCGCAGGACGCGGCTCTCCAGCAGCGCCCTGCCGACTGGGTCTTTCAGCCGAAGCATTTCGAAGTCGAGCTGATGTGGAAGCAGGGGCTCGAATCGAATCTCCTGTGGATGATTCAACGGGTGGAGCACCCTGCGTCGAGCGTCAGCGGTGCGCCATTGGTGGGGGTGTATGCTGATGCCGGAGTGTGGCCGCTAGGTGCTCGTTCCATCGTCAGCTCACTGGAGGCTGCGGGTGTCACTTGTGAAGTTCTGGACTGGAGTCTTTTACTGAATGAGAACCTCGAGCGCTACGATGCCCTGATCGTTCCCGGTGGGTTTTCGTGGTTCGAAAAACTCAGCGCCGGAAAAAACGGCGAGGATGCAATTCGCGACTACGTGGCCAATGGAGGTCGTTATCTTGGCATCTGTGCAGGCGCGTACTTTGCCTCTAAGGACGTGCATTGGGAGGGGGACAAATTCCCCTACGATCTGCAGCTCTTCGACGGCATCGCCGAGGGAGCCATCGATGAGATCGCTGCGTGGCCGAAATTCGGGGGTGCCGTCGTTGAAATCACGGACGAGGGCGCGGCGTGTGGACTCTCGAAGGTGAATGGCAAAGCCATTTACTACTCCGGTGGCTGTCGATTTGTAGGGGGAACAAACGTCACAGTGTTGGCTAACTACGCGGACGGCACGCCGGCGATCATCCGACGACCGTTCGGGCCTGATAAAAAGGGTAGGGTCGTGCTGACTGGATTGCACTTTGAGCGACCAGCACCAGGTGAAGGCGGAGAAAATGCAGCGCCGTCGCCGCTCAGTACCTCGGTCTTTTCGCGCTTGCTCGATCTGGAGTTTCCACTGACCGATGCCGCACCGGAAGCGTTCGATCTCGACGAATTCAAGTCAACCGTGACGCCGGACACCACTGATGAGAAATGGCTGGAGCTGCAGCGTTCACTGCGTCTGCGGTTGAGCGCCGCGCGCAAGGCAAATTCGAAATGATGGCTAGGTTCGTAGCAGCGCTCTGAAGCAAAAAAGTCAGAGCTGCGATCGATAATACGGTAAAGGTCGCCAGAATTGAGGCCGCGGCAAATGGGATGGGATGGGATG
>JBBKXR010000206.1:0-10725 GCA_037969585.1 Verrucomicrobiales bacterium
TCGAAGCCAAAACGACCGAGATCAAAACGCTGACCTCCCGGCTCGGTGATATCGAACAATCAGCGGGCGACCAGAGCAGCGAACTTGGCAAACTGCGCAGCGAGATCGGCGAGTTGGAGAATATTCGCGATCAGCGTGATGGCGAGCTGAAGGAGCGAAGTGACCAGATCGCAGCGCTGAAAACAAATTTATCAGCAGCGAAATCGGACGCCGAAGCTGCTGCGAAAGCGAAGCAATCCGGCGAGAAAGAAATCGCCAAACTGACGATCGAGCGCGACGAACGTGTCAGCGAAGTCGAAGCCAAAACGACCGAGATCAAAACGCTGACCTCCCGGCTCGGTGACATCGAAAAATCGGCGGGCGATCAGAGCAGCGAGCTCGGCAAACTGCGTGACGAGATTGCCGCATCGAAAAAAACTCGCGCCGATCTCGAAAGCCAGTTGGACGATCGAGCGGAGACAATTTCGACGTTGGAAAAATCTTTAACCAAGGCCGAAGTCAGCGCCGGAACAGCAGCTACCGAAAGCTCAACGCTGCGTGACGAAATAACCGCACTCAAAACCGATCGCGATAGCCTGCAAAGCGACCGCGACGCAAAGGCCGAGCAGATCGAGCGGCTCGAAACGCGTCTCTCCGAGAGTCAGCAATCGAACGACAATCAGGCCGCCGAAGCGATCAAGCTCGCCGCCAGCCTTGCGGCAATGGAAGCTGTTCGTGACCGACTCGAAGAACAGATCGACGATCGCGAGAACGAACTGATCCATCTTGGCAACTCGTTTGACCGGTCGAAAACTGAAGGCGAATCGCTGGTGAAAACCGAACGCGAGCTACGCGAAAAAATCACCGCCCTTTCGGCTGAGCGCGACGCCAAGACCACGCTGATCGAAACCCAGACCACCCAGATTGAGCAATTGATGGAGCGTCTCGATGACACCGAAAAGTCGTCGGGCGAGCAGAGCGAAAAACTGAGTCAATTGCGCCGCAACCTGGCATCGATGACCGAGGCTCGCGATCAAGGCGACGCCGATTTAAAGGACCACGAGCGACAGATTGTCGAGTTGCAGGACAGCGCCGAAATCCTCGCCACAAAGCTCGAAAAATTGAGCGCCGAAGCCGATACGGCTGCTACCGCCCTTGCGGACAAAGATGCAGACTTGGAGCGCCTCACTGCGACGCTCAAGGATTCCGAGTCGACAGCTGTTGCGCAGGCCAAACAGATCGTCGACCTGAAGGATAAGGTCGCGACTTTGAACGATGAATCGGCTGCGCAAAAATGTGCGCTCGATAAGAAATCGGAACAGATCGAACAGCTGAGCGCCGAGTTGAAGGGTGAGGGTGAGACCAGCGAGGAACTGCGCGGCAGCCTTGCCGGCAAGAGCCAGCAGATTGACGAGCTGACAAAACTTCGCGATCAGCATGAGTCCGAGCTGGCCGGGCAACAGCCGACCATCGATCGCCTGAAGAGTTCGCTCGCCGATGCCGAAAGCGCCGCCGAGACTGCTCATGCGACCGAGACCGAACTTCGCGAGCAGATCGAATCACTCAGCGAGCAGCGCGATTCCCGCGGCACCGAGATCGCCGAAAAAGTCGCCGCCGTTGCAGCACTCGCTGCCAGCCTCGCGGCAGCGAAAAAAGCCACCTCAAAACGCGACGACGAAATCGATCAACTGCGCGCTGAAATCCGTGATCTTGAGAGATCCGAGAAGCAAGGCAGAAAACGACTGGCCGAGCGCGATGATGAGATTTCCCGTCTCGAAGACAGCCTGTTAAAAGCGAAAGCGGCCAACGACGAATCGAGTCAACACGAGATCGGCCTGCGCGAGCAGATCGCCGCCGCCGAAGCCGAACGCGATCAGCTGAGCCGCGACCTTGACGATCGCCGCGAACGCGTTGCCAAACTTGAGGCGGATCAAGTTCGTATGGATGCCGACGCCGAGCAGTTGAAGGCCGAAAAATCCGCTCTCAGCGAACAGATCGAACGACTCACGGCCGAGCGCGATCAGAAGCTCAGTGACCTGGCTGATGCGCATCAGCAGATCGAACGCGGCCAGGCCAGGCTCAGCGAGCGCGACGACAGTCTGGCCGAGGCGGAACAGAAGAACCGCGACGCGCGCAAACAAATCGCCGAGTTGGAAAGTGATCTCGCCGACACCGAGCGTGCCCGTGCCGATCTCGATGCGACGCGTCTCCAGCTCGAGTCAGATATCGCCGCCGCCGAAACCGATCTCGCTAAGCGTGTCGAAGCGTTTGAGGGAGCCGAACAGCGCGTCCAGAGCGTCGAGTCCGAACGCAACGTCATCGGCGCCGAGCTTGAAGAACTTCGCGCCGTTCATAAAGATGTCGCCGCCGCTGAGGGCCACATTGAAGCAGTCCGCCAGCAGGCTGAGCGGATCGATTTTGACATCGACAGTCAACGCACCGTGCTCGCCCGGGCACGTGAAGCTCTGAAAGATTTTGAAGCGACCGCCGCGACCGTGCGCGAAGATCTTGAGTCCGAACAAAAACGGCTGCGCGACGAAATTACCGAGACTCGCGAATCGCTCGACGAGTTGTCCGCCAAGCGTTCGGAATCCGAGGCCGAGCATCGTCAGCAGAGTGAAAAGCTCAAGGCTGACGCCGAAGCTCTCGCCGAGAGCCTGCACGTGCGTCGTGCGGAACTGGCTGCGGCCGAAAAGGAGCGCATCGAAATCGATAAGCGCGCTAAGGAAGCCGAACGCGAACTGGAAGACATCGGCGAGCGTCGTAGTGAGATCGCCCGCCAGACCGAACAGGCCGACCGCGTCCTGAACAAGGTCGAGCACAAGTTGACGCGCCGGTCCAAGTTGATCGAACAGCTCAAGGGTTTGCGACGTCGCGAGCGAGCGCTCCGTCAGCAGGAAAAACAACTCGGTTCCGATCTCGGGTCGGCGTCGCAACGGGTCTCGCTCGATCAGAGTCTCGCGGAAAAACAAAAGGCGCACGCCAAGACCTCCGCCGAGATGGAGCGCAAGCTGCGCGACACCGAAAAGGCGCTCGACAAAAAGCTGCGCGAACTGCGCCTCGCCGATGACCGGATTCGCTTCAGTGAACAGTTGGATCGCGACGTCGCCACACGCAAACGCGAGCTCGCCGAGATCACCGGCCAATTCGATGCCGCCACCGAAGCGGTGCGCCATTTGCAGGAAGAGCGGCAGAATCTGTCGACCATCATCGACCAGCTCGACGGCGACCTTGCAGTGCGCGGCGACGATGCCGACAGCAAGCGAAATGGCCATGGCAAGGCCATGGGTTTGAGCAATGGCGCCCTCTTCTCCTACGACGATGATGACGACGACGACCTGCCGAATGTCGGTGCAGGTGCCGTGTTCGGCCTCAATCGCCGCCCCGACAGTGACGACGAGAACAACCGTTCCGGCGCTCATCACCGCCGACCCGGCGCTGACGCTGCCAGTGGCAACGGCTCGCAAAGTTCGGCACGCACCGAGGCGCGCTTGCGCGATCTGAAAGCGCAGATTGCCGATTCAGAAAATTACCTGCGCATCGTGCGCGAGTCGCTGCGTCTCGACGCCGCCACCGTGCGCGTGCTCAGTCAGCAGATCATCAAGCGTCTCGATTTGATCGACGACCTCGTCGTCCTGCACACCCGCAAGGGCAACCGCGACGTCGTCGAACAACTCGACACCCTGAACAGTGCCTTTCTCGACCTACTCCATGAACACTCAGTCGAGCCCTACACCTTCGAGCCCGGCACTCAACTGAGCATGGCTCGCCGCCGCCGCATCAAGATAATCGAAAGCCGACTCGACATCAGTGGCGGCAGTAGTTTGCCGCACATTATCGAGACCCTGCGCCCCGGCTATATGTGTCCGAGTCCCGATGCCGTCGATGACCTCATCATCCGCAAGGCCGAGGTGATCACCGCGAATACTTGAGGCAGCTGCCCAGCGGATAGCGCCAGCAGGGTAGCGGCGAGCGTCAGCGAGTGGCCGAGCTACCAACTCGCGCTCGCTGGCTCAACAGATTCTAGAAAAATTCGATGCCTGGCGTTGGATCGGTAGCCATCTGCGTCGGTCGGTGGAAATGGCTGAACGCACTGAATTTTTAGCGCAGATTTTCCGCAGATTCGTTTTGCTTGTGCAGTTGTTCGTCGATCCAATCCTCTGGATCTGCATTTCACAATATCTCGACCGGTCGTGCGTCGCGAATGGCGAACTCCAAAGTCGGCCCCAGCGGAACACCACCGCATTCCGTCCGCCGCCAAACCGACGATCGAATCGTCAAAAACCGAAAAACCTGCTGCACGGTACAAATCCGGCTTTAGCTTTCGGCGAAAATGCGTCATAAATCAGTGCGCGTCATGCACCACGGCATGCCCGCACCGATTTGCCCTCCCAAGAGTCGACTTTCACCATGGCCAAAGCAGAATACGTCGGTATCGACCTAGGCACCTCCACTTCCGGACTTGCCTATGTGCGCGCCGACGGCAATCCCGAAATCGTCCCCAATGCCGATGGCGAACGCCTGACCCCGTCGGTGGTATTTTTCGACCAGTTTGAAGGCATCAAAGTCGTCGGCTCGGCAGCACGCGACGGCGGTGATCCCGAGCGCACCGTGCACAACGTCAAGCGCCACATGGACGACCCGGCGTTCACCGTCACCATCGACGGCCAGAAATGGACGCCCACCGAAGTCTCGGCGATGATTCTCGCCAAGCTCAAGCGCGAGTGTTCCGCCATCGCCGGCGAGATCAGCGACGTCGTCGTCACCGTGCCGGCCAACTTCAACGAACTGGCCCGTAAGGCCACCGTCACCGCCGGCAAGCTGGCCGGGCTGAACATCACCCGCCTGGTCAACGAACCGACCGCTGCCGCACTTTATTATGCGCACAGTCAGGACATCGACGGACGGGTCATGGTCTACGATCTCGGTGGTGGCACGCTCGACATCACCATTCTCGAGATCGAAGGTCAAAAAATCGACATCCTACTCTCCGAAGGCGCTCGCCAGCTCGGCGGGTCGAACTTTGACGAGGTTCTGCTCGAACTTTTTGCTGACGAATACCGCAAGCAGAACAACGCCGAACTTTTCAATGACGAACGCTCCCGCCGCCGCGCCTTGACGATCGGCGAGGATGCGAAAAAAATGCTCTCCAAGCTCGGTCAGGTGACCGAGACCGTCGGCAACGAGACCGACGGGATCGCCCGCGTCAACCTGACCCGCGATATGTTCGAGGCCGCCGTCAGCCGACTGCTGACTCGCACCGTCATGCTGGTCGAACAGGCGCTCGACTCGATCGAACTCAAACCGGAAGACATCGATCACGTCGTACTGGTCGGCGGCAGCACGCGCATTCCCAAAGTCCGCCAGCTGCTCGAAAAACATTTCGGATTTGCGCCACTTTCTTGCGGCAATGTCGACGAATGCGTCGCCCTCGGTGCCGCCCTGTTCGCCAAGCGCTCCGCAGAAGTTTCCGAAGTCTGCAATCAAAGCTACGGTACGCTGGCCATCATCGAAGATGCCCAGACCGGCGAGTCGATGATCCGCAACTCGATCGTCATTCCGAAAAATACCCCCATCCCCTGCGCCATGTCGCAGACCTACATCACTTCCGAAGACAACGAGGAACTGATCGAAGTCGACATCACCCAGGGCGAAGACCTCGATCCGAAATACGTCGATATCATCGGCCGCATCTCGCTCGAAGTTCCGCCCGGACGACCCGCCGGCTGCGAAGTCACCGTCACTTACAGCTACGACGAAAACCAACGCGTCAAAGCCCAAGTCCACGATGCCGAGTCCGGGATCACTCAGGACATCGCCATCGAATACCACGGCGAGGGCGTGCTCTCGGAAGCAGAAATCGAACGCAAGAGCGCCTACTTGAAACAAGTGCAGATCGCCTGAACACGACACGACCCAGACTCTGACACTCCCCACCCCCTCCCCTTCAGGCCATGTTTCGATCGATACTCAACAAACTCCGCGGCAAATCCTCGGCCAAAAAGGCAGCCGAAAACCAAGCCGCGTCGACAAGCGAAGCGGAAGCGAAGGCTGGCGTCGATCCCGATACCACCGTCGTGCCTCTCGGCGTCGGGGCTGCGCGCAAGAGCGTGATCTCCACGCCTTTGCCGATCCCTTCCCCGATCAACGATCCGGTCGAGGGTGAAGACGAAGCCACTGGTATCCTCGCGCACGGCGCCGAGGGCACCGAGCTTCCGGACGGAGCTCTCAATCCAATCGCCGCCGCCTCGGCATCCGCATCGGGTAGCGAAACTGAATTCGCCGCCGCCGCCGAAGTCGATCTTGCAACAGATCCCGTGGTTGAGTTCGAAATCGAAACCGAAGCTGAACCGATCGCTGACCAAGTGATCATCAGCGCCGAGGAACTCTGTGGCATCGATGCAGAATCTATGGATCGCGAAGAAATCCGCACCAAACTCGCTGTCCTCTACCGTCGCTACAACGCCGTCGCGTCCAGTCTGAACGCCGATCTGCGCGCCGAAGCCGAGCTGATGCTGGATGCCATCGTCGCCTGTCGCGAAGCTTACGTGGATCACCTTTGAGCGTGCGCTGCGCTTCGCTGACGCGGCTGTTAGCTTTTAGCTGTTAGCTGTTAGCTTTTAGCTGTTAGCTGTTAGCGATCGTCCAGTTCGGGATCCCTGCGATCTGGACGCTTAATTGTAGGGCGGGCGCTTCGCCGGCCTGCGTTGCGTTGATCCCCTGGCGCTCGGCTCGTCCACGGTTGGCTAGCGGAGCGCATGCCCTACAACGACCGCGCCGGCCCGCCCCGCTTCCCCGGCGCGCAGCGGCAGCTAAAAGCTAAGCGCTAATTGCTAACCGCTCCCCCGCGTGGTAACGCATCCGCATGATCCCAAACGTCCTCGCTGAACGCTATGCCAGTGCCGCCATGACCGATATCTGGTCGCCGGAAGGCAAAGTCCGCCTCGAACGCGAATTCTGGATTGCCGTCCTCAAAGCCCAGCGCGATCTCGGTCTCGACGTGCCCGAGGAAGCTATCGCCGCCTACGAGTCAGTCATCGATCAGATCGACCTCGACTCGATCATGCAGCGCGAGCGCGTCACCCGTCACGATGTGAAGGCGCGCATCGAGGAATTCTGCGATCTCGCCGGCCACGAACAGATCCACAAAGGCATGACCAGCCGTGATCTGACCGAAAATGTCGAACAACTGCAGGTGCACCGCGCCCTGCAAGTCATCCGTCTGAAAGCCGCCGCCGCCATCGTCCAGCTCGGCGAACAGGCCAGCCAGCACGCCGATCTGGTCATCACCGCGCGCACCCACAACGTCGCCGCGCAAACCACCACCTGGGGCAAACGCCTCGCCACCGTCGGCGAAGAACTGCTCGGTTCCTTCCGCCAGCTCGAACACATCATCGATACCTATCCGGTGCGCGGCCTCAAGGGCGCCGTCGGTACCCAGCTCGATCAGCTCAGTCTGTTCGACGGCGATGCCGCCCGCGTCACCGATCTCGAAGACCGCGTCGTCGCCCACCTCGGCATGAGCGACAAATTCACCAACGTCGGCCAAGTCTACCCGCGCAGCCTCGATCACCGCGTCGTCGCCACCCTCTTGGAAATCACCAGCGCGCCGTCCAGCCTCGCCAAAACCCTGCGCCTGATGGCCGGTCACGAGCTCGCCAGCGAAGGCTTCGCCAAAGGCCAGGTCGGTTCGTCGGCCATGCCGCACAAGATGAACAGCCGCTCCTGCGAACGCATCAACGGTTTCCACACCCTCATCGCCGGCTACGAAACCATGGCCGGAAGGCTTGCCGGTGATCAATGGAACGAAGGCGACGTGTCCTGTTCCGTGGTGCGCCGCGTCATGCTGCCCGATGCGTTCTTTTCGGCGGACGGATTGTTCGAGACATTGCTGACCGTGCTCGGCCAGATGGAACCGTATCCCGCAGTCATCGCCCGCGAAAACCAGCACTACCTGCCGTTCCTGCTGTCGACGACGTTTCTGATGGAAGCGGTGAAAGCCGGGGTTGGACGGGAAGAAGCCCACGAAGCGATCAAGGAACACGCGGTGGCCGCGGCGAAGGCGTATCGCGGCGGGGAGAGCGACCGCAATGATTTGATCGATCGGTTGTCGGCTGACGAACGGTTAACGGGAAGTATGACCCGCGAGCACCTGCAGGCGATTGTTACCGATGGCGCACAGAATGCGGGCGCGGCGAGAGGTCAGGTCGAGGCGTTTGCGAAGGAGGCGGATGCGATCGCTGGTGCGGTCGCGGGCGCGAAGGAGTATCGGCCGGGGGCGATTTTGTGAGCCACTGACTAAATTTTTTGAAATTCGATGGCTTCTCAACAAGTTCTGAATCACATCTCTATCAAGGGATTCCGCTCCATTAAGAAGCTGGAATTCGATGTCGCAAAGCGGGCAAATCTCTTCGCAGGATTAAATGACCACGGAAAGTCGAACGTATTTCGAGCGATTCACCTCTTCTTCACCGTTTCCGCTGAGCCGGGACTGGGAATCGGGTCAGGCAATAAAATAACAATTTTGAAGCACCTATAGCCGACACCTCAGGAAATTAGGATTTGGAAGGCGCTGAAATTATGACATTGATCGCATGATTCCGAAATCCAGAGCTTCCCGTAGCGTTGGCCCGTTGCATTGGCGGTAAATTGGATTTCCCAATCCGATCCTGTGCCTTGGCGAACGTCCCTCGAGCTCTCGCCAACGCAACGAGACGGGAAGGGGGTCAGATAATATGAAAGACGAGCTGGATTGAGCGCTGAGGGAAAAAGTACCCTCAACGTATGAAAACAACCCAACCCAGCTCCACTTCCATGTTCACTGCCGGCATCGACTACCACAAGCGCTACAGCGTCGCACACGTTCTCGATCCCGAAGGCAAAAAGGTCTGCAAAGGACGGATCGAACCCAACAGTCTCGCTGCTTTCGAACGCTTCTTCTCAGGCTTCGAAAAGAAGCAAGTCCGCTGTGTTTTCGAAGCGTCAATGAACTGGGGCTACCTGTACGACCTGCTGCACGAGATCGATCAAGTTGCCGATGTGACGATGGCTCATCCGTTCAAGACCAGAGTCATCGCCGAGGCCCAAGTGAAGACCGACAAGCTTGATGCACGCTGGCTGGCCGAACTGCACCGAGTCGGCCTGATCGCCGAGTCTCACGCTTCGTCGCAAGACGCCCGTCGGCGAAAAGAGCTACTGCGACAACGCTGCTTCTTCGTGCGCCAGCGCACATCGATCCGCAATCGAGTTCACAACTTATTGGGCAGCCAACGCGATTTGCAAATGCCGCAAGTGAGCGACATCTTCGGCAAGAAGGGCATAGAAGCGCTCGGCAAAGCCATGCTCGACCAACCGCACCGCCGCCTGATGCTCGACCAGGACCTGGCGATGATGCGCGAACTCAACAAGCACATCAAGGCCGACGAAGCTGCCATCGCCGACGACTTCACAGGCAACGGGGACTACGAACTACTGCTGAGCGTGCCCGGATACGGCCCCACATTAGCCGCCGTGATTGCCTCCGAAATCGATGGCATTGCACGCTTCGCCGGCAGCAAGAAACTGCTCGGCTATTCTGGCTTGGTGCCGACGACCTCCAGTAGTGGCGGTAAGACCTATCACGGTCGAATGATGAAGGCGTGCAACAAGTGGCTCAAGTGGGCGTTTATCGAAGGCGCCTGGGTGGCGGTCGGCTGCAATCCGTACTTCGGCGGCATTTATCGCAACGCCAAGGCGCGCGGCAAGAAAGCTAACACAGCGATCACCATCGTCGCGAATCGCATGGCGACCATCGTCTACCAATTGCTTACCGAGCGACGCGAATTTCAACCTTTACCCCCCACACGTCAAAACCCCGGCTGCCCTGATTATCGCCTGGTTGACGAAGCCGCCTGATGGCGGCCTTGTCGAACCTTGGGTCAGAGTAGGGAGCCGGGGACCTGACGCGTTATCGTGGACCAGAGTTCGAAATATCGAAGCACCTAAGAGAAGATTGGTCACGCACCTCACCTGACAAAATTTGCAGACGGAAAAGACTAACATCACCACATCAGGACAAATGAAATAAGTTCACATTTTCACAACCTCAACGCTTGACGGCGGTTCTTTCAGAGAAGGCGATAAAATAACATTTTTGACGCCCCTATAGTCAACATCTAAGGGGGTGAGGATTTGGAAGAGGCTGAAATTTTGACTTTTATCGCCTGACCCCGGATCTTTCGGTGATAATAAGCAGTCAAATCGCATTCTTACTATATTTGGAGATGACTCGTATGAATATAAATCTGGATTTAATGAAAGTGGCTACTATTTTCGAAAAACTCCTTAAAAGGGTGGCTTTTCTATGTATATCGTGCTCATCGCTATTCATCGGATGCGAGCAGAAGGTAGATGAAAACTATGGATTTCTCTCAGACTTCAATGGCAATGTTCTAGTTTATTCACTAGATACTGTTTCTGCGGGTATCCTTGTCAACCTCTCGCACCCTGAAGTTATAGATTGGAGAATTAGGGAGGCAGATGGTGCCGTATCTCTGGTGATTGAAGGTTATGGAGAGTTCTTTTTGGAAGATAATGTTGCTTTTGTTGTGATGCTTCCTGATAAGCTTTTGTCTGGAGGCTTCAGTCGAGAAGATCTAGCTAAATTCGCTTCTGAATGGAGTGAAGCGGGTGGCAATAGCGATTTAATTATGCGATTTTCTAAGGGTTTTGAAATAAATCCGATCAATGGCATGAATTAAGAAAGGG
>JBBKXR010000207.1:0-19921 GCA_037969585.1 Verrucomicrobiales bacterium
CCCTACAACCGCGAAGCGGCTAATTTAAAGACATTCTAAAATTTATCATAAAGTGCAGGCTGCTGGACGGGTTGCACTATCCCAGTCTGCCCCCTTTCGCAGGCACTGAATCCTGTCGATATGAAAAAACCAATGCTTTCGAGCCGCGCCGCAGCCCTTCTTATCTCAATTGCAATTTCCGTCACCTTCTCCTACGGACAAGACGCAGCGCCCGAAGGGCTGCGCGTCGTCACCTGCGGTCACAGCTTTCACGTTTGGGTCGCCCCCATGCTGCGCGACATGGCGGTAGCAGCCGGCATCAAAGGTCACGAGATCGCGGGTTTGTCGAGCATCGGCGGTTCGACGCTCACTCAACATTGGCAAATACCCGATGCCGAGAACATTGGCAAGAAATCACTGATCGCCGGCGATGTCGACGTGCTCACTCTTGCGCCGATCTGGTTGCCTGATCCGGGCATCGAAAATTTCGCCAAACTTGCCGTCGAACACAATCCTGATATCCGCGTGCTGGTTCAGGAGTTCTGGCTTCCAAACGACACCTACCACCCGGTCTACCCGCTCGAGACCCGTAAGATCGTCGATCACAATGCGGCCACCATTCCCGAGCTAACTAAACAGAACGATATTTACCGAAAAAGCATCGAAGGTCACGTCAAGGAGATCAACCACCGCCTTGGAACGACGTCGGTGTTTGTCGTGCCTGTCGGGGCTGCCAGCATTTTACTGCGCGAAAAAATCATCACCGGTAAGGCGCCACGATTAAAGGTTCAATGGCGGCTTTTTACCGACAATTGGGGCCACGCTACCGCTCCCCTCAAAACTCTAGCGGCCTACTGCAACTATGCCGTCATCTATCGGCGCAGCCCGGTAGGTCTGCCAATGCCGCCGGAACTGAAAAGCAACGCCGAGTTCGCCGACCCAAAACTCAACCTTCTACTTCAGGAGATCGCATGGCAGGCGGTCACCGAGAATCCCATGACGGGCGTCACTGCCAAGAAGCCCGTTATAGCTGATCCTCAGTAGCAACGCTCACTTTCCTCGTCACGCTCCATTATTCTGGACGGGAATGTCGCCTCCGTCGCCCCTGACAAAACGCCGAATCAACTCTGATTGCGAGTGTACTGAGAAGTGCCGATAGACCAGTTTGATGTAATCCCCGATAGTGTGAATCGACAGGTCCAACTTGTCAGCGATCGCTTTTCGAGGTTCGCCGTGGAGAAGCAGTGCCAGAACGCTGCGTAAGCGTGGACTGAGATCGGATATTTCGTGACGTGGATGGTTCGGCCAAGAATCGTCGTGTAGCCACCCGACCTCAGAAATCAGTATGTGTGCGATGCGAGTATCGCGCTCACTAAAATGGGGTGAACCTGTTCTACGGAACAGAGTGATGACTCCCACCTGGCCGGACTGAATCGGGCGAATTGAAATCATCACCGGCCCGAGTTCCGCCTCATTGAGAATCCGGGACACCTCGGTGCCCTCGTAAAATTCATCGCTCGTCAGCTGCGGTTGATTTCGGGTCAGATGCACTTGGCATTGCTCAAATTCCCGCAAGAACCCCTCGGTCAGGCGTCCCATATCGGGATGCTCCTGTGATTTGAGGTACAGGGCCAATTGACGATCGTCCAGCCCTCCAGTCAAAAATATTGTGTGAGGATGACCTCCCTTGGGAGCAGGATCGTACTCCCCGAGCAACGACCAGATCCAGGCATCGGCGCCAAGCAAATCCGCCAGGCGATTGACTAGATATTGCCGCTTGGTCTGGATGTCTCCACCAATCGTCGCGATCTCCGCCAACAAATGCACCATGCCCCGGATATCGGACTCCGGCAGGTGCGCCTCTTCAATCAATTCGGGTCCTCGATGTTGATCTGCGTCGTTGGCAGGTTGCTTTTCTTCGTTATCGGGGGGCATGATACGGTTCCGTAATCCAACTTAACGACCGCGTGGCCTTCCGTTGGAAATGTCTAGCCATTATCATAACTACGTCATAATGCAAGCTAACGTATGTTCTAGTGTTGATTCGAGAAATCCACTCGCTCATCGGGGTCGACACTCTCCAGGCAACGGCCTACTGCTTCGCTTTAGTCTCTTTTTTCCGCGCCCGTGGCTGGTCTGATGCACCGACGGATCTTCGCCATTCGTTGAAAAGTTTGAGCAGATTGGCGGTATCATCAGGTCGGGTTTCCGCGAGATTTCTCGATTCGCCGACATCGGCCGACAGGTCATGAAGTTCGACGCGATTTTCTGTGGGCAGGTCGATCAGTTTCAGGTCACCGAGTCGCACCACCAATGAAAAGAAGTCCGCGGTGCTGGACGGGCGCGGCGCCGGATTGTGCCAGAACATCAGTCTGTCAGTGACCGGCGAATCGTCGATTTCGCCCTGCAATAGACCAGCGAAGCTCAGTCCATCCTTGTGCGCATCCGGTCGCATCGGCAGTCGGGCCATTTCCAAAAAGCTCGGAAACAGATCGGTCAGTACCACGGGTGTATCGAGACTCTGACCGCCTTTCGTTTTCCCTGGCCAGCGCACCATGAGCGGCACCCACACTCCACCCTCGTAGAGATGACCTTTGCCAGCACGCAGTGGACGGTTGGTGGTGACGACCTCGCGCTTGCCGCCACACGACGACAAGCCGCCGTGATCACTGGTAGGCACAACGATGGTGTTGTTGGCGATCTCCAGTCGAACGAGCAAATTGAGTAGTCGACCGGCGCCTTTGTCGACGCTCTCGACCATCGCGGCGTAACCGGGATTATTGGCAACGAGCGAATTCTCTCCCGCTGATTCTTTTTCGTAAAGCACATCGGGCGAGGGTCGCGCGGCGAGCTTTTCCTCGTAGCGTTTGGTGATGTGCTTTTTGCCCTGAGTCGGTGTGTGCACAGCGTAGTGCGCCAGCACCGCCATGAACGGTTCGTCTTTGTGCACCTTGATGAAATCCATCGTCTCCTCGCTGAGTCAATCAGTCAGGTACTCACCTTCAGGCGCGTCGTCGAGTCCTTCGATAGCGTGTTTTTCCTCGTCGCCCTGGGTCTTCGACTTGTTATACGGCGCAGAATGCGAACCATCCGCACCCGCGGATCCTGCAGCTACGGTGTTCGTGTAGCCAACTTTTTCAGGATCTGAGTCGCCGTCACCGAGGTGCCATTTCCCGCAGTAGAAGGTCGCGTAGCCAGCATTCTGAAAAGGCTGTCCAAAGGTGGTGTCGCGGTCGGGCTCAACGTGAACACTGTCACGATCCTTCTGATACGCTGCCGGATGCTTGCCGGTCATGATCGCGAAGCGCGACGGCACGCAGCGCGGATATGCGGCGTAGGCCTGCGTGAAGCGTGACGGCACACAGCGCGGATATGCGGCGTAGGCCTGCGTGAAGCGTGCGCCGCTCGCCGCGAGACGATCCATCTGCGGAGTTTCATAAAAATCTGAGCCGTAGTAACTCAGCGATCTACCGTCAGGGCATCAAGCGCGAGTCGAACGAAAAAGGTTCGACGCTCAAAATTTTAACTGCATCTGCGCGCAGATGCAGAGGATTGACCAACCAATTAGCCTCATCATCTACTACCGTAGACGGCACCCGCAAGGCCAACGAGCGCTGCGCAGCGAGCCATTCATTACCCATATTTCTGGTCGATTGAGTGGGCGGAGACGATCGCCAGTTTTGCGGTAGATCAGACACCTGCAGCACGTTGAACGAGTCCGCAGAGAACTCGATCTCCAACAGGGAAAAAGACTTCGAACGCGTCTCCGGTGTGGTCAGGTGAACCAACGTTTCCAACGCGGCCAGTGCTCGACTACCGGCCAGATAAACCATCCGAGTCCCTACAGAATTCCACCGGCCACCGTATTTCCTGGCCCCCTCCCCGGTCAGCGCAGAATCAACCGACTGAGGGGAAATTAAACGAAATCCAGTAATCGGCGCCTGCTGCTTAGAAGATGCCATGGTCGATACGGCCCAATAAATCCTCGACCTCGCGGGCACCAAACTCCGTGTCCGCATACGACAGCGGCGACTCGCCCGCTGTTCCAGGATTGGCGGCCTTTAACCACGAGCGGACCGCGTCCTCTGTTTCGAACACTTGCATCGCCAAACCGAACAGACGGGCAAAGCGAACCACGCGTTCGCTTTCGATCGCCTCGAGATGGCCCAGTTTTTTCCGACGATGCAAGGTGGCCGCCGAAATCCCCAAATACCTGCCGAGTTCGTCCTCTGGTATCTGCAGCAGGTTCACCAGGGCCTTGAACTCGGCCATTGGCAGCCCTTGACGAATACGCTCGACCAGCGGCGGTGTCGAAGCCGAAACGCCGTCCCGCACACGATCAACCTTCTCTTTCTCTGAATCGGGAAGGAAGCTGCTGACGACTGCTGGCTCGCTATATTTCATTGGTCTCAACGCATTCTGGCACAACGCCTGAATACATTCAAATGAATTAATTAAGACCTTCATTTGAAATCAAGCGTCATCCCCAATGCACCGCCAGCCAAACTGAATCATCATCGCCGGCCGTCGCCTCCACCCGATGTCGGCACCGTGCTGGAATTTCAAGCCAATCACCGGGTCGCATGACTTTCTGCACCGAGCCGTTCTGAAAATGAATCACCGCTGAACCCGACAAAAGCACCACCCACTCCGTCTGCTCCTGATCATACCAAAAATCGGTAGGCGAGGAATGCCCTCTAGAGACAGTACGCTCGATCCGCAAGCCCTCTCCTGTCGCCAGCGTTTCTGCAAGTTCCTCGGGCAGTTCAGCAGGAATGCCCGCAAATAAATTTCCACCCTTGATCATCGTCATACTATTCAACTACGCCACTCGCCTGCTCGATGACAAAATCTACCAGCTCCTGACATTGAAAGAAACCCGGCCAGTAGTTGTGCCCCTGACCTTCGATCTTGATCACCTCGATCAAGTCGGCGGCATCATTCGCCGCGTAGATCCTTTCCAATTCTGCCGAGTTTTTCTCAAGCGGAACCACTTTGTCATCCTTGCCGTGAATGATGAACACCGGCACCTTCGCTGCGGCCAACTCTTTGGCCCGACGAATCGGATTCAGTTCATCCTGCCTCTCAGTCAATTCGTCGGCAGACATTCCATACGCTGACGCCGCCCGCTTCACCGTCGGATAGGTGGTAAAATCATAAACCGGATAAATGCCGGCAATACCAGCGACGCGATCCGGATGCTCCAGCGCCCAGCTGCTCACCCACAAGCCGCCACGACTACGTCCCAGCAACACAGGCTTTCGTGAATAGCCACGCTTGGTCATTTCGTCATATAGCGCTTCAAAATACGGAAACGCTGCCGGACTGCCGTACGCTTCGCCAACATCGATCCCGGCGACGGCTACCCCCGCTTTTAGAAACCGCTCGTGCATCCAACTCTCAGATTTATCGGGAGTGCGAACCAGAGTCGGACCATAAAAAATCCATGGCTTGCCCTCAGCGCTTTCATTCCCCTCAGGCGACATAACAAATGCGTGCCGCCCATTCACCATAAGTTGCTCACCATTGATCAAGACTTGCTGTCGTTTCGGCATGGCATCCTCTTTCGCCTTGTTCATCTTCGAGTTTCGCCCACTGGCCTCTTGAGCCTTTGCCAACTCCTCCGGAGAAAGGTCTCGGGATGCCAATTCGGTAAATTCGGCGAGATGACGCTCCCAAACTTCAACCATAGCGGCGAGTTTTTCAGACTGTGCTACCGCCAAGTCGGTCGACTCATCGCGGTCCTTGGAAAGATCATACAACTCCCAAGGCTCACCCACAGGTGCCACCGCTTTCCAATCCCCCATCCGCAGCGCCTTGTGGCCATCATGAAACCACCAGATGGCATCGTGCTCAACGCTGCCATCCTTGCTGAATAATGGCACTAGACTCTTGCCCGGACTTGCTGGAGCATCGGCCGATTTTTTCGCACCTGCCAACTCCAACAATGTCGGAACGACATCGATAACATGCCCGGGATTACGCCGAATTTCGCCGCGCGCCTCGATGCCCTTCGGCCACGACATCAGCAGTGGCGTCGAGATTCCGCCTTCGTGCGTCCAGGTCTTGTGACGGCGAAACGGAGTGTTGCCAACCGTCGACCATCCCGGCCCCAGACAGAGATAAGTTCCAGCACTTCCCGGAGGCAAATCAGGATCGTGACCATCGTCGCGAACCATTATCTCAGCACTGGCTCCATTGTCGGACAGAAAAACAACCAGGGTATTGTCCCATTCGTTCATCGCCCTGATCTGATCAAAGACCCGCCCGATCTCTATGTCCATGCGGTGAATCATCGCCGCATGAATCGCCATTTTTTTCGCCTGAAATTTCTTTCGCTCATCGTTGAGACTTGCCCATGGCACCGGCTTATTTACCTCGCCCGCACCCAGCGTCGCCAGAGCATCAGGAAAATGATAGGGCGGTCCCAGGTCCTGCTCGACTCGCGACAACTCACTGACGGCTTGATCGTCGAGCAGCCCAAGTTTTCGCATTCGCTGCCATCGCTCAAGCCGAATCGCATCCCAGCCGACCTGATACTTTTCATCGTAGATCGCGATATCTTCAGGCAGCGCATGCAAGGGAAAATGCGGTGCAGCGAAGGCAAGGTAGTGAAAGAAAGGCGCGGCTGCGTGTTGGTCGGCGTGCTCGCTGAGCACCTCAATCGCATGATCAGCCAGTGCCGTTGTCGCGTAAAAATCGGTGCCTTTTTCCACCGCAGGCAACGGTTGGTCGTCTCTGAAATGCTTGGTCGGGTTAAAAAATCTTCCCTGATCGCTAAGATAATAAGAGTGGTCAAAGCCTGCGGCGATCGGCATACCATCGATGTGCCACTTACCAGTATGGTAAGAACGATATCCCTTCGGCTTGAGCATTTCCGGCAACAACACCGCCCATTCAGGCCGCTTGCTGGTCGGGCCGTTGCCACTGGGAATTCCAGGCAAGACATCGCGCCTGATCTGCTGAGCGTAGTATCCCGTCATCAACGCCCCCCGTGTCGGCCAACACCGAGCCGTATTATAGAATTGAGAAAATTTCAGCCCGCTCGCCGCGATCGAATCGAGATTCGGCGTCGCAATTTCTCCACCGTAACAACCGAGATCAGAAAAACCCAGATCATCGGCGAGAATTAGCAGCACGTTAGGAGACTTGGTATCATCCGATTTTTCATTTGCCAGGGTAGTTCCATGGACAGCTGCCAGCGCAATGGTGATTGGAATTAGGTTTCCGGAGAATTTCATCACCCCCTAGATAGCAATGGCGATGCGGAAAGTCGAGGGACTCATCGACGCCCATTTTCTGTGACAAAACTGTGCCAAATCGTAAAAAGCATCGCGCAATAGCGGACGAAGCATTGCCTTCCAACTGGATTTCGGTATGGTAAAATTTGAAGCTAACCCCAATCCTTCCCGTTTTATGCTTCCCAGAGTTTTAATCCATTGCAAGCCAGACCACTTGGTCCGTTTCCTGGCGTTGCTCCTCAGTGCTGCAGCGGTTTCCTGTGGTGAATCAGCCCTGTTTTCGGATTCCCCTTCGAGCAGCGTTACGCTCCCCTACGAGACGACGGTCCGTGACGACCAAGGACGTTCACTCGACATCAATCTCATCTTTCGGACCGACAACTCAATTCACTTCGTGCGTAAAAGTGACAAACGAGAATTCGATCTGCCTATTGCCAGGTTGTCTGAGGCAGACCAGCGCTGGATCACAAAACTCCCAGTATCAACCGCCGCATCCCGAGCGACCGCTGAGCGAGAAAAATACAAGCACGCCTACATCAAAAATCGCCAGGAAGCTATCGGTCGAGTCGAAGAGCAAATTCAGAAATTGGCCGACGAAGTCGGCTCCGGCAACATCACCAATTCACAGATTCGAAACAACAACCGCGAAATGGAACGCAAGCGAGAAGAAATCCGAGATATCGAGGCTCAGATCAACGATTACGAGAAACGGTAATTCGGTCGTTGGAAAATTCAGGCGAACAATTTCCCAATCGGCACACCCCGATCGGTGATCGGTACCGGGCGGTCGCCATCGTAGAGTTCCTTCGCCGGATTAACACCGAGGGCACAGTGGACAGTGGCAAACAAATCGGGAACACCGACTGGATTTTCAACGATTTCTTTGCTCAGCTCATCGGTCACTCCATAGGCCCCGCAGTGGTTGAGCCCGCCACCGGCGAGCACTAGTGTAAACGCGCTGCCTTGATGATTGCGGCCACCGCGTCCATCGAACGCAGCCGGGCGGCCAAACTCGGTGTTGACCACGATCAAGGTTTTATCGAGCAATTTGTGAGCCTCGAGATCCGTGATCAGAGTCGACATCGCCTTGTCGAGTTCCTCAATCAAAATGTGCTGCTTCAACTGGCCCTCGTTGTGAGTGTCCCAGCCGGTGCCATTGACGAAATTGAGGTTGTGCGACACTTCGATGAAGCGAACCCCTCGCTGAATCAAACGTCGCGCTAACAGGCACCGTTGACCGAACTCGTCTCCGTAGGAATTGCGCAGATCTGCTTTTTCTTTTTCGAGATCGAACACGTTCATGAATTTCGGACCGGCCAGACGCAGGCTTTCCTCGATGGCTGTGTCGTACTCTGCGACGGCCTGCCCTCGTTGCTCAGCCGCACTGCCACGCAGCGTCTCCAGCAACTGCTCCCGTCGTGCCTGTCGCGGATCAGTGATGTGGTCCGGACGTTTCAAGCCAGCCGGCCCCGCCGCGGTGTCGAGTAAATAGAGAAAGCCCGCCTTGGCACCGAGGAAGCCAGGACCGCGGGAGAAATTCGGGTAGCCGATGACCACATAGCCGGGCACGCCTTCAGCCGCCGCACCACGCTCGTGCAGCACCGCCGATCCCAGCGATGGATAGACCGTCGTGCCGCTGACATTTCGCCCAGTGTGCATTCGGTTGGACGCCGCCGCGTGCTCGTCGATAACATCGTGATGGATGGTGCGCACCGCAGTGATGCGATCCATCACTTTCGCGCAACGCGACAAATGCTGACAGACCTGCACCCCTGGCACTGCCGTGTCGATGCTCGGATAGTAACTTCCTGCCTTCTTGGCTTTGACATCACCAAGTGCCTTCGGATCCCAGGTGTCGACCTGCGCCGCGCCACCGCCGAGCCAGATGTGGATGACATGCTCAACTTTGCCTTTCGGAAAAGGTGCCGCATTTTCGTTGGCAAATGCGCAAGGAGAGCCGACCGCTCCCAGCACTCCGGCCCCGGCTCGGTGTATAAAATTTCTGCGCTTCATCGTAAGAAAATCGTAACAATAGGGTTCACGGCAAATACACAAACTCCGGCGAATTCAGCGTCGCCCACAGCACGTCCTCAAGGCGTTCGCGCCACTGCTTTTGCAGCGCCACCGTCGGCGGCTTCCCCTCTCGAGCACGGCGCTCCATCTCAATTTTGATACTGTTGGCATCCTCTGAAAGATGATTCGACCACGAGACGTGTTTCAACGGCTGGCGCTTCTCCTGCGCCGCGCGATCAGCTTCAGGGATCACTCTATCGGCAAATCCCTCGCTGAGCATTTCCGCAACGACCACTCGCTCCTCGGCCGTTGGTTTGCGAGTGAGCAACCGCAGGAACACTTGATCGGACAACTGATCGAGGGTTAAATCCTCACGCAGTGCCAAGTCAGTGATGCCGCTGTCGTCACTCAAAGTCGTCACCCATCGGCCCAGCGCACCGTTGGCGATGATCGCCGGTTGGCGAACATTCGGATCGGTCTCGCGCACACTCTTCGGTTCCTGCCTCGAGCTGCGCCAGCCGAAATTTTCCAACACATCGACGATCACCTGCGCTTTCGGAATCGCCAAACTCGGGCGATCCCTTTCATTCGAAAGCGACGTGAACTCCCATGCCCGGCGCGGGTAGCCTAGACTGATCATCGCCTTTTCCACCTGCGTGCCATCGACGTCGAAGGTCAGTTCCTCGGAGTCGAGTTTTTTGCCCACGGCCGAAAACAGCGAATCGACCACCTGCTCAGCACTCATTCTGCGCGGCAGCGGTGCCGAGAAATCCGGCGTCGCACCTGGCTTCAACGCGCGTGCTTTACGTTGATAAGCCTCCGAGTTCATGACCAGGCGAGCGGCGTGTTTGAAGTCGTAGCCGCTCGCTACCAGCTCCTCACCGAGCCACGCCAGTAGCTCTGGATGAGACGCCTTCCCAGCCTCCCAGTCATTGACGGGATCGACAAAACCGTGGCCCATCAATTGCTTCCATAACCGATTGACCAAGACCTGTGCGAAGCGCTCGTTCTGTGGCGCGGTAATGGTCGCGGCCAGTCGCTCGCGGGCGTCGTCAGGATTGCGCATGGTAACGCCTTCAATGTCGGTCGGCGCAAGATCCTCGAACGGCCATTGCGGAGCAATTTCCTCACCGGGCTTGAGCGTGATCTGAATCAACGGTTCACGCCCTTCAAAGGTGCTCACAGGCACGGTAGAGCTTTCCGGAAGTTTGATCGCCTCGCGCTTGAGCATTGCGGCGATCTCAAAAAGATCACGCTGCATCGTGTCGTGATACGGCGAATCGTGACAACGCGCACACTTCATCTCGACACCGAGGAACGCCGTGCCGATCACATGCGCTTTCGCCGCCATAGGCACATCGTTTTGCGATGCCATACCAAACCCTGCTGCGCCTCCCCCGTACTCGCTACCCTCCATCATCACCAGCTCGGTGACAAAGCGGTCCATCGCGATGTTGTCACTGAGCGCTTCGTGAATCCAAAAACGAAACGGACCGGTGTTGTTCAGACTCGGCTTTAAAATGTTGGGATTTTCCGCCAGCACGTCCTGCCAGTAGGCCGTCCAATGATCGGCCCAACGCGGGTCGGCGAGCAGGCGGTCGATGGCGAGAGCGCGTCGTGTATCGGCCGGAGCTTTCTGAAATGCCGTGATCTCTTCCGCCGTTGGAACGACGCCAACCGAGTCAAGCGTCGCCCGGCGCAGAAACTCAAGGTCGCCGGTCAGCTCGGTCGCTTCGATCTTATCGGTCGCGCCAACAAAACTCGCCCCCTGGGAAATCCATTCAGTAATAAGCTTGCGATCCTTTTCCGACAGCGGATCCCCCTTCGGCGGCATAACATCATCGCCAGCCTCCTTGGGATGAATCAATTCCAGCAGGAAACTTTCCTCCGGCTTGCCCGGAACGATGGCAGGAATTTCCGAGTCGCCACCAGCCAGAACCGAATCACGATCACTGAGCTTGAGTCCGCCCTTGGTTTTCTCGTCGTGGCAACGGTAACAGTTCTCGGAAAAGATCGGCTTGATCTGTTTCTCATAGTCGATGCCACCCGCCACCTTCGCCGCTGCCGCCGCCGCGTTGTGGTCTTTCCAAGCCGACGCAAGTTGGGCATCGATCGACGTATTCGCCGCCGCCTGCCCGCCACCACGCTTGGCACTGACAAACTTCTCCGCCGCTGCGTGGCGCCCCTTCCAAAAGTCATCGTCCTGACTCGTCTTGCGCTTCGCCGCACGTTGCTGCGCATTCAACTGTTGATAGTACAAACTGCGTTCATCGCGGTAAGCGACCCAGCCTTTATCCGTCAGTGGCACCTTGCGCTCACCCGGCGCCAACAGCACGAATTCGCCCTCTTCATTGCTCAAACTGACACTGGTCTCGCCGAGGGTGGTCCTCACCTTACCGTTGCCCGCGACCATTTCTAAGACAAGGGAATGCCGCTCACCGTCACCGACTACCGCCACCTCAACTTCGTGATCGCCCGGACCAAGATATCGCAAGTTCGGCGCCTCGACTTCGGTGGCGTCGGCGACCTGACCGTGCGCTCCCAGATTAGACCGCTCCACGCCAACCGTTTCGGCGATCACTTTGCCATCCAACCACAATCGCCCGAGCCCACGTGAGCGCAGCAACAGACGATGCTCGCCTTCCGGAATGACGACACCGGCACTGGCCCGCAGCATGAACGGATTGCTTCGATCGGTACGAATGCCACGCTCATTGTATTTCTGCGGCAAATCCAAAATGCCAAACACCTCCTCCTGGTAGACTTCGTCTGCCTGAGGGTAGCGCCTCGGCCACTTACTGATCCTGCCGAGGTCCTCGAGAATCTCAACCTTCACCTTTCCTGACTTCATAACTTTTGAAGTCACGATCGGTACGTAAGGCCCCATCGGATAACGTTGGGCGACCTGCTCTGCAGTCAGTGCGCGGCGATACAGCGCAATTTCGTCGAGCATGCCCTTGAACGAACTGCTGACCGAACCCTGCGCGGTGCTGCCAACCCAGACATCGTCGTCATCATTGACCGGCGCATGTTGAGTCTTACCCCCCATGTCCCAAACACCATCGACCGGTTCGCGATCGATGTAAGCTCTGGCACTGTCCGGCTGACCGAACACGTAGGTCAGCGCAACATGATGCCAGCCCGACTCCGGCTTAACGCCGCTAACCGTCGTCCACCGATGCCAATCGCCTTTAAACGCTCCGTCGGCCTGACTGCGGAAAAGGAAACTCAAATTCAGGGATCCGTCTTTTTCCCATAAACGAAGCGCGAAATTTTGATTGTCTCCCGCGAATCCTGCATTGCCTGTGCGCCCCTTGCCGATGATGTAGATGTTTTGACCCTTACCCACTTTGCCGGGGTTCACCCACGCCTCGATCGTGATCGGATCGCCATTGTCGAAATCGAACTGGCTGCCCGCACCGGGATCCTCGACCATGAGATAGTTACCGCCTTCAGCACCGAAATCGGCCGCACGATTGGTCTTTTGAAACGACTTAAAATCCTGCTCCGTCGGCCCCGGCTTACCAAAAATAACCTCCCCCTCGACCTCCCCAATGTCCGCTGCGCCCTCGTCGAAGCTCCAATACGCCACCGGCAGCATAGAGCGGGTCTGCGCCTGATAACTTGAGTGATCAGCCTGCTTACCGACGGCCGAACCGGCATCGTCGGCAGCGTTGATGCTACCGGCAGCAAAAAGCAGCCCTATTAGGGCGAGGTGGAGACACGGTTTCGGAAACTTCATCGCAGGCTAAATAGTCCCTTGTTAGCCGGAGAAGATCAACGCTGCCCGGATGACGGATTCACGCGCCACGAAAACAACTTTGAGATCAGGAGAATACCCGACCTCCGCCTATTCCTAACCGATTTGATCGCCTGCGTGAATGGGTAGTTCGCCCACCTGCATGGGCACTATTTTTTCTCGATCAGACGAAACAGCTGACCGTCCCAATCGAGGACTACAAGCTCGCCGTCCCGGTCGAGATAGAAACCGGTCGGATTAAATTTTTCCTCGTTGTTGTCGGTCGGTTTGTAAAGCTGGTGGTTAGCCACCTTCTCGCCTTTTTCCGCATCGTATTCCAGGCCCCACAGCGTGCCGAATTTCCAATCACCGTACACGTAGTGACCGCTCAATGACGGCGCCAGCTTACCACGATAGACAGCCCCACCGGTAATACTCAATCCTTCGGCATGCGAATACTCGTGCACCGGTTCGATGAACTGAGTGCCACGCGGCGGATCTTTTTTGCCGCCGAGAATCTCCATCACTGCCGCTCGCGGTCCAAACGGGTGCGTGCCCTCCATGTATTCCCAACCGTAGTTGCCACCCTTTTCAATGATGTCGATTTCTTCCCACAAATCCTGACCGACATCGGCCAGCCAAAACAGGCCGGTCTCCGGATCGATCGATACACCCCAGGGATTGCGAATGCCGTACGCCCAGATCTCTGGACAGGCGTTGGGCTCGTCGACAAACGGATTGTCTTCGGGAATGCCGTACGGGCGACCATCGGTCGAACCGTCAACATCGATGCGCAGCACCTTGCCATTCCATCGAGTCAGCTTCTGCGGCAGCATGAAAATGCCATTCTTGTAGCCGCCGTCGCCGACGCAGATGAACAATTTACCGTCCTGGCCGAACAAGATGTTGCCGCCATTGTGATTCCACTCCGGCTGCTGAACTTCCAACAGCACTTTCTCAGATGCCGCGTCAACTTTGCCGTCGACCGCTGTCAGTTCACTGATCACTAAACGCTTCGGCCCCTGACGGCTGAACGAAATGTAAAAGCGACCGTTGGTTTTAAAATCGGGATGGAACGCCAATCCAAGCAAGCCTTCCTCGAAGTCCTTCTCGACTGCCATCTTCCCGGTCCAATCGAGAAACACCTTCGCTTCAGCCGCCGCCTCGTCATCAGGCAAAATTTTGATCTTACCCGTCTGCTCAACCAAAAACTGACGACCACTGCCGTCCGGAGCCACGATCAGCGCCACCGGTCGCTCCAGTTCGACATTCGGAAACACCGGCTGCAACTGCACCGAAGGCTCGGCATTAAGGGGTGCAGCGATACAAAAAACAGCCGCCGCACTGACGAGAGAAAAGATTCTGACAGGATTCATGATCGCGAATTGTACGGACAATCGCCCAGACGACAAGCCCCGAACTCCGTTGGACAACAACGTGATACCGCCGTCCCGGCGGCCCCTCTGGACGAGTCGCTCGACATTCCGTCCAGCTCCAACTGGCGGGACGCCAGTATCACAGTCCAACGCACTGACCAATCACTCTGGACGAGCCAGTGTGATACCGCCGTCCCGGCGGTCCCTCTGGACGAGTCGCTGATGTTCAGCCATGACTCAACTGTCGCGTAGCGACCGCTCTGACAGGCAAAGTGGCACTTCCTTTGCCATTACAGAGCGGTCACTACGTGACGCATCAACCAATTCGTCGGAAAAACGAGGGATGAATTCCCCCCCCGCCTAACCAGACCGGTTCCTACGGGACGATGCTATGCGTTAATTCAGATCGACACGAGCCGCTAGCTTTCCAGTAACCCCAGCTCCCGCAGCCGACCTGCGACCACCTCCCGCTCTGCCTCACGGAAGCGATGAAACGGATCGGCCATGAAGTCATCACAGATCCCCGACAGCGACAACGCACATTTCAAGCCTTTGATGATCGACGAGCCGTGATGTCCGACCGTGTAGAGCGCGTCGCTCAGCTCGAGCACCTTCATCGACAGCTCACGAGTTTTCACCAACTCTCCCGCCAACGCCGCCTTATAAAGATCGACGTAAAGCTTGGGGTGCAGATTCGCGCCGCCGTTGACGCCACCGTGGCCGCCGAGCAACACCGTCTCGGCAAGAATTTCCTCCGGCCCGACCAACAACGACCAGTCCGGACGCCGCTCCGTCGCCTTGCGTTGAATCTTTCGAAAATAACTGAGATCGCCCGAGCTGTCCTTCAGGCCGACGACCTTTTCCATGCCCATCGCATGCGCCACCGTCTCGCTGTCGAACCACACCTTGGTCAGCGACGGCATATTGTATAACATCAAAGGCAACGGTGTGCGCGCCGCCAAGTGATCCAAATACTCACGCAACTCCGGCTGCCCCGCCGGCAGATAATACGGCGGCGCCGCGACCACCGCATCCGCGCCGCAGTCAGACGAATAGTTCGCCAACGCCAACGACTCGACCAGTGAGGTATCGGTGATGCCGACCAGCACCGGCACACGACCAGCGATTAATTTAGTCGATCGCTCGACCAACTCGCGACGCAGGCGATAGCTCAGGCTGGGAGCTTCTCCGGTCGTACCGAGAATAAAGATTCCGCTCACCCCTCCAGCAATCAGGTGTTCTATCAGGCGCTCGAGGCCGGCAACATCGAGTTCATCGCCTCCGAGCAAAGGCGTGACCATTGGCGGCACGATGCCGCAAAAACGTGGAGTAATTTCAGACATTAGAAGAGGCGCGGTTTCGGTTCAGCCGACTGACTCCCAGCCCGACTAGAAAAATGGTTAGCGTTCCGACCACGATCGTCAGGTTGCCGTGCAGTGCCGGCTTCACTTCATCAGGCAGTCCGAGACTGGATAGCGTCAGCCAGGAAATCACCAGGACACCAAGCACGACACCGATCGCTGCCGCGACGTTGCCGGCGCGACGAACGATCAGACCGAGCAGGAAAAGCCCGAGAATACCGCCCGAGAATACCGACGATATCATCCACCACGCATCGAGCGCGCTCTTCACCTTGAGCATCGCCAGCGCTGCCCCGGTACCTATCACACCAAATGCGATCGTCGCTGCGCGCAACACCTGCATTCCGATTTTCTCATCCTCAGCGGAATCTTTTTCACGCCGGAAGCGTTTGACCAAATCACACCATGTCAGCGTCGCCGAGCCGTTCAGCGAAGAGTCCACCGAACTCATCGCCGCCGCCAACACCGCTGCGATCAATAAACCGGTCACGCCTGCCGGCATCTGCGTGGCGATAAAATGCGGAAACATCTTGTCACCGTGGGCCGCCGCTATGCTTTCGACTCCACCTGGCAACAGCTCCGGCTGTGCCGTATAAAAGGCGTGCAATCCCGTCCCCACTAAAAACAGCAACGCCGAGATCGGCACATACAACAGCGCTCCCAACCAGACGCTTCGCGATGCCGCCTGATCACTCTTCGCGGTCGCATAACGCTGCACATAACTTTGATCGATCCCGAAGTTCTGCAGGTTAATGAACAGACCGAATACAAATATCACCCAGAAAGTCGGCTCACTCAGTGACGCTCCGAAACTGCCGAGCGAAAACTTGTCCTGCGTCGCCGCGATTTCAAACACCTGACCCGGGCCTTCCGGCATCCCTGAAAAGATCAGAACGAGACTGAGTAAAATCCCCAAAGTCAGCACCACGCTCTGCACCACATCCGTCCAGATGACCGCCTCGATGCCACCGATCAGCGTGTAGACTGTGACCAATATTCCGGTCGCGATGATAATCGTTTTTACGTCCCATCCGGTCAGCGGCGCCAGCGCCAGCGCGACCAAATAGAGAATCGTCCCGATGCGCCCCATCTGCGTCAGCAGGTAGCAGACCACCGCGTAAATTCGCGCCCACGCTCCGAAGCGATTTTCAAGATGTGTATACGCCGAGACCTCACCACTCTTGCGGAAAAACGGCACGAACCATTTCGTCGCCACCCACGCCGCCACCGGCAGCGACAGACCGAACACGAACGGATTCCAATTCGCGTCGAAGCTCTTTCCCGGGTTTGCGAGAAAGCTGATACTACTGACAAAGGTGCCGAATATCGACAGTCCAACCACCCAGCCCGGCAGCTTGCCGCCCGCCGCCATGAAGCCCTTGGTCGTTCCCGAGCCACGCGCGAACCAACAACCGAGGCCGACCACGCCGGCGATATAAACCACAAGAACAACTAAATCGGCGGTCTTCATGATTTGGGAAATTGCTTAGCGAGGCGAGCTTCAAGTTTTTTCAGCGTATCCGCATGTGCTGCCTCACCAGCGACGTTGATGGTCTCGAGAGGATCGTTGCGGTGATCATACAACTCCCGCGCCATCATCTCACCAGCTTCGATCGTCCGCCACTCGGTGTAACGCCACGCATCGGTCCGGATCGAATAGCCCCACGCCTGCCAATCTTTCCGACTTCCATAAAAAGGCTGCTGATGCTGAGTAAACGCCGCATTTTTCACCTCGGCCGTCGGATCTTCCAAAACAGGGGCCAGCGAAACCCCTTCAAGATTATCGGGCAACGCCCCTGCCGGCAATCCTGCCAAATCCACAAAAGTCGGATACAAATCAACCAACTCCACCAGCGCCGAAGTACGCTTACCGACACTCTGTGGACACTTAGGATCTGCCACGATCAGCGGCACACGTGCATCCAGTTCGAAGTTACTGGTCTTGCCCCACAACGTGTGTTCACCGATGTGAAATCCGTGATCGGAAGTGAATACCACGATCGTTTCCTCAGCCTGACCGCTGTCGTCCAACGCATCGAGCACCTCACCGATTTGCGCGTCGAGAAAGCTGATCGCCGCATAGTAACCGTGCCGAAAGTGACGCACTTCAGCGCTGGTGAATTCGCGATCTTTCGGCGTGCCACCGTAGCCGCGAATTTCCCGCGATTCGTGAATCGCGATCGCCGGCGCGTTCGCAGGCACTTCCGCCGGCGTCGGTAGCGTCACCTCACTCGGCTGGTAGAGATCCCAGTATTTTTTGGGTGCCACAAACGGCAAATGCGGCCGCCAAAATCCCACCGCAAGAAAGAACGGTTGATCACTCTTTGCCGCCGCATGGTCGCGCAACATCGCCGCCGCGAGATTGGCGATCTGCCCGTCGCGATAAGCCGTGTCCGGCACATCAAGTGCTTCGCTCACCGGCGCTTTGTAACTCGGCTTTTCCTCTCCCGCAGCGGGCGGCGTGTTGGCAAACACGGTATCCATCGCGTGGGTGCCCTTGAACAATACCTCATCGATCGACCACGAACGCCGGTCCTGAGTCTCGCCCATGTTGTGGAACAGCTTGCCGATGTTCTGACAGAAATAGCCTTGGTTTTTGAAAAATTCAGGCAGCGTCACCAGCGATTTGCCATTCGGTGCGGTGTCACGAAAACCCTTGCGTAAATCATCGACGCCCACCGTGTCCGGCCTCAGCCCGGTGAGAAATGACGAGCGCGAAGGATTGCACACCGCCTGCTGGCAGTAAGCATTTTCAAACACCAATCCGCGCTCCGCCAGTCGATCAAGATTCGGCGTCACCGCCACCGGATCGCCATAAGGACCAAGCGCACAGTTCAAGTCATCGGCGACGATGAACAAGACATTCGGCTTGGCGAAAGCCTGCGACGTGATCAAGCACAGCGAACACAGCAGGACCGCAAACCAGTGGCAATTGCAGGGCAGGCGCTCCGGCAGCTTCCTCAACCTTGGCCGATCCACCGACTCGTCCACGGCAGCAGGCGAAGCGCCCGCCCTACAATTTACCGCGCTCATTTCGCGTCACCTTCCTTCTTCTCCCCTTTCTTCGCACCCGCCCATTCATCGAGACCGATCACCTCACCGACTTTCAACTTCGTCGGATCGACAACGACATGCTTCACACGCTTACGCATCCAGGTGTAGGTCATGTGAACCAGGCCATCTTCGCTCTGAATCATCGCCGGATACGAAAACTCGCCCTTTTCCTCTTGTTCGATAATCGCCACCTTACGCCACTGCTTGCCATCGTCACTTATCGCCAGGTGCAACAAATTGCGCTTACCCCAGCCATTGTCGCGGTCGCCTACGATGTGATTGTAGAGCAACAGATGACGACCGTCGGCGAGCGTCAGCGACTCAATTCCGGAATTGTTGTTCGGCATTTCCGTTGAGACCAGTTCCGACCAGGTTTTGCCATGGTCCCCGGAGAACGACTCGATAATGCGTTCATTTTTCGAACGCATCAAGGCCTGCAATCTGCCGTCAGGCTGAATTAGCATCGTTGGCTGAATCACCTGAAACGGTTGTTTCTCCGGCTCGACCCGCTGCCACGATTTGCCCAATTCCGGATGCTCTAGATTAATCAGACGCTCAAAGTGAAAACGCCAGTCATCTTCGTGCTCGGTCGATGAAGGGCACAGCAGCGAACCGTCCTCGAGCAACATCGGCTTGCATCGCACCGGTCCATCGATGCCTTCCGGCAGACGCCGACGCTCGACAAAGCTACGACCGCGATCATAGCTGATCATCACCTCGCCCCACCACAGCTGCGGCGTCGGACCGACTTTGAAAAACAACATCGTCGGCGCGTCGCCCGGCGGCTGGAACAGCACCGGATTCCAACACGGATAGCGCAACCCATCATGCTGAATGCCATTGGCAACTTCCTTCGGCGATGACCAGCCGGCACCATCGTGCCAGCTCGTCCAGATGCCGACGTCCGGATCTTTCTCGCGAGTGCCGCCGAACCACGCCGCCACCATGCCGCGCGACGTCTCTACGACCGTCGACGCGTGACACTGCGGGAACGATGCCTTGGTGTAGATAAACTCCTCCTTCACCAATCCGTCGAACCGCGGTGCCTCGACCTTCTTCGGCGCCCGCGCTTCGATCTGCTCGCCCGAATATTTCAGGCAGTCGTCGTGTTTAATGTGATAAATCCGGCCATTCTCAGAACCGACCAGCAAATCAGGC
>JBBKXR010000208.1:0-12918 GCA_037969585.1 Verrucomicrobiales bacterium
CCAACGCACTGGACGAGAGTGTGATACTGGCGTCCCGCCAGTTCCGGTGGACGAGCCTGCCGTCTCATCGTCCAGCTCCAACCGGCGGGACGCCGGCATCACACTCCCGGCTACTGCTCACTCACGCCTCAGATCAACTCCGCGATCGGCCTGCCGTCCTGGACGGCGAAAATCGGGCGACCGGTGAAGTCGTTGTAAGTGGTATTCTGGTCGACGCCGAAATGATGATAGATCGTTGCGGCGAGATCGCCGGGGGTGACGGGTCGTGATTTGACGTCGCCGCCATCGGACTCGGTCGAGCCGATCACTTGTCCGTGACGAAAACCACCGCCGGCCATAGTCATCGACATGACCACGGGCCAGTGATTACGTCCGTCGGTGCTGCCTTGCGTGCCCATGGTCGGCGTGCGTCCAAACTCGCCCATCGCCAGCACCAGCGTGTCGTCGAGCATGCCGCGATCGTCGAGATCACCGACCAGCGTGGTAAGCAGACGATCGAACACCGGCAGCAACGGTTGCAGACCTTTGCTGATGCCGCCATAAACCCCACCGGGGATACCGTGGTTGTCCCAGGTTCCCGACGACTTGTGATTACTCAGGTCGATGGTGACAAAACTCGAACCGGCCTCGACCAGTCGACGCGCGATCAGCGCCTGCCGGCACCAGTCGTGATCGCCATAAGCCTCGAGCGTTCTCGGTGATTCCTTCGACAGATCAAACGCTTCCTGCGCCTTTCCACCTGCGACAATGTTGTACGCCTGTTGGGTAAATTGATCGACGCCGTCCATCGATCCATCGAGGTCGAGCCCGCCGCGCAGCTTGTCCATTTGCGAAAGCAGCGAATGCCGATTTTCCAAACGCCCCATGGTCAGCCCGGCCGGAAGCCGCAGCGCCTTTTCCGCCTGCTTACCATAAGCGACGAAGGGATCGTATTCCTTGCCGAGGTAGCCACCCCAGGCGGCGTGAGTTTTATCGATCAGATTGAGCGCCACGTAAGGCGGCATCTCATTGGCGTTGGCACCGTAGTGCTTGGCGACCAACGAACCAATCGCCGGACAGAGGTGGCCCTTTGGATTGAGACGCGGTTTGGCGTTGAGGTCGCCAGTCTGCATGACGTGGTTCGGCTGATGACTGCTGCCTTTGCAGACCACCGAGCGAATCAATGTCATCTTGTCGAGCATCGCCGCTTGCCGGGGCAGGTGTTCGCAGATGCGCACGCCGGGAAGTTTTGTGGCGATGGTATCGAAGGGACCACGAATGCCACGCGGAGCATCCGGCTTCGGGTCCCAGGTATCGATGTGACTCGGCCCGCCAGTCATCCACAGCAGGATGAGACTTTTGTTGGAAGGCATCGCCACCCCAGCATCGACGGCGGCATTCTGTGCCTGCAACAACGACGGCAGAGAAAGCCCCGCCATACCGGCAATACCGGTTTTCAGCATACTGCGTCGGCTGTGCACGGTGAGCCCTTCGCGCATGCGCGGGTTCAGCCCGGTAAAGGCGTGACGCCAGACCTTTTCATGACTTTCCATCACCATAAAGATAAGGCATCACTCCGGATCCGGTCAATTTCCAGCCCACACGCAATCGAGTGCAATCACGACCGCTGGACGATCACGTGAGACCGTCCGTGCCGGTGGTCCCCAGCGGGCGAGTGAGATCAACGAATATCCAAGAAGGAATCTCGAATTTCGAAAATCTACCCGTCGAACGCCATCCGTCAGCGCGGACACTTCTGATTTCGGAGTTGCTTGTTTGACATTCGATATTCAAAAAATCCCCCTTCACTCCCGCCCCTCACCCAACCGATCCAGTTCTTTCCCCAGACTCTCAACCATCTCGGAATTTGCTCCGATGACGTTGCGCATTTCATACGGATCGTCGCGCAGGTTATAGAGCTCATCCATACCGTCGAGGTCGAGGTAGCGGATGTATTTCCAGCGTTCGGTTCGGATCGCCCGATAGCCCATCGTCAGGACGCGGGGAAAAACGGTGTCACTGTTGTATTCGATGCGAAATGCGGTGCGCCAATCACCCGGTGTCTCACCATCGAGCAGCGGTGTCAGGCTGCGACCGTCCATGACTACATCTGGCAGCGGATCAGTTGATGTCAGTTCCAGAAGCGTCGGTGCCAGATCGATGGTCAAAGCCATTGCATCGTGAGTCTGTCCGCCCGCGATTTTCGGCGGATAACGCATCAGTAGTGGAATGCGGATCGCCTCTTCGTACGCCAGACGCCGCTCGACGCTCAGACCGTGCTCGCCATACCAGTAGCCGTGATCGCTGGTCAGAATGAAGATCGTGTTATCGAGGCGTCCGACTTTTTCCAAGGCGTCAAACAGCTGCCCCACACCTTCATCGACCGCAGCCAGCATGCGCTGCCGGTCACGCACTACTTTGTCACTCGTGCCAGTCTGACGGCTCAGCGGCGGCAATCCATCAATCTTGCGTAGCAGGCCCGGCTTTCCCGAAAGGTCATCGAGCACGTTGAGCCGACGCGGCACACCGTCATTCTCGTAGAGCTTCTCGTGACGCTTGGCCGGCATGAAGTCCTTGGCGTCGGGATCGGTGATGCTGCCGTCGTCGTTCTGCACGAGTTCCGGATGCAATGCTTTGTGCGCCAGATAAAGACAGATTGGCTGATCTTTTTCCCGGGCCGCACCGACGAATTGCGCAGCGTATTTATTCAGAACGTCGGTGGTGTGCCCTTCGTGCTCGACCTCTTCACCGTCGATGTTGAGCAGTGGATCGAACGAGGTTCCCTGCCCCTTCATGCTCACCCAATGATCATAACCCGGCCGCGCCGAGTCATCATTACCCATGTGCCATTTGCCGACGTAAGCTGTGCGATAGCCGTCGCGCTGCAGCGCCATCGGAAACGTTTGCAGCGTGTGGCTGTGCTCGCTGCGATTGGTATTGTCGAGAACGCCGTGGCGACTGACGTGCTGCCCGGTCAGAAGACAGGCGCGTGAGGGCGAACACAACGGCGCGCTGGTGAAGGCATTGCGAAAACGCATCCCCTCATGGGCAATGCGATCGATGTTCGGCGTCTTCGCAAACGAGTGACCCATGCAACCCAACTCATCCCAACGCAGGTCGTCGACGAGGATGAAAATGATGTCGGGCCGTTGCGGAGGATCAGCCGCACGCAGGGAAAGTGCTGACGACAGAACCAGCAGGGAGAAAATCACTCGAATACAGAATCGCATAACGGAAGTCATCGCCGAAAAGCGACGCCAACGTCAACGCACAAAATTTGGACGATCACGTGACACCGTCCGTCCCGGCGGTCCTCAGTCGACAAGCGGGAAACGTTTAGGATTGCATCACAGCCCGCCAGCAGTTCCCATTAGCACCGTGAAACGATTCTCCTTCGCCCTCGTCATCGTGCTCGCCTGTAGTCTGACGGCTGCACCCGCCCGCGCCGAAGCGAACGCGCCGCCCAACGTTCTGTTCATTTCCATCGACGACCTCAACGACTGGCTCGGCTGCTACGGCGGTCATCCACAGGTCAAGACGCCGCACATCGACGCGCTCGCCACCCGCGGCGTGACTTTCACCAACGCCCACTGCCAGGCGCCGATCTGCAATCCCTCGCGTGTCAGCATGCTGCTCGGCAAGTTGCCCTCGACCACCGGCATGTATTTTCTGGCACCAAATTTCCGCGACGTCGACGGAACCAAAAACGAGGAAACGATTTTCCAGACCTTCCGCAAGAGCGGCTATCACCTGTCGACCATGGGCAAAATTTTCCACGGCAAAGTCGACGACCTGTCCTTCGATCACGTCGAAAGGGATCGCGGCTGGAGAAAGGGCAAAGACAAAATTCGCTTCACCCTTCCCGGCAGCCACCCTTCATGGGACTGGGGCCAGGTCGATGTACCTGACGAAGAACAGCGCGACCACAGAACCGCTGCCTGGGCCGCCGAAGAAATTCCCCAGCTGGCGAAAGGCGATAAGCCGTTCTTTCTCGCCGTCGGCTTTCACCTCCCGCACGTGCCGATCTACGCTTCGAAGAAATGGTTCGATCTCTACCCGCTCGACGACATTGAACTCCCCGAAACGCTCGCCACCGATCGCATCGACCTTCCCGAGTACGCGAAGCAGCTCACTCTCAACCCGACCGGCCCCCGCCACCAGTGGATGGTCGAAAACGACGAGTGGCGTCACGCCGTGCAAGCCTACCTCGCCGCCAACAGTTTCGTCGACCACCTCGTCGGCATGCTGCTCGACAGCCTCGAAAACAGCGACGCCGCTGACAACACCGTCGTCGTCCTATGGAGCGACCACGGCTTTCATCTCGGCGAAAAGCTGCGCTGGGCCAAGCGTACCCTCTGGGAGGAAACCACCCGCGTGCCGCTGATCATCGCCGGCCCCGAACAGCTTGCCATTTCCACCGATGCTGAATGCGCACGTCCGGTTGGCCTGATCGATGTCTACCCGACACTACTCGACCTGTGCGGGCTGCCGGAAAAAGCCGACCTCGAAGGCATCAGTCTGCGCCCCTTACTAAAAGATCCTGCCACGGAATGGACGCGCCCCGCCCTTTGCACCTTCGGTCGCAACAATCACAGCCTGCGCTCCGACGATTGGCGCTACACGATCTACGATGATGGCAGCGAAGAACTCTACGATCACCGCAACGATCCCAACGAATGGAAAAACCTCGCCGCCGACCCCGCTGAGCTCACCAACGAGCAACTCCGTGTCATCGCCGAGCTGAAGAAATCCATGCCGACCGTCAACGTTCCCGCCCTGCCCGGCAGCGCCGGCTCTGACTCACCGCTCTACGACGAAGGCGGCAAGGAACCGCTCCACAAGCGGATGAAGCGCGCCAAGGACAAGAAGTAGGTAGGTGTTGCAACACGGCTGACCACCAATGCAATGAGAAGCTCGGGAGAGAGTTTCCTCCTTTGCTCGACCCAAGGAAAGAACCACACTCCTGCGGTTCCCTCAGGCCGATCAGCGAGTCGGCCAGCCAGCCTCAATCTCAAAGCAAACCCGCAAATCTTCCGCTATAAGAACGACCATAAGCGGCAGTATTTATCAAAAAAAGGTGATATTTTATAAAAATGTAGTAATTTTTATAAATATTTTTGCTCCCTTTTAATGAATTCTCGTCTCCGCGCCGTCACTGCCTCCGTCCTCTTGGTGGCTCTTTTTACCCCTCCCGTCGTGTTTTCGAGCAGTGGTGATAAAAATCAAACCGTGCGCACCACGGCCTACACGCACAGCGAGTCCGATCATCTCAAGTATGGCCGCAAGACCGCCCTCGGCACCCAGTTGAAGCGATCAACTTCGTACACCTCCGCCGCCGCTGACTGGTCGCGCTACCCGGTGGGTACCACCTTTCGCATGAAGGGGTCGAAGACCAATTACGTCATCGACGACTACGGCAGCGCCCTGGTCGGCACCGATACCATCGATATCTATCAGACCAGCAAATCGGCGATGAATCACTGGGGCGTCCGCCACGTCGACATCGAAATCCTCAAGTGGGGTGACTACGAGAAAAGCCGTCAGATCCTCTCGCAGCGGACCAAATACCAACACTGCCGCCAGATGTATGCCGCCATTCCCGACGCACAAAGGGAAACCAAACGCGGCTGGTTTTGGAATCGCAAACCCAAAGACACCGCGCCCGCACCTGCTCCAGCGGCCACTCCCCAGCCCGAGCCGCAGCGCGCTCTCGAAGAAGCCCCCATCAATGCTGACGTGATGTTGGCCAGCAACGACAAAAAGCAATTCGGCCTCCGCCACTGGTTGAGCGGACGCGGCAACGAGGACGCGACTCCGACTCCCGCTGCCCAACCCGAGCGCTACCGCCCGACCGCTCCGGCTCAGCCCGAGCGTGAGTTCGAGCCCGAGATCGAACGCACTCAACCCGAGCGCAGCGACGTGATGCTCGCCGAAAACGAAACCACCCGCAGCAAGAATCGCTGGCAGTGGTTGCGTAAACTGGTCGGACGCGACACCGCACCGGAACCAGCTACCGCGCCCGAAATTCCAGCACCTGGCATTCCAGCCCAACCACAGTTCATCGAAGAGCAGCCTGACGTGAATCTCATGCTTGCCTCGAACACACCGATGCCTGCTCCAGCGCCGCAACGCACTGCAGTTCCCGCTCCAGCTCCGCAGTCCGCTCCCGAGCGCATTCCGGCACCGCCAGTTCCCACTCCTGCACCTGCATCTGCTCCCGTTGTGCTCGCCTCAGTCAAAGTCGAAACACCTGCGCCCGCTCCGATCGCCGAGCCGATCGCGATTGCTCGCACCGGCACCTCGTCCGCCGTCAAAGTTTCGCGTAGTAGCGAGAGCCAGGGTGAGACCGCTGGTCAACGCGTCATCTTCGCCATCGCCCGTCCCGACTCAGCCGTCCCGCATCGCAAACGCGAAGTGCGCGCCTTACCCGCGAACTGGAAGCCCTGAGATCGACCGCTTGAGTTCAAGCCCGATGCCTCGGAATGCGGCAGCCCTGCTGCCGCTTTTCCCGGAGGCACCTTTGCTGTCGACCTCTGCAGAAGTAGCGATCCAAAAACCGAACGCCTACCGCCGTATCGAATGCCGGTGACCGCAGCAGGCTGCGCGCACTCCAAAGGCATAAACTCACTCCCGCTCCCAGAGCATCCGCTCCGTTGAGAGCATCAGCGCCATCGCCCCGCCGCGATCGTCGCGTCCGTGGATTTCCCCGCGATCGAAGTAAGCCTGTAGCGACGTCTGTTTGCCGGTCCCGGTACAAACCCCTTCGAGAAATTCTCCGTCAAGGTGGATGCGCCGCTTGACCGCCGCCCAGGCGCGATCGGCCGACTCTTCGAATTCGTCGCGCGGCAGCCAGCCCTCGCGCATGCCGCGCAGCATCGCAAAGCCGATCATGCAGGTGCAGCTGAACTCGGCATAACTCTCTGGGTGATCGATCACTTGATGCCACATCCCTTCGGCATCCTGATATTTCGTCAGCTCCTTTAAATGCTGATACCAATCGTCGCGCAGGGCCGAAAATTCCTTCGAGCCGTCCTTCAGCTCCGACAAAACCAGAGCCAAACCGAGCGCCGGAAACCCGTTGCCCCGCCCCCAGGCGGCCTCGTCCAGCGGCGAGTGCCGATACAGTCCATCGTCGCGTCGGCACAAATCCTGCATGTGATGGATGTGCGCCATGCACGCCTGCAGGTATTCGGCGTTTCCAGTCACCTTCCACGCCATCGCCAACAGCGGACCATGCATGAAAACTGCATCACTCATGTCACTGTGACCGGGCACAAACGCACGCGCCTTGCCCGTCTCGTCGAGCCCCGCCGCCGCAGCACTCAGCAAACGCTCATGGTCACCGAGCGCACCGTAAATCAAATGCCCGGCCAGCACTGAACCGGACGTCCAGTTCTCCGCAACCGGCGCGGCGTCCGCGATCTTATTTACGTCGGCCCGAACCTCGGCGACATGCTTTTTCTCAATTTCCGCCAACCGCAGGCGCCCCCACAAGGCCAGCGCAGGAATATAGGAAACCTGCCCCATGCTATGCCCGTATTTTTTCGCCAAAGCCTCGGCGACCTCCTCGGGCGAACGCTCAGAGCGTTCCACCAGATCCTCCCCATGAGCAGACAGGCAAGGCGAAAGACCGACGATGGTAACGAACGTAAAAAGGCAACGAAGCATAGTGATTGGAAATTGTGGCTCAGACTGCCGAAAGAACACCACAGGTCACTCAGCTCGAAAAGGCGAAACGGTCGAAAACACCGCCGCGATGGAGTAATCATTCTTCTTCGCTATACTTGAATGATGCCAGCCAAGCCTGCCGCCTTTCGGATCCCGACCCTCGCTATTCTCAGTGGAATCATTCTGCTGTTCGGTGAAGTGCTCGCCGACACTCCAAAGGCCCCGGCGATCTCCGTCTATTTTCCTGACTACCGCTTTCAGGAAGGCGTCGAACCGAATTTCTACGGCACTACCCATCTGGTGCTGTTCTCCTCAAAACCGAACGAGGATGGCTCCGTCGACTTTGACCGCATCACCTCCGGCCTTCGCGAAGTCGGCCGCAAGGCACAGTCCAAAAATATAAAAGTCACCTTCTGCGTCGGCGGCTGGGGACGCGGCAAACTTTTCGCCACCGCCGTCAGCAGTGCCGAAAACCGTGCACGCTTCGTCGCCGCACTCGGTGACTTTTGCGAGCAGCACCAACTCGATGGCGTCGACATCGACTGGGAGTTTCCCAAAGGCGAAAAAGAGCATGCCGATTTTGCGCTTTTCCTCAGAGACCTCTCCGCCCGACTTCACACCGACGATCGCCTGCTCACCATCGCTCTTGGCTACACCCGCCCGCTTTCGGCTGAGTGCTACGGCTACATCGATCAGGTGAATCTGATGTGCTATCACCCGTGGAATCCACCCACGACTTCGCAACGTGATTGGTTGACCGCTGCCGTCGAAAAAATGCTCGCCTCAGGGCTGCCGCCTGAAAAACTTCTGCTCGGCATCGGCTTTTACGCCAAAGAACTCGGCGGCGAACGACGGGCAATTTCCTACAAAAATCTCAGCGGCCTCGATGCCAAACCGCTTCCCGAATCCGAGCACGGTTTCTCACCCGCCAATACCGAAGCCTGCGAACTTCGTCTGGAACTTATCGAAAAATACCAACTCGGCGGAGTGATGGTCTGGGACTACGGCCACGATTCCACCGACCCGGACACGTCACTGCTCAACTACCTGAGCCAGCAACTCACTCCCTCGCCGCCACCCAGCGAATCGAATTCGCAATGATCGGGTGCAGCGCCTCTGTGCTCTCCGGGTGAGGACTCACCGAGATCACCTTCCCCTCACCAAAGCCACCCGAGACAATCGCCGGCGTGTTGATCATCGTGCCTTTCTGTGGCTCCCACAGCCCATTCTCAGAACGGAACCAAGCCAGCACGCGATAGTCCTCCAAGCTGGCGTCCGCCTTGGGAGAAATGATCGGTCCATTGTGGTAACGCACCATCACTCGTTCGCCGACCTCGCCGAAAATCGATTGACCCGCTTCAGTGAGCTGCATATCGATGTCCACCGATCCACCGCGATACCACATCTGCTTTTTGCCCTTTCCCGGAATCTCCTGCGAGCCGGTGAACACACTCGAATCGATCAAATTCAGCGACCAGTCGTAGTGCGACGAGCACAGATACGCCCCAGCACAGACCCCGACGTAACCGCCGCCAGCGTCGATAAAACCACTCACCGCTGCGCGTCCATTT
The DNA here is from genome assembly GCA_037969585.1 of Verrucomicrobiales bacterium. Classification (GTDB taxonomy): domain Bacteria; phylum Verrucomicrobiota; class Verrucomicrobiia; order Verrucomicrobiales; family DEV007; genus JBBKXR01. Next base: position 9,219 of record JBBKXR010000208.1, read on the forward strand.
TCAGATATCGCCTTCGCCTGCTTCGAGCCACTGCCGCCCGGAAAGACGACCACATCAAACTGATCCAGGACCTCGGGCCGCATTTCGGCGCCGCCGAGAAAATGCAGCGTCATGTCCGCAGCCGTATCGATGACGCCAAACAAGTCCGTCTTGCTACCACCCGTTCCCGGCCCGTCAAAACCACCAATCAACAAGTGGCCGTCCTGCTTCGGAGCGGCCAAAATGCCCCGACAATCACGATCGATCAAGCCGATGTGATTCAGCAAAACATTGACCATCGCCCGGTGCTGACGGGTGCGTAGCGACAAGGGCTGCTCCTTAAAGGTTGTCTCCAAAATCAGCGCCTCGGCCCCGAGCACATCGATGCATGCCCGCGCCAGGCCCGTTTCTACTGGCCCGCGGCGGATTAGAGAAAAACGCTTATCGGCATCCGTCACGGTAGCGTTCGCCGCATCGATGATTCGCTCCGCCAACGGATCCATCTCGTTGCCACCACGATAGATGACGCTCGAGCCGACCGACTTTTTCTTTCCGTCCGGCGGACTGTGCGAAAGATTGAACTCGAAGCCCTCGTGAAGATCGATCACCCAATCCGGCTCAACCTGGCTGGAAAATTTCCACAATGCCATCGCCAGCTCGCCACGCGGCTGAACGCTGTCTTCGATCTCGGGAAAATTCCGATTCAGATCCCGCGACGCTTCCGGCTGCTCCGGCACATAACGCGTATCTGCCGCCAACCCCTTCGCGTTCGCCCGCGGCACTACAACCAGCTTGCCCTTCACAATCGGCCAGTGGCGGATCTGTTCCGCCGCCCGCCAGCCCGCCGGCTCATTACCATGCATGCCACCAACGATCAGCACCGTCGGCCCCGCGACTCCCGAATCGACGACGTAGTACTCCGACTCCCACTCGGTGCCTTTGGCGATCTTTCCCGAGTTTTGGGAGACCTCCGCAAATCCCGGAACCACCCAAGCTACCGCAACCAAGAGCACTAAAGAAAACAGCCGTAACATGATCGTACTCTGACTTCACTCCCCCGCGGACGCAATCGCACGAATACCCGCAAACAAGCACCCACAAATAGTCACAAGACTCTACTGACGACGTCGGCGCAGCCTTGCGCAGCTTGATCCTACTAGTTCCTCTTATTCTTTTTCTTAGTCGTCTCCTTGTCATTCGCAGCGTTCTGCTTACCACCCCGCCGCTGCTTTCTGCGCTCATCTGCCTCAGCCTGCTTTTTGTCGACATAGGTCTTCCGAGCGGTCGCATCGTTTCGTTTCCGAAACACCTCGAGAATGGGGTCACCACTCTCGACCATGAACTGTTCCATCCGCTCGCGCAGATCGGCGAGGCCCTCCGCGTGCTTCGGCTCGTCGATCAGGTTGTGCAGACAATCCGGGTCCGTTTTTACATCGAAGAGTTCCTCCGGCACGCGATACTTCATCAGATCGACCCGCTCCTGGACATACGAGTCCTCAGCCCTCCCCATCGCCATCATGCGCCGCCACGTCGCCGTGCCACTGGTCGCCGTCGCCATCGTCAGCTTGCCGTCCGACCACGGATTAAAAAGGTAGAGGTAGCGCTCCGTCTGCACCCCACGCATCGGGTTTCGATTGCCTCCGGCATTCTCGTTGTAAACCTTGAACACCTCGTCGCGCCCATCCTGGTCTTCGCCCTTGATGAGCGGCAGAAAGGAGCTGCCGTCAAAACCATCCGGATGCTCCAGCCCGACGATGTCGCACCAGGTCGGCAATAGATCGACGGCCGAAATCATGTGTTCCGAATCCACCGCGCCCGCCTCGGTCACTCCTGGCCAGCGCACGATCCAAGGCGTACGCGTGCTGTGATGATACAGCTGCGTCTTCGCAAACGGCAGTGGCATGCCGTGATCGCTAAGGAACATCACCATGGTATTTTCCTCCTCACCGGATTCTTTCAGTGCATTCAAAATCGAGCCCACGGCATCATCAGCGCGCCGCACCGACGTGTAGTAGAGCGCGAGCTCCTCACTAATCGCCGGATCATCTGGCAAAAATCCGGGCACCGGCACCTCGTCTGCCGAATACTCATTCGACGCCGGATGCGGATCATCCGCAAACCAGAACGGCTTGTGCGGATCCGAAATATTGATGTTCAGGCAAAACGGCTTGCCCGCCTTTTTCGCGTTGGCAATCCCCTCCTCCGTGCACTCACCGTAGCTCGGCACGTCCTTGAGGTGCCGTTTTTCGCCGTCACTCGAGCTCGTCAGATCATCATCCCAAGCATAAGGAATATACGGCGTCGAATGCGAAACTTTGCCACGAATCGCCACGTAGTAGCCCGCCGATTTCATCAGGTCGCACATGACCGGATAGTCGATCGGCTTGACCGCGTAAAAGCCTTCGACCCCCGAGTTGTGCGGATACCTCCCGGAAAACATCACGTTGCGCGACGGATAGCAATTGCCCACCTGCACATGCGCCAGTTCGAAACGCATGCCCTGCGCCGCCAGCGCGTCGACATTTGGCGAGATGCCTTCCAGCTTTGCCCCAAACACCCCGATCGAGTCGCAGCTCATATCATCGACCGTGATGAACAGAATGTTCGGTTTATCCCCAAGCTCAGCTCTGAGCGAGGTCGCGATCAAAAGCACCAGAAAAAACAGAATCCGCTTCATTCCCAGACTGTGAAAACTCTACGCTACCCACGCAAGCCCGAACCTATCTGATCCATGCCCAACGACACACCCGACAACGGCCTCATCCACGACACCGACGCCAATCACACGCGCTGCTTCTGGTGCGGCGAACTCGACGACTACCGCGCCTATCACGACTCCGAGTGGGGCTATCCCGTCACCGATGACCAGCGACTGTTTGAAAAAATCTGCCTCGAAGGCTTCCAATCCGGGCTCAGTTGGCTGACTATTCTGCGCAAACGGGAGAACTTTCGAGCCGCCTTCAGCCACTTCGATTTTTACAAGGTCGCCAAATTCGGCAAGCGCGACATCACCCGCTTGCTCGGCGATGCCGGCATCGTCCGCCATCGCGGCAAGATTGAATCGACCATCAACAACGCCGCCCGCGCCAGCGAACTGGTCGAAGAGTGCGGCAGCCTTGCCGCCTACTTCTGGAGCCACGAGCCAGCGCCCGCGGCCCGGCCCGGGAAATGCGATTGGCCGACCCTGCGCCAGACCACCAGCAGCCCCGAGTCCGTTGCCCTCAGCAAAGACCTCAAGAAACGCGGTTGGTCATTCATCGGTCCGACCACCGCCTACGCCTTCATGCAGGCGATGGGATTGGTCAACGATCACATCGAAGGCTGCGCCGAAAGGGAAAAAGTTGAAGCCGCACGCGTCCGATTTCGTCGCCCAAAAATGTCAGACAAATAGACGGTCCGCGACCGTTGTTCACAACCGTCCACCAACTATCCACAAGATACTGAAATAATTTTCAAAGTTATTCAAAATAAGGTTTCCTTAATACTAAGCCATCATTGATTCAATCGATGTTTTTTAAGACATCCTCTTCCAACCCCTCATTTTAAACCATCATACCATCGTTGGCAGGAGCCATTCGCCGTGCAACTCTCCCTGTGTTCGACAATGCACAAGCGCATGAAGACAGCACAGATAAACCAAAAACTCAGCGAAGGAAATCTCCTTCTCGGCTGGGAAACGGAGTCTAAAACTCCACCGAGTGTCGGCTTTCAAAGCAATCAC
>JBBKXR010000209.1:0-12521 GCA_037969585.1 Verrucomicrobiales bacterium
CAGCGCGAAGGCGCGCAGGTCGGGGCGGGCGAGTAAGCCTCCCAGAACATGACGCCCCTGGTAGCCAGGGCGTCGATGTTCGGGGTCTCCATCGGCGAAGGCTCGTCGATGTCGTAGCACTTTACGTCCTGCCAGCCGAGGTCATCGGTGAGCAGGAGGATGACGTTGGGCTTTTCGGGGCGTTGATCGGCGGCAGCCAAGCTGGCGATGGCAAAGCACAGCGCCGCGGCGGCCGTCATTGCTTGTCTCAATTGGAAGGGATTTTGCATGGGATTGGGCGGTTAGTTTTTATTCGGACTTGCTGCGAAGACCGATTTCTGAAACGTCGATGGGCACGATGCCCATTTGAATTGCGGGCGAATCTGGCTGAAAACGGAAGTCGCCATTTTGCGGATCTACGAACAGGGGATCGACGGCCTTGCTGTGGATATCTCCGCCGTTGGCTTGCTGCTTTTCCAGAGTCGCTTCTGCTATCGCTGGATTTGCGGGACAATAGTAGATGTTGGAATCGAAGTCGGCATCGCTGGCTCTGGCCAAATCCCGGCCTCTTCGGTCTTCGGTTTTGTCTTTTCGGCGAGGTGCCAGTTCGTCGATGAAGGTGGTGTCCTCGCTCGAAGAGTAAAAGATGTTGCGCTGGATGGTCGCGCCGGTCATGGGGCCTTCGCGCAAGGCGAGATAGTTGCCGCGGGGTGGCGAAATGATCTCGGCCACGATGTTGTTTTCGCAGCGGTTGTTGAGCTTGAGCATGATTCCCTGTGAGGTGCACTTGTAGATCAGATTCTCGGCGATGAGGGTATCCATCTGCCCGCCGTCGGTTCGAATCGCGCACTGCATGTGCATTGGTGAAACCAGGTGATGAATGTAGTTTCGGCGAATGACATTGTTCGCTCCGGCACCACGAATATAGATGGCGTTGCCGTCGCCCAATTTTTCCATCGCGTGATGGATCTCATTGAGTTCGACCAGATTGTCGTGCGTGTGCAGGTAGGGACGCACTTCATCGAGCGTTTTTTCGGAACGGCGGTCGACGGAGATTTCATTCCAGCGGATGGTTTTGGTCAGTTCCCGGCCACCTTTTTGAAAAAACTCCGTCATGCAGCCGGATAGGATCAGCGCGGTGTAATTGGTGTGATGAATCAGGTTATTGGCGACGCGATTTTCCCCGCTCTGCCAGAGAAAGATTCCGGGTGAGTGCCAGTAGATCTCTCCGACGTGATGAATGTGGTTGTTGGAGACGAGGTTGTTTCGATTCACGTCTTTTGTCCCCGGCCCATAGCCGCAAACCAGAATGCCTCCGCCGCCCATATGTTCGATGTGATTGCCAATGATTTGGGTTTCCTGCCCGTGCAGATCGATGCGAATGGCACCGCTGCCGCTGTGCAGAAAATGACAGTTTTCGATGATGCAATTTTCGGTACCGCGAAGTCGAAGCAGCGTATTGTCCTTGTCGAGAAAGTCCCAATCGTGCTGCAAGCCGGCATCATCTTCAGCCAGTTGATAGCGATCGCCGTGCTGGAATGTCAGCCCGCGGAAGATGAGGTGCTCCACCGGCGTATCCCTGGGGCCTTCCTTGTCGACCTCGCCTTCGATGCGGATCAATTCGTTCAAGCGGGGAGCGAATACCGGTGATTCGTTTCGCGGCCAGAGGTAAAGTTTTCCCTGTTGGGTGTTCAGCGCCCACTCACCGGGTTCATCGAGATATTCCAGGGAATTTTCGAACCAGCAGGACTCCGTTTCTTTCAGGAAATGAAGCGGGTTCATGACGTAGGTCGACTCCACGGAGGTTCGGGCGATTCGCGCTTCGGCGTCTATCGAAGTGACGGGAAGAATGTTCACAATCCAGGCATGATGAGGTCGCACGATGATCTCGAGATCGGTGACGCTTGCCCAGTTTTTGAGTTGGTCCCGGGGAAAGTCCAGCCGGTCACGGCCGCTGCCTTTGAGGGGAATAAAGCCCGTTGATCTTGCGCGCGGGAGCAGGCCTTCTTTGTCGTAAAGTGTGAGGAATTGATCCGCAACGTCCGCTACCTGCACTTTGCCTTTTGCGGCTTTCGGTAACCCGGTGATATCGTCAGCAAGCGGTTTCCAGTTAGTGATTTCCTGTCCGGAACTGAAGACGGGTTTCTCGTCGGGATAGGCCGCGTAGGTGATGGAGGCATCGGTCGAACCCGAGTCTTGCAGACCGAACACCACGGTTTTCTCGAGTTCGAAAATGCCCTCCCGAATCAGGACTACGATAGGGGCTGACGTTTTTTCTTTAAGATCCCGAACCGCATCGCGTGCCCGCTCCAAAGTCGCGAAAGGGCCATCAGTTTTCTCAACGTCGGGCGAAGCGAATGTTCCAGACCACTCGTCGGAGCCGTTGCTAGCGACGTAGAAATTCGCATCTGTTGACTCCGCCTTAACAGTGGATGCTGCTACTGATAACAGCAGAAGAAGCGAAAGCGTTTTCATTTCGCTTCTGCCACTTCGACTTGGAACCCATTTGGGGAGAAAAGGCCTGCGAGGATCAGAAATATTTCTGCGATTTTTTTCATGGTGGGCGCGTGTTAGTAGGAGAGCTTCGCGCCCTTCGAAGGTTTCTGCTTTTCTGTCTCCCACCATTCGTTGGGGCCTTCTTCGACGATGTTCTCCCAGGTTTGAAACAGAATGTTTTTCATTTCTTCAGTCTTCTCTAGCATTTCCTCGGCGAGGTTGTTTTTCTCCTGCCAGTCTTTCTGCACGTTGAAGAGTTGAAACTTGGTCATGGTATCGTTGCTGACGATTTTCCAATCGCCGATGCGCATCGCCACGCGATCTTCAGCGGGGCTTACGTGAGTGCGCCAGAAAAGTGGAATGGGGCGCTCTACCGTTTTTCCTGCAAAAACAGGCAGCAGACTGACGCTATCGATGGTGCGGTCGGTTGGGGCGGGGATGTCGACCATCTCGAGCACGGTGGCGAAGATGTCGGTGCCGATGACAGGGGTATCACTGACGCTTCCCGCCTCGATGTGTCCCGGCCACTTGGCGAGAAACGGCACGCGAATACCGCCTTCGAAATCGTTTCGTTTGAGGCCACGCAATCCTCCAGTGCTGCCGCCCTCCGATGGCAGGGGGCCATTGTCTGAGGAGAAAATGATGAGAGTGTTGTCTGCGACACCTTCCGAATCGAGGGCATCCATCACTTTTCCCAGTGCATAGTCGAGCTGGGTGATGTTGCCAAAATAGGTGGCATCACGTTTGCTCTGTCCTTTGTAGAGGTCGGAGAATTTGATGTCGGTAGCGATCGGTTTGTGCGGTTCATGGAACCATACGGAAAGCGCGAAGGGCTTTTCGGGATCGCGCACATCCTTCAGCCAGTGAATTGCTTCATCGGCAACAAAGGGCGCAGAGTAGGCTTCGATCTCTCCCACGGGTTCGCCGTTGCGAATAAAGTTGTTTGGGTTTTTGTGACTGGGTTCAGCGTTGTTGTGAGTCGCCATCCAGTAGTCATAGCCGCCTTGCTCTCCCGGTTGAGGGAACTTCGGGTTTTCGAATTGCTGTCTCGACAGCAGGTGCCATTTGCCGACGTGGCAGGTTTGGTAGCCGATCTCTCTGAGCAGTTCCGGATAAGTGATCTCGCTGGCCCGGAGGTGGGCGTCGTGATTTCCTGAGAGGTGCCGCCAGACTCCATTGCGGTAAGGGGTGCGACCGGTGAGAATCGCCGAGCGAGAAGGAGAGCATACGCCGCACGCGGAATAGCCTTGAGTAAACTTCACGCCTTGAGCTGCCAACTTATCCATGGCGGGCGTTTTAATAATCTCATGTCCGTAGGTGCCGGAGTCGCCCCAGCCCATGTCATCGGCCAGGACGACGACAATGTTAGGACGTGGGGAGTTGGCGTGGGTGGGGGATGCGCAGAGACTGCTGAACAGCAGGGCGATGCCGATGGATGCGAATTTCATTATAGGGATGGGTGGATCTCCTGACTGCGGGGACGTCCGATGGAAATTTTACTCTTTGGCGGCTGCGGCTTTCCGCTTTTGCAAAAAATCGACGATGTCTTTTGGCTCAGCACGGTTGTGATAGTCGTGGTGGAGGAAGGCCCACAGGATGGTGCCGTCTTCGCCGATGATGTAAGTCGCGGCGAGTGGCAAGGTGTCGGTGCCGGCGTCGGCGCCATTGAAGTCTTCGAGGTCGAATTTTTCGCCGTAGAGTTTTTCGACTTCGGGTGTCAGCTTGAAGATCAAGTCGTAGTCAATGGCAACTTTGTGGTTGAGGTCAGTGAGGACTTCGAACTCCAGATGATTTTTTTCGGTCGTGCTCAGCGCCTTGTCCGGCAGTTCGGGGGTCAGGGCCAGGAGCGTGGCTCCAGCAGCTTTGATCGCTGGTAATTCTTCCTGCAGTGCTACCAGTGCGATATTGCAATAGGGGCACCAGCCGCCGCGATACCAGGTGATGACCACCGGGCCTTTGGCGAGTTCTTCGCTGAGCGTGACTGCCTTTCCTGTGGCATTTTTCAAGGTGAAGTCAGGCGCGGCGTCGCCCACTTGCTTCGCTTTCTCGACGACATTTGCTTCGTCGACAGCTTCGATGCCTTTTTTGTAGGCGGCTTTGACTTCAGGGCTGCTCCGCGAAGAATTTTTTTCGCGGGCAGTAAGTCTTTCTTCGAGGGTGTCGGCGTGGCTGATTGGGGGCATCGCCAGTAGGGCAGCGAGGGCGATGAGGAAGGGAGTAGTGTGCGTTTTCATTTTGGTGTGAAAGATGGGTGTCGGGAGAAAGTTATCCAGTGAGTTGGTAGTGTGATACCGGCGTCTCGCCGGTTGGAGCTGGACGATGCGGAGGGAGGCTCGTCCACTGGGGACTGGCGAGACGCCAGTATCACAATATTCGTCCAATGGGGTGGTCCTTGGGGATCGTGCGTTCGTTGTCAGTCGGCGGAGAACTCGAGGCTCAGGCTCTCGATGATCGGCTTGGACTTGTTATCTGTAGAGTCGGTGACTTTAAGTTCAATCTGAAATCCGAAGCCGTCCTGAAGCTTGGACAGGTCGAGTAGGGCGGGGGTGGTTTTGATCTGCTTGGAGAAGCCGGGGATGTAGTCGTAGCTTTCCTTTAACTCAGACCAGTCACTCCACTGATCGACTTTACCGTCGTTGTCGGTATCGACGCCGACGCGGGCTTCGACGGTTTCGACCCAGGGACCGGGGCTGACGTAGTCGGTCTTTTGTTGGGTGGCGAGGTAGAACTGGCCTTCGGCAAACGCGATGTCGGGGTCGGGATGGCCTTCGCCGATGTGGTCGCACCAGGTGAACTCTTCATCGATCGATGCCGCGGTGAACCAGCCGACACTCATTTGGTGGCCACCGGCGGGATCGTAGTCGCCGAAGAGATAATACTGGCCACCGACGCAGATCGCCGCCCAGTCGCCGTAAGCTTCCTGCTCGGGTTCGTGGATGGCGTATTCCGCGACGCTGGTTTTGTAGTTCCCGGGATCTTCTTTTGCCCAATGGGGATGATTGTAGGTTCCAATTTCTCCGGTTGGCTTGGTGCGGTTGTCGACGGCAGGTTTGTCGAACACAAAATCACCGAGTCCGTTCGGGCTGACTGCGTGCCCGGCCAGCGGAGAATCCCAGGAGCGCTTGCTGGCATCGATTGGGCTCCAGTCTTCGATGATGACGTGCATGTCGCCGTCGAGGTCGCGAATGAATCCGGCGTCGGAACCGTGCGACGGATCCTTCACGGCGATGCCTTTATTTTCTCCCGGTTCACCGTCGGTCAGGTCGCTGTCGACGTAGACGTGCGGATCCTGATCGTTGGGGAAGTCATAGTAGATCAGCGCTTTGCCATCGATCATCTCTGCACTGGTCACCCACTTGGAGAATCCTTCGGTGACCGGACCGTGGTGAACCCAGTTTTTCATGTCGCGACTCTGCCATGCATGATAACCGCCTTTGCCGGGTTTGAGGCCACCGGGCGCGTCGAACTGGTTGGCGAAGTGGGTTGTCTGCAGGGGAATGTCGAAGCCTTCGAGCGTGGCGACCGCGGCTTCGAATTTGGGCAGCGGCTTGGCTTTCTCGCCTTTTTTGCGACGGGGCTGGCCGCTTCCATAGCGACCGAACATCCAGTAATTATCCGGGCCCATGGTCAGGAGAACGGGTGCATCCTGAAGGTTGGCGGGACCGAGGTTCTCGATCGGTATCCAGTTTTTCCAGACGGGCGATTGGCTGATGGTCAGTGACTTGGCGGAGCGTTTGCTATCGAATTTGTGTAGCTTTGTCAGGATGGTTGCCTGTTTTTCCGTTGGTGATACTGAGCCGTTGTCGACGGTTGCACCTTCGGAGGATTCGATGTTTCCGTTCCAGTCTTCCTGGTTGTCGATTTTCCATTCGGATTCGTCGGCGTGGAGAAGGGAAATACTTAGTGCCGACGAAATGGCGAACGTGATGATCTGTTTCATTTCCATAAGAAAGGCTGTTTCAATGTTCGCGAATATGACGATCGAAAAAAGGTATAATACTAAGAGCGGATGTTAGTGAATCAGTCTCGCTTTTCTTTAGCTGCCGCGAGTCCGACTACGGTGCCATCCTTTAAACTCAAGACGCTCATTCCAGAAGCGATGGCAATACTGTCCCAGGCGGGTGGAGCAGGCAGGGTGAATTCCTGCAGGAGTTCACCAGATGCTTTGTCCATCATCCAAAGAACTCCGCCTTTTTCTCCACGATAGGAGTCATTCGTATCCTGTTGTGAAAAGCCATCCGTGAGGGGGACACCGGCCACCATGACCGCATTTTCGCCGACCGATATCGCGTGTCCGGCAAACGGAGTCGAGACCGACCAGTTCTTTTCCCAAGTCCCCACTTCGGGAATGGTTTTGCCTTTTCGACTGATCCATACGTCACCTTCTTTTGCTGCCGTTAACTTACCGGCGAACACGGAATAAGTGTTGAAGGGGGTCAGGTTGGCACCGCGGCCGGGAAGATTTCGACCGGGTGTGTATCCGCGAACTTCATAAAAGGCTCCATCCGCGAAAGCGGTGGTATCACCCAGCGGGCCATATCCGGTGATGGCGGTAGGTCCTCCGTAACATAGATCAACATCAACGGTCCAGTAGGTGCGATGTTGCGGAACAGAGTCCAAAAATCCATGGGACGGGATCAAGTGCGGTTCGTGAATATCTTTCATGCTCACCGGTGTGAGATCCGGCTGGAAAGCCTGATGGCGGAGGAACAATTTGCCATCGGACGCCGAAAAAATCCCGGACTTGAAGCCACCGAGGCGAAAGGTTCTTTCGCCGCGTGTGGGAAAATTTTCATTGGCCTCTTCGTAGGGGCCTGCCACGACTTTGTTATGGATCATCTCGCCGGTTTCGGGGCTCAATCCGAACACCGAGATTCCGCCGTCAAGATAGCTGCTGCGCCCTGCGGCGAAGTAAGCGATTCCCTGCTCTACCAAGACACTGCCGTTGACCGGCCAGGCTGATTCCAGTTGTCCGCCATCGACGATGAGGCTCTGAACCGGAAGAGCATTGAATTGCCAGCGAAGGGAGCCGTCGTTGGCGTCGACGCAGTACACCCAACCGTCGCGGCAGCCGGTCAGGAGCAGTCCTTTATAATAAGTCGGCGGCGAATCAATGGGTCCACCCGCGGTAAAAGTCCACGCGATCTTCCCGGTCGTCTTGTTGAGACAGTATAACGTGTGCTCGTCTTTTGCTGCGACATAGATGTGCTCACCGACGATCACCGGCGCGGTCGGTTTCGATCCGATTTTCACCTGCCACTGGGTAGCTAGCTTCGCGGGCAGCTTCGCCTTGCCTATGCCGGAACGTGCGCCGGACTGTCGATAGGTAGGCCAATCGGAATCAGCTGATACTTCACCAAGTGGACGGGTGAAAGCAGGCCCTTCGACGAGTCGAGGCTTATGCGAAACCGTAAATCGGCCTGCCGATTCATTATAGAGGCCGTTGAAGCCAGTCAGCATCGATCCGATAGCGCACTGACAGACAAACGGGCCGTTGTAGATCATGCCGTTTGCCGGCATCGCCGATAGCCCGCAGGTTGAGCGCACCCAGGGGTTCGGGTGTTCCGAGCTTCCATCGAGGCCAACGAAATCAACACCACCAGACCCGCTGTTGAGATAATATTGATAGGTGACCCGATTCCGGTAACAGCGATCATGCGACATAGGCCCGAGCATCTCCTGGGTCAGTCCCTTGACGACTTCTCCAGTTTTGGGACTGATGCCTTTGAGCTGCTTGCTCCACAACAGGCCCTGAGCAATGAAAAGCTCGGGACTCTTCATGTAGTTTTCGCCATTCGGACAGGTCCACAGTTTCTGTCCTGTTTCGAGGGCGAAAGCTGCGATCTCGTTGCCGTAGGCACAGAATGCCTTGTTCGGAGCCAGGACCAGCGTCGGGTGAATATTGTAGTCCTCGCCAGGCACACCTTTGGATTTTGCTGCGGCCTTAGATTTCTTGTCGTTCTTCTTTCTGGCCTTTTTCGGTTCGGCTCTGGAGAGTTCAACCGGGGATTCCCATTTAATCGCCCCGGTCTCTTTTTCCAGACAGATCAATTCATTTTCGGCAAGATAAGCAACGACAGTCTTGTTGGCACAAACGCTGGCACCGATGTAGCCGCTCTTGAGAGTAACGGTCCATTGCATTTTGTTGGCGCTCAAATCGTAGGCATACAGAGAGATTTCCCTTTCGGGTGTGGGCTCAGTTCCGGTTCGGCGTTTTTCCCGCGCAGCTTCTTCCGTGACCAGGCCATATCCGGGGCCCTGAATTCCATACAAGATGCCGCCTTCCACCGCGACCTCGCGGGTCGACTCAGTGCCCGACAGAAGTTCGACCTGCTCTCCGCTTCTACCGTTAAATTTGGAAATCGGCTCATCGAATCCCATGGTAAAATAGACATGCTCTCCAATCGCGACCAGGCGCCGTTGCAGCTGCGAGGACACACTCTTGATGCTTGTGGTGGAGCCGCCTATTGACCATTCCTTGACCGGACGTTTCCAAAGTTCGATACCGTTGAAGGCATCACGCGCTACCAGGTGATAATCAAAAGGAGCATGAACATCTTCGGGTGTTGCCCGGTCTTCGACGGTAAACAGCACTCCGTTGGCGGTGACCATGCATGTGACCGATGGCATCAATGCCTTTGCCCGGCCAGTCTCCGGCGTATTATGCCAACGCATTCGTTGAGGTGGTCCAACGTCGTCGCGGGACACGCCGTTGTTGGCGGCATTGTGCAGAAACTGGTTCCACTCATCCATCCCGTTGGGTACAGGTTTTACGATTCGTTCATACCCGTCGTCCGTTTTCACATACAAAATCCCGCGCGGGGTCAGGACACGCAGGATCTCATCTCGGGGGATTTTTGTGCTCTGATCACAGATTACCAGATTGACCAAATTATCGATATAGGGCAGCTCCGAACCGTTGTGAGGGTTGACCGAGATTTGACCGTATTTAGCAGCCTGATGGATGGACTTGCGGAGGGGGGCAATTGCTTCGTCCTGCTCAAGCAGCGCCTGAACTTGCAAGGACGGCTTCGAAGCCAAATCCTTCAACTGTGTCGCGTCATTTAAATCGAGAGTAACAATGATGCCGCCATTCAATAGCACTGCATCATTTGTCGGATTCGATTCTGCTCCGAAAAGTGGAACACTGAATGCGAATGCTGCGAAAACTGAACAGGACAATAATTTTTTTCTCATGATATTTCTTCTCCTACTTCAAGTGATCGACAAAAAACCGGGCGCTCGCCGCCACGATCTCGTCGCGGGTGGGACTGATATCGGCATCGACTTTCCGCCAGTTGTGACCGGCGTTTTTGATGATCAGGATTTGCACGGGCGCTTCGACTTCCTGAGCTTTCTCCGCCATATGGTAGGCGTGCTTGACCGGGATGGTGGTGTCTTTGTCGCCCTGGATCATGAGCAGCGGCGGGCTGTCTTTCTTTAGATACTGAATCGGGCTCATCTCGCGGTAGAGCCGTAGTTTTTCCTCCGCGTTATCGTCTGCGTTGACGATGCGCGCTCCGAAGCGATCCTTGAAGCCCGGGCGGTCGTCGTGGTTAAACAGGTCTTCTTTTTCGAAGTCGCAGGGTCCGTACCAGGAAAGTCCGGCGACGACCTGGTAATCGACATCGGCAAGATTCGCATCGCCGGGCAAGGATTTGGCCGGGGAAAGGAGCAACATTTGTGCAATCTGCCCACCGGCGGAATCGCCGAACACGAAGAGCCTTTCGGGATCAATCGCTAACTCTGCCCTGTTCTTGACCAAATAGCGAACCGCGTCTTTGCAGTCGATCACACAGTCGCGCATGCGCACTGTGCCTTCCTTGCTGTACAAACGATAATCGACCGAGACGATGCAGAAGCCGCGTTCGATCAGAATTTTGAAAAGTGGAGCAAAGCCGCCGCTGGCTGCTCCGAACCGGCTTCCCGCCGCCCAGCCGCCGCCGTGGGTGTAGACGATCGTGGGGCAGGGAGCATCGGTTCCTGTGGCCGGATAGTACATATCAAATTCCAGCTTGCGCTTGCCGACGGTGTTGTAGACAACGCCGAGATTTCTTTCGTAGCCGGTTTCGAGTGCGGTCTTCGATTTACGTTTTTGGGCTTCGGCCGGGGACAGGCAAAGAAGCAGTGCGACGATGATGACGAAGTGGGTTTTCATTTTGTGTTAGTGTCTAGTCGAGACAGCAAATTCTGATTCAGGGCTTTGCCAATTCCACGCCGAGTTCCTGAAAGGCGGTATTTTCATCGATGGGTGTGACCGGGGAGGCCTGCCAGACAATCCAGCGGAAGTTGCCAAGCGATTTATCTTTTTCTGCGCGAAGCGAGAGCGCCGCAAAGGCATCGATTTTTTGCCCTTCGGTGCTGATGGTGCCAAGCGATGTGAAACGCTTTGGGTCGCTCAAATCCCAACCGGGATCGGTGGGATGATCGCTGCCGTAGATCGAGACGGTTTGAGCGCCGCGCTTGCCGCCTTTGTTGTGGGACCAACTGGTGATAGCAGCGACTGGCTGAGATTTTGCGAGATCCATTTTGTAGGCACCGTCCTGGGTTCCATTGCCGAAAATGGGACCGAAACCTTCGGCGAGCTTTCCGTCGGTTAGCACGGCGATGCGATCGTTGTTGGTTTTTTGGTTGGCAGTGACCGCGCGGGCTGACTTCGTTGCTGGAATGAGCGTTTTGAAACTCGTGGCAGTCGATGTTGTTTCGAAGATGACCCCATCGCCGATTTTCTTCGTCACCGTTTTTCCGGCTTTCGTCTCCTGGATTGGGGTAGGCTTGGGCGCTTTGCTTTCGGCCACGGTCAGGACCCCCTGCATGATGCGCCAGTGGCCGGGGAAGGTGCAGATATAGGGATAAACGCCAGGCTCGGTTGGGGCATCGAAAACGAGCTCTTCGCTTTCTTTCGGGTTGAGCAGTTTCGAGGAGAGCAGAATCTTATCGGAATTCGGCAGATAGCCGCGTGTGATCCCGTCGGCTTGGGCGGCCATTTGATCGGCTAGGGCACCGACTTCATCGACACTGCCGGGCGTGAGCAGCACCCAGTTGTGCATCATGATGTCGGGATTTTCGAAAACCAGACGGACTTTGCTACCGGGAGTGACGCGGAGTTGGGTGGGGGAAAACTGCAGCCCGGCGGCGGCTTGAATGTGCAGCACGTTGCCTCGTTCCGCGATGAACTGGTCGAATTCCGCGGTCGAAGTTTTCAGGCTTTTCGGCGTGTCCACATACCTGGCACCGGTGAGTGCCCGGCCGACCGGATCGTAGACAAAAACGGGAGGCATGGTCTTGGGGGCGCGCCTGCTTTTGTTGAGGAAAATCTCGATGACGTTGAGCCCGGCAGCGAGTTCGACGTTCACCTGTTGATCGCCACTCCAGAAAGAATCCTGACTGAACACCATGGAATCGTTGAGCCGGATCTCGAGGCTCTTGTGGCTGATGGCGATGATGGCGGGCTGCGCTTGATCGGAATAGATGAAAGTCCGAAACAGGCCTGCGCCCGGAAGGTTGCCTTTACCGACCTGATATTCAGCGGGCGCACTTTCGCCATCTTCGCCGAGCCACAGCCATTGCGTCAGTTGTGATTCCGGGGCGACTTCAAGAACGGGCACACTGCGGCCTTTTGCCGGATCCACTCCGTAGTCGAGGTAGGCGAGTGATTTCTGAACGGTCGGGTCTTCGCTCGCTAGATTGACGAGAACGGCTTCGACTTCGGGATAGCTTGGGCGCAAATGAGCGACGGCATCGATGACTTCTACCTGAACCCGGGGATGAGGATCGTTCACTACCGACGAAAGCAGTTCGACCACATTGGCAAGCCGGTCGGCTTGAATGCGAATCACGTGAACGGCCGCGCCGCGAAACATTTCTGATTTCGATTTCAACAAGTGATCGATCAGCGCAGGCCGGGTCTCGCCCAACCCTTCGCAGACGAAGATCGCCTCCAGCGCGGCTTGATCGTAGTCGGATTCGGCGCGGTCAAATGCAGCGATCCATTGGTCGACCGCTTTCAGGCTCTGGCTACCGTGTTTGCGCAGTTCGATCCGGGC
>JBBKXR010000210.1:0-6096 GCA_037969585.1 Verrucomicrobiales bacterium
CCCGCTGCGGTGGGCATCGGCGGGGCCGGAGTCGGAGCGGGGGCGGTGCCACCTTTTGCAGCGACGGGAGCCGTCGAGCCTTTCGGCGCGACCGGACCGGTCTCTTCGGGACGTGCACGCAGGGTGATACGTACGGTTTCTTTCTTCAGCGGAACCGTTGACGTTTTAGTCGAGGGCTTCGGTGGATCCGGAGGTGTGCTGTCTGAGTCGGCCATGATAATTGAAACTTTTTAAAAAAGCGGAAGCGCCATTTAGGTCTGGAAATGCGGTGTCTGTCAATAGCTTAATGCACGTTCGCGTCGCAAGTTTGCGCATTCCGGTCCTTTTCTGTGTTTTCCCAGTGAAAGCGGCGTTGAAGCGGTGCCATTTCGCTTTTATCGCTTCAGGGCAACTCCGAAAACTCTGCGACGTATGGTCGGCAACGAATATAGTGACGAAAAGCGGCTTCGCTGGAAATTGGGAAAACCGACCTTCCGGGCTGTGGCCCTTATCACATTTGGCGACGTTGCCCGTCGGTCGTGGAGCGCGCTCCACTTCCTTCTCTCGCCTCGCCAGATGAAAAAACGACCCCATCCATACATCACCCAGTTTTCGGAGGTACCCTTTTCATGAAAATGCCCGCTAACGTGGTCGAGCTGCTGCAGGCGCTGATCCGAATTCCCAGCCTTAATCCGGACGGCGATCCAGGCACTGCCGTGGCAGGTGTCACCGGGGAACTCGCTTGCGCAGAATGGGTGGGCGAGTTCTTGAAAGCTTGCGGGGCCGACGTCGTGCTCGAAGAAGTTGAAACGGGGCGACCCAATGTCATCGGTCGTTTTCCCAGCCAGCCGGCAGCCGATGGCGCGTCTAAGCCGAGACTCTTGTTTGCGCCGCACACCGATACCGTCGGGGTCGGCGGTATGACCATTGATCCCTGGAGTGGTGATGTGTCGGAAGGAAAGATCTGGGGCCGCGGTGCCAGCGACACCAAGGGAACCATGGCGGGCATGCTCTGGGCGCTTTGGGAAATGCGCGACCGGATTGCTGCACTCGATGTCGAAGTAGCTTTTGTCGGTCTAATGGGGGAGGAGACTTCGCAGTGGGGGTCGAAACATTTTGCCGAGCATCACGGTGAGGAGTTTGACTTCGCCATCGTTGGTGAACCGACCGAACTCGATGTCGTGCACACTCACAAGGGCTGTGTGTGGCTGACGTTAACGACGCGCGGTAAAGCGGTGCACGGTTCGCAACCTGAGCGCGGCGACAACGCGCTGATGAAAATGCTGCCGGTGCTGCAGGCGATCGACGGAGAATTTCGCGAGCGGCTGAAGGGTTTTCAACATCCAGTGCTGGGTCACAGCACGGTCAACATCGGCCAGTGCCGCGCCGGGACGCGTTGCAACATCGTGCCGGATCACTGCGAGGCGACGTTGGACTTTCGCACCACGCCCGACCTTGCTGCGCAAGCGGGCGGCGTGCAGGGTGAGTTGGAGAAATTTCTAGAGGAACAAGGTTTCGCTGAACTCGTCGAGATCGGCGTGCTCAACTACAGCGAGCCGCTCGACACTGATCCGAATGACGAATTTGTGCAGCGCTTCGTGCCGCTCGGGTCGGCCCTGGTAGGCGCGCCGTGGTTCTGTGATGCGGCCTGTCTGGCGATCGGCGGCATCCCCGGCGTAGCGGTCGGTCCTGGGTCGATCGCCCAGGCGCACACCAACGACGAGCATCTGGCGGTAGACGCGCTTGAAGAAGGTGCGCAGTTTTATCAGCGATATTTGGAAGGATTCACCGGCTGACCTGACAGCGGGGGGCGGAAGCGAGCCGCACCTTTCGCGGGAGCTGCGATTTTGAAAAAACGAAATCGGTGTTACTCAGCAAATATAAATAGCCTGGCAATTTATTATAGCAGAGCTGTTGTTATCAAAGTGGGTTTGTCGCGAAGTTCGTAGCGGCGTTTTTTGGCGTCGCCACATTGCGGTGGCATTTCCGCTGCGGGTGAATAGGGTGCGGCTTCGCCAACACGTTTATGTCCAAGCCGCAAAATCAGAACAAAAACCAAAAGCCTCAGACCGCCATCACGCCGACGCGCGATGAGAACTTTCCGGAGTGGTATCAACAGGTCGTTCGCGCCGCTGACATGGCGGAAAATTCCGAGACGCGGGGCTGCATGGTGATCAAGCCTTGGGGCTACGGAATGTGGGAGCTGATTCAGCGGCAGCTCGACGTTTATTTTAAAGAGACGGGGCACAAGAACGCATACTTCCCGCTGCTGATTCCGGTTAGCTATTTGGAAAAGGAGGCAGAGCATGCAGAAGGTTTCGCCACCGAATGCGCGGTTGTCACTCACCACCGTCTCGAGGCTGAAAAGCAGGAAGACGGCTCGGTAAAAATGCGACCGGCTGGAAAACTAACTGAGCCGTACGTGATTCGTCCGACCTCGGAGACGATCATTGGTGCTGCGTTCGCGCGCTGGGTGCAGAGCTACCGCGACCTGCCGCTGTTGATCTATCAATGGGCCAATGTCATGCGTTGGGAGATGCGTCCGCGTCTGTTTTTGCGCACTGCGGAATTCCTCTGGCAAGAAGGTCACACCGCGCACGAAACGCCCGAGGAAGCGATGACCGAGACGCGTCTGATGCACGACGTTTACGAAAAATTCCTGCGCGATCATCTGGCCATCCCGGCGATCCCCGGCGAAAAGACTGAGGCCGAACGTTTCCCGGGTGCGCTTAATACCTTCACCGTTGAAGCGATGGTGCAGGATCGGAAGGCGATTCAGGCGGGTACGTCGCACTTTCTCGGGCAGAATTTTTCCAAAGCGTCCGGCATCGTTTTTCAGGGCCGTGACAACACAGACGAGCATGCCTGGACGACGAGTTGGGGGGTCAGCACGCGGCTCATCGGCACCCTGCTGATGGCGCACGCCGATGATGATGGCGCGGTCGTTCCTCCGCGAGTGGCGCCTACCCAGGTAGTCATCTTACCAGTGATTCCCAAAGACGAGCATCGCGAGGCAGTGATGGCAGCTTGCGAAAAACTCGCCTCTGATCTCAAGGCGGAAAGCTTTCACGGCGATGCATTGCGCGTCGAGATCGACAGCCGCGATATTCAGGGCGGAGCGAAGAGCTGGGAATGGATCAAAAAGGGCGCGCCGGTGCGTATCGAGATCGGTCCTCGCGATTTGGAAAAGGGCAGTGTCGCTGTCGCACGCCGTGACAAGGCACCGCGCGACAAAGAATTTATCGATACCGCAGAAGCCGTCAGTTCGATGGCGGATCGACTCCAGAAAATTCAGGACGGGCTGCTGGCTCGCGCCCTGGCGTTTCGCAAGGAGCACACAGTTGAGATCAAATCGATGGATAAATTTCGCGAATATTTCACGCCGCAGGATGCCGACAAGCCGGAGATTCACGGCGGCTTCGCGCTTGCCCACTGGGCGGGCACGGCGGTGGATGAAGAAGCTTTGCAGAAAGAGATGAAGGTGACCATTCGCTGCGTGCCATCGGACGAAGCGTTGCGCGGTGATGCGGGCACGTGCATCTACACCGGCCAGCCGGCGGAAGGTCGGGTGGTGTTCGCCAAGTCGTATTGATGCTTTCGATCGACCGCGAGCGCTTCTTCAAAAGCGAGAGTTCGATAGTATTCGATTTTTCTAAGACCCGGCGCTAGCCTCATGCCATGAGCGATTCGACCGACAATGCAGATGCCTCTGGGGCCACCGAAGATAGTGTGCCTAGCGACGAAAATCTGCAGCTGAAAGTTTACATTAAGCCTGGCTGTCCGTGGTGTATCTCAGCGATCGCCTACCTCGAAAACGAAGGCTACGATTTTACCAAAATCGATGTCATCAACAGTGACGCTGCGTTCGAAGAAATGCGTGAGTTGTCCGGTCAAACGCTGGCACCGACGATGACCTACGGCAGCCTTTTGCTTGCCGATTTCGGAGTGCCTGAATTGGAGAAGTTTCTAGATCAGCACGGCATTTGCCCGGAAGACTGAGCGCGACCCTTTCGATCATTTATCCACCGACTTTTCCTATGAGCAAAGCCCCGAGAAAATACGCCTTCTGCAACGAAATGTTCGAGGCGCAGCCTTTTGATAAAGCTTTCGCCTTCGCCCGCGAGTGTGGCTACACCGGCGTCGAAATTGCGCCGTTTACGCTTGCCGATGACGCCACTCAAGTGAACGCCGCACAACGCGACAAGGTGCGCGGCCAGATCAAAGACGCCGATCTCGAATGTGTCGGGCTGCATTGGTTGCTGGCCAAAACCGAAGGTTTCTATCTGACGACGCCCGACGAGGAAGTGCGTAAGCGCACCACCGAATATTTCTGTGAACTGGCGCGACTGTGTCGCGATCTCGAAGGTACGATTATGGTGCTCGGTTCACCGCAGCAGCGCAATTTGCTGCCTGGAATCAGTCATGAACAGGCAGAGGATTTTGCCGCTGACTGCATCCGCGCCGCCGTGCCGGTGTTCGAAGAATGCGGCGTCACAGTCGCCCTCGAACCGCTCGGTCCCGGCGAAGGCGACTTCCTCAACACGGCCGAGCTCGGCATTCGTCTAATGGAAAAAATTGACTCGCCGACCGTCAAGCTTCACCTCGATGTCAAAGCGATGTCATCGGAAGAAAAGTCGGTTGCGGATGTGATTCGCGCCAGCGATCCACACTTCGTTCATTTCCACGCTAACGATCCGAACTTGCTCGGTCCGGGCATGGGTGACATGGATTTCGTGCCGATCTTCGGCGCGCTCGATGACGTCGATTACGACGGCTGGGTCTCAGTCGAAGTGTTTGACTACTCGCCCGGCGTCGAGAATATCTGCCGCAAGAGCATGGAGACGATGGTCGCGGCTACGGCTGCCGTTCGGGACTGATCGATCTGGCGTGTAATCGAGGCTGTCGCCAGCGATTGGCACCGGCGATTAGCGGATCACCGCCGTGGCCTTGCCTCTTTCATTTTCATCCCAGGGAATGTCCTTCATCGATTCTCCCGTGGCGGGGCGCCGGTAGTCGCCGATGATCATGTCGCCTTTGTAAATGCGAATCCAGATACCGGTAACCTTGTCTTGAGCTGCGACGGCAACCCGACTGCCGTCACGATCGACATACTTTTCCACAGCGAACGTTTTTTTGAGATCGGCGCGTTTCTTTGCGGGCAACAAGTCAACTTTGACTTCTTCCTTGATCCGTTGAGTTTTGAGATCGGCCTTCTGGTTAGTGTAAGCCATATTGTTATAGTTGCCCTTGGCGTCGACGATGTCCGCAATGATGATCTGATAGACAATTCGAATGTCTGCGAGATCGTTCTCACCCTTGTTGGTGATACTGAAATCGTAAGTCCAGTTCTGCGTCTGCATACGCGACTGCAGGAACTTGGTCTCCTTCGAGTCAGTTTCAGCACGAGATAAATCGATGTAGTAGCTGAAGTCAGCGTCGATCCTTACCTTGTCCGGATTCGATTCCTTCCACTCTTTGATGTAGACCTGATCATCGAGCGAGAACATGTTAATCGGTACCGGAAACTCCGTGCCTTCGCGCTCGATGATAATCTTGTCAGCGCCAGTACTAGCGACGATTTCGGCATCGATCTCACGGCCTTTAGCATCTTTAAAGACACGGGCTTCGGCGCATCCGGCAACCGCAAAGCTTGCGACCATAACCGCGGCGAACACGGATTTGAGGGCATTCAGTTTCATAACTCGATCGCTAGGCTAAAACTAATTGCCTATTTTAGTCAAGCCGCAGGAAAACGCGTTCACGAACGCGCGCAGTGGACAACCGATTGAAACGTAAGCAGGCGCCTTGTGGCGCGGTGACTCAGGCAAGCTCCTTGGCGGCACTCACGACATGGTCGGCGGTCATGCCGAGCTGTTCCATGGCGGTGTCGCCCGGAGCGCTTATACCAAAGCGATCGATGGCGAGGATCGCGCCCTGCGGCCCGACGTATTTGTGCCAGATATGCGAGACACCAGCTTCGATGCTGACACGCTTCTGACAGCCAGCGGGCAGCACGCTCTCGCGATACTCGGCGGACTGACGATCAAAGCGTTCCATGCACGGCATCGAAACGACGCGGGTGCCTGCACCGAGTTTGGCGGCAGCGTCGATGCAGTG
>JBBKXR010000211.1:0-2936 GCA_037969585.1 Verrucomicrobiales bacterium
GGGCGAGAGCTTGCGTCCGGCCGTATTGGATCGCGACTACTGACTTCGAAGCGACTCGCCGTGTGACTTTGGCGGGCCACTGAGCACGGAACAGTTGCCGCGCCAGCGCAGCGCGGGTACTGGTTTGCTACCGTTAACTACCGGGAATAATCACCGGAATCGTCCAGGGAAAGGCCTGAGATGATTTGGCAGGGGGCATGAGAATTCTACTCATTGCGCCTTCAAACGCGGCCTGGAGCGGCGCCACTCCAGGCTGCTCGCCCATTGCAGGAAGTGCGTACGCAAATTCAGTACCGTCCATACGTGGACTTTCGGACCACCACATCAGAACGGCACCATCTATGAAGAGCTGCTGGGCTCGCTACCATTTGGATCACCGTAGTAGAGGCCAAATCCCAAAAGAGATGAAACGCAATCTTGAGCAAACCACGTCCGATGAGCGCATGTTTACCAGGCTGCTGGAGTCTCCGCTCTACGCCACGTATCGACAGGCGTTTATGAACGCAACCGGATTGAACCTTGAACTGGTTCCAACGGACGAACACGCCGGGGTAGCTCAACGCCGATACACCCCTCAGCGTTCTTTCTGTCAACTGGTGAACCAAACCAATCGCAGCGGTGCTTGCCCTGGATGTGACCTCGCTTGCCGTCAACTTTGGAAGTCGGCCGAGGACAAGTCGACAACCGTCACCTGCTTCGCTGGAATGAGGGAGACCGCCATACCGGTCCGTGCCGGCCAAACCACTATCGCCTTGCTCACTACCGGACAGGTGTTTACCTCCCGCCCCGGCAAGTCATCGTTCGAAGCAGTTAAGGACGAGCTAACCCAATATGATGTCAGACCGGAACAGATCGAGAAACTGCGCCAGGCCTGGACCAAGACCCGGGTGGTACCGATCGAACAGTACGATGGGACGATCACCCTGCTCGCCGCCTTTGCCCTCCAGCTATCTGACCTCTTCAATCGGCTCTTGCTCGAAGAAACTCATCAGGAGCCGGGCGTGATTATTCGCGCGAAGCAGTTCATCAATGCAAACCTGGAAGATAAGATCAATCTGGAAGATGTGGCTCACCACGCGGGTGTCAGTACCTTCTATTTCTGCAAAATATTTAAGCGTACCACCAAGTTAACCCTCACAGAATATGTCAACCGTCGCCGTGTAGAACGGGCGAAGCACCGATTGCTGAATCCGCAGGCTCGTGTCACAGAGGTCGCCTATGAGGTCGGTTATCAGTCCCTGTCTCAGTTCAATCGGAGTTTCTTGAAATATGTCGGCATCTCACCGACAAAGTTCCGTGAACGACACCGTCAAAAGACAGAAATTAGAGAGTTGCACGCAGCTTGATGAGCAGTCGCCTGCCACGGCCGATCTTGCCAAGAGCCTTGCTTCGTCATTAAGCAAATTTTGCCTTCTTATTGGCGTTTTTTTCATGAGCCCAATCCACTAAGCTGTCGGCCAGTAAACGGGCCGCACCGTCCACCGAGAAATCATCCGTGTTGAGGATGAAATGGTAAAAGCGGGGATCCTCGATGTTAGAGTTAGTGTATCGCCGGACAAACTTTTTTCTCCCTTTGTCGGTCTCAGTGACGATTTCCCGTGCCCGACTCACCGGGATATCATAGCGATCAGCAGTGTGCGCTATCCGCCGGTCAATCGAGCCAACCAAGCGAGTATGGAAGGTGTTGACCAAGTCGGAAGCAACAAAATTTCCAGCCCTGCCTACCACGACCGCATTGCCCAAATGGCACAATTTTCGAACCGTATCCGCCGAGTAGTTGAAAAGAGACCACTGCGATGGATGCAGACTGAGAACCTCCTCCAATGCTTCGACTACAGGAAATTTTGAATTCTCGCCGAGATAAGGTTCGACCGAATTCGACAGACGATGTTGTTCGATAATTTTCCCGATGAGGGATTGATCGAACAGCACCCAGCCGGATTCTGCGCAGCCATCGACTTCGCTAAGATATTCTACTAATCTCGGTCCGATTTGGTCGATCCCCGCTCCGCACTCACGGGAGATGGTCACTGACGGAACCAAGCCCCTTCCCCTGTTCCCGGAAGAGATCGCCTCAGCCAGTCGGGATCGAACGAACTGCTCCATTCGACTCAACGTTGGATTATTTCCAGCCATAGCAAAGACTATTGCCTTGCCGTCGTTCTCACTTGGCATCAGTTGCGATTTTTACCGCACGGTTTGAGCAAATGAAAAGACGGTTACGTAGACTCATCATCGCCGTGTATCTCCGACGCATCCATTTGATCGTGACATGCGATTGCTGTCACCAATGGAGCCATACGAAAAATGACAAATACCGCACCTGGCTGCGATGCAAACTCAGCCGATCAAAATGCGCGATGTATTAAGCAGTATTTGCGGAGCATCGCCGCAAGTTCCGGCGGTTGCTAAAGCTATGACAAGAAAAGCCAAATCTCCCGACCCGTTCTCCGCAACAGATCAACTGTGGTGCATTGTTTGTCTCTTCCTGGTCGCACTGGCCCTACCTGCATGCAACACCACTCAACCGCCTCCTGAAGTCATCGTATTAGTGAACGACTCGGAAAACGCATCAAACGAAAACATCAGCTTCAGAAACGCCATCGCCCCGATGCTTGAGGAGCGCTGCGTGACGTGCCACTACGATCAGGGCCCGCTTACCGGGTTGAGCTTTCAACGGCGCTCAGCGATGCTGGATGTCGAAGAAGACCGGCCAATATTAGTGCCGGGCGACCCCGAAAAAAGCACGCTTTTCCTGGTCACCGTGATGCCGGACTACTTCATCGAAGCAATGCCCCCAACCGGCCATCGGCTTTCCGACCGCGAGGCCACCAATCTCTACCGATGGATCAAACAGGGTGCCGAGTGGCCGCAAGATTTGGTCCTCAAACCACAGACGGCACCTTGAGGTTCTGCTGAATCAAAACCCGGTCGCC
>JBBKXR010000212.1:0-4110 GCA_037969585.1 Verrucomicrobiales bacterium
GCCCGAGGCGCTTTCCGCGCGAGTCGGGAGGGGTGCACTTCGCAAGGTCGTAGTGGGCACCGATGGCTGCACAAACGTCGTCGTCTACGCCTTCGGCCTTCGCGTAAACGCCACCGACCACGCCCTGCAATTCGTCGAGAGCCGCGCCGCCCAACTGTCCGCCATCGAATACGAAGGCACCGCCGACCCGATCGTAGTCAGTGCCTTCGATGCCGAACTGTTCGGCCACTGGTGGTTCGAAGGCGTCGAATTTCTCGAAAAAGTCATTCGCAACACCGCCGCCCGCGACGACTTCCGACTGGTTTCCCCCGGTGACTACCTTGCCGAAGGCAAGCCGGTTGAGAATGGCGACCCCGTCTCATCCTCCTGGGGTGAAGGCGGATATTTCGAAACTTGGCTGAGCGAAGAAAACGCCTGGATCTACCCCCATCTGCACCGTCGCGCCGATCAATTGATCCTCGCCACCAATAGCCTCAAGCAAAGCCTCGACAGCATCGCCGACGAAATCGTCGCTCACCGCAAACGCTGCCTCAGCCAGATGGCCCGCGAACTCCTGCTCGCCCAATCCAGCGACTGGGCCTTCCTGATGCGTAACGGTGACGCCACCCCCTACGCCCGCAAGCGCACCGAAGATCACCTCGATCACTTCGACGAACTCTGGACCTCCTACGCCAACCCGACCAGCAAAGAAAGCCAGACCGCCCTGAGTGAATTGGAAAAGCTCAACCCGATTTTCCCAAACCTGCCGTGGGATACCTTCGCGCTGCAGGCCTCGCAGGCTTAAAACTTAAGACCCAAAAAATTACCCTGCCGCATGGCCCAAAATTACGTCTACTTCGATCTCGAAACCCAAAACCTCGCCAACGACGTCGGCGGTTGGGGAAACAAGGACAAAATGATGATGTCCGTCGGTGTTACCTACAGCACCGCCGAAGGTCGCTACCGCATTTTTGGCGAAGACAAAGTCAACGACCTGATCGAACAGCTGCAGCGCGCTGACATGGTCATCGGCTTCAACCACATCAGTTTCGATTACGAAGTTCTGATGGCCTACACCATTCTCGATCTTAAGGAAAGCTGCCGCAGCCTCGACCTGATGGTCGACCTCGAAGAGGAAATCGGCCACCGCCCCAAATTGGACGCCGTCGCCGCCGCCTCGCTCGGAGTCGGCAAAACCGCCGAAGGCACTCAGGCCATCAAATGGTGGCGCGAAGGTAAAATCATGGAGATCGCCGAGTACTGCGCCTTCGACGTCAAAGTCACCAAAATGGTCCACGAGTACGGCGTCGAACACGGCTTCGTAAAATATGTCAACCGCTTCAACCATACCCAGGACGTCCCGGTGAAATGGACGGCACCGTAACCTCCCGGTAGCTGCGAGCTTCAACGTCAGCGAGTGGCCGTTGCGTTGGCCGTCCGTCAATCGTATCTTGTTCAGCCGAGTTGGAATTCGAGCTGCACGGACTTTCACAATGAAGACTCTCGCCTTCCTCTTCGCAATCGCCCTCGTAACCTCTCCGGCCCGATGCGAAGACCTTAAGCCGACCTCCACACTGTCGACTCATGTAGCAGGCTTGATGAATTCCTATGACATCGTCACAAAATCTCAGCATCCAGTCGCCTACCTCCAATCGCTGAAAGTACCAGACACGACCGTGATTTTGTCCGGGGATCAACGTTACCAACTCGCCCGCAATCTGCTCGACTGCCATCACCTCTGCCAAGCCTTGTCACATCAAGGCTACTCCTTGGACACGGACGTCGCCATCTTGAAACTGGCGGCAACGAATTTCACCGGATTCAGTAAATGCATCGGTGAAGGCGGCTACTCGACCTGGCTGATAGCGGACTTTTTCGAGTCCGGACAGATTGAGTGGGGAGTCGACTCCAGTTTCGAAAACCAATCCCAAAAAAAGTAACAAGTGAGTGAAGCCAACTCAGTTACCGTTAATCTGTCATAATTTTTGCACCTTTCCTTAATGCGCACGATCTCCATCACCCTCCCCCTGCTCACTCTCTGCGCACTCCTCCCCAATTGCGCCCAACTCGGTCAATCCGGCAACTCCCGCCTGACCGCCGCCGACATTGTCGCTCTTGAAGCACTCGAAGACCTGCCCACCGGTCGTGCCGTCAAAATTCAAACCCGTTTCAGCGACGGTGCCGAACAACTCGCCGCGCCTTCCGTCACTGCCCGCAGCGGCCAGACTGCCGCCATCGAACTCGCCACGGAAGAGGTTTACCCGACCCGTTACAGCCTCGCAAAATCGACCGCCGAATCGACCACTGGTAACGGCAACGTCTTTCCCGTGACTCCGGCGACGCCTGACGATTTCACCGAAGCCCCGACTGGCCTGTCCCTGGAATGCACCCCCGAAATCGTCGGCGGCTTCATCGAGATCAGTGGTCGCGTCGTCGTTCGCTGGAAGGAGAGCACCTCCGACAAAGCCAGCGTCGGCGAAGGTATCGGCACTATCTTCAGCAACGATAAACGCATCGTAGTCACCGAAAACCGTCACGACCTGCCGGTATTCGGATCGCGCGCCACCCCATTCTTCGTCCGCGCATTGCCCGGCAAAACCTACACCCTGATCGTGCGCGGCGAAAAAGGCCCCATCAACATCGACATCACCGCCGAACTGCTCGCTCCCGACCGCGGCGAACTGGCGACGGCGCTCCGCCCTGTCAAAGGCGCTGCTCCCTTGTTGCTCGCAGCCGTCGAATAAGCCTAAAGCCGTTGCCGAGGGAGAAGCTGACTTCCGAGCTTGCCGCTGCGTTGGTGAGAAAGCGGAATGTGCACCCCAAGCCAGCAGCAATAAAAGAAGCGGGCCATTTTGAATATAATATAAGCAGCTTATCTATATCTTGCTTTTACGTCATCCATCAGCCTTCTGCCCTCGCAATTAATTGTCGACACTCCCGCCAGCGTCTTTACCTTTGCTGATCCTCGCTCGCTGTCCGCGCCAACGCAGACAACCCCAGCCACTCACTCACTTTCCCGCCCCGACCGATCGCGACAACGCCAGTCATGAAGCTCTTTGCCCTCAAGGAAACCGATCCCCGCGAAACACGCGCCTCACTCGACCCCGCCGCCGTCAAAAAACTCGTTGGTCTTGGCGCTGAAGTTGAAGTCGAAACCGGTATCGGTGATCGCTGCAGCCACTCCGACAGCGACTACGAAGCCGCTGGAGCGACCATCGTCGTCGGCAGCCAACGCAGCACCACACTCGGCGATGCCGACTGCGTGCTGCGCGTCCGCAAGCCCTCGACCGCCGACATTTCCGAGCTGAAAAAAGGCGCCATCCACATCAGCTTCCTCGATCCGTTCAACGAACCCGACCTGATCAAAGCCTTCGCCGACGCCGGCGTCACCGCCATCTCACTCGAGATGGTACCGCGCACCACGCTGGCGCAGAAAATGGACGCCATCAGTTCACAGGCCAACCTCGCCGGTTACGCCTCCGTCATTCTCGCCGCCGATCGCATGAGCGGCATTCTACCCATGATGATGACCCCCGCCGGCACCATTTCCCCGGCGAAATTTTTCATCATCGGTATCGGCGTCGCCGGTCTGCAAGCGATCGCCACCGCCAAGCGCCTCGGTGCCCGCGTCACCGCCTTCGACGTTCGCCCCGAAGCCCTCGAACAAGCTGAATCGCTCGGCGCCAAAGCACTGCGCATCGACCTCGGCGGCGACACCAGTGGCACCGATCAGGGCTACGCCAAAGAGCTCACTCCCGAGCAATTGGAAAAACAACGCCAGGAACAGGGTAAAGTCTGCGCCCAATCCGACGTCGTCATCACCACCGCCAAAGTTTTTGGACGCAAGCCGCCCGTGCTCGTCAAAAAGGATGTCGTCGCTCAAATGCAGTCCGGCAGCCTGGTCATCGACCTCGCCGCGGACGGTGGCGGCAACGTCGAAGGCGTCGTCGCTGACCAGGAAATCGTCACTGAAAACGGCGTCACTCTGATCGGGCACACCCTCTACGAAGGCCGCGTGCCACGCCACGCCACTAAGGTGCTCGCCGCGAACTTCGCCAATATGATCGAGCACTTCTGGGACGAGGAAGCCAAAGTCATCAAGACCGACCTCGAAGACGAAATCCTCAAAGG
>JBBKXR010000213.1:0-2508 GCA_037969585.1 Verrucomicrobiales bacterium
CACGGGAGTTTGCACGGCCATTAAAGACTGAGACCCATGGTTCGAAACATCGTAAGCGTCATAAAATCGACCGCCTATCGGTTGATCCCCGTCGCCGGTAGCGTCGGCGGATGAACAACAAAATTAAATCGCGCCGGCCACGCCGCGCCGAATGCGAAGCAGTACGCTTCGCCGAAGTCGAAATCGAACGCCCCGCCAAGCCAGGCTTGATCATCGAGTTTAGCGAGGGCCTAAAGCTGCTGGTCGAGGACGCCAGCGTTGTCGATCTCGCTGCCGATTTTATCGTCGCGTTCCGCGCGCACGAAGCAGCCTGCGTGAAAGGAGACCTCTCATGATCGGTCTCGCCAACGCCTCGCTGAAAATCTACGTCGCGCTCGAAGCGTGTGACATGCGCAAATCGTTCAACGGACTTTACGACATCGTTTGCCAACAGTTCGACGACACTCGACTCACGCGCGAAGCGTTGTTCGTATTCACCAACAAACGTCGCAATCGCATCAAGTTGCTCTACTTCGACGGAACCGGACTTTGGGTCGCGGCAAAACGATTGGAGAAAGGCACTTTTAGTTGGCCAAAGCCAAGCCGTGCTGATCAGAAGAAGCTCAAGCTCGATCCGCAGGCATTGCAGCTGATACTCGATGGTGTTGACCTGCGCGGAGCCGCGATGCGTCCGTGGTATGAACGTGATGAAGATTAAACTAACAAAGCGATAAGAAAATGTCGCATGAGAGAAGTTTTTTCCGGCATGTCATGACGATCTGTGTATCGTGTGAGTGATGCCGGAAGACACTTCCATCGATCTGCAAACCGTTCTCGCGCGGGTCGAAAAACTCGAAGCCGAGTTGAGTGAAACGAAATCCAGGCTTGCCGATACAGAGGCCAAGCTCGCCGCCGCCGAAGCCGAGATCGCTCGCAAGGACCAAATCATCGCGGCACTACAGCAGCGCCTGTTCGGATCGAAAAGCGAACGCCTCGACCCCTCCCAGCTCGGGCTCGATTTTGAGGACAGTGTCATGGGAAAGCCGGAGCCGTCGCCGGAAAATGGCGACGGCGAGTGCGAACCGGAGGCGCAGGAGGACGACGCGGCAAAGCCAAAAAGAAAGCGCCGCCGCAAAGCTGATCTGTTCCCGAAGAACCTGCCCATCGTCATCGAGGCTATCGACATCCCGGACGAAGTCGCCATCGATCCCGACGCCTTCATCGAGATCGGCGAAGAGCACCACGACGAACTCGACATCACTCGCGCCGCTGTGTTCTGGCGGCGGCGCACTCGTAAGAAGTTCGTCTCGAAGAAAGACCGCAGCCGGCCACCGCTGATGCCGCCAGCACCTCGCCCGAGCATCCCCGGCACGCATTGCGCCCCCGATCTGATGGCGCAGCTCATCGCTGATAAATTTGCTGATCACCTACCACATTACCGACAGGAGCAACGCTTCCTGCGCCGACACAACGTCGAACTCAGCCGCCAGACGATCAACACCTGGACCCACGCTGCCGCAGCCTGGCTGATGCCGATCGGCCGGGCGATCAAGCGAGAGTTACTCGGTAACAAAGTTTTACAAGTCGACGAAACACCGATCCGATATCTCAATCCCGGACATGGCAAAACCAGTCGCGGTTACCTGTGGGTGTACCTCGATCCACAGAGCGGAACCGTCTACTACGACTGGCAACTCGGACGCGGGCATGACTGCCTGCTCGACTTCCTCGGCTACGACGATGCAACCAACACCATCCTTTGGGCGGGCAAGCTACAATGCGACGGCTATAGCGCTTACCGGGCGTTGGCGGCCCGCTTCGCCTGCATCATGCTCGCTGGTTGTCTGGCTCACATAAGACGCAAGTTCATCGAAGCTCGCGAACAGGCACCTGAGATCGTGCTGCCGATACTCGCGCTCATGCAGAAGCTCTACCGCATCGAGAGTTGGATGAACAACGATACCGCGACCAGCGACTGCCGCCTGCTGGTGCGGCGAATGAGCAGCAAACCACTGGCCAAAGAACTGAAGCAGGAGATCGACGCCGAACGCAGGGCGCACCTTCCGCACAGCAAGCTAGGTGAAGCCATCACCTACGCCCTCGGACAGTGGGATGAGTTCGTGCGCTACCTCGATGACGGTCGGATCGAGATCGACAACAACTTTTGCGAGAACGCCGTCCGTCCAACCAAGCTCGGAGAAAAGAACCATCTGTTCTTCGGCAGTGCCGAGGCCGGCAGTGGCAACGCGTTACTCTACACGTTAGTGCGCAACTGCCGCGTCCACGACATCGATCCCGAGGTCTACCTGGCGGAAGCGATCAGGAAGATGACCGAAAATCCGACCGACGATGAAGCTGCAGCGCTGACGCCGTCGAAGCTCGCACCGTTGCTGCGCCCCGCCGTCCTCTCCGACGTCGCGTAGATGGGTGAGAATTATACGACGCTTACGCATTAAGCGCTTTTTCGGCAAAAAAAGGGTGAGGAAACCAGCATCAGGGTTAGCGTAGGCGTGAACAAAAGCCAACCCT
>JBBKXR010000214.1:0-13322 GCA_037969585.1 Verrucomicrobiales bacterium
CTTTTTCCGCGTCTTCGACACTTCCGGAGATCGCCTCGGTCACGCGTCGATGAATGCCGACTACCTCCGCTACGGTCCCTGCCTCACCGAAGTCACCTACTCCGGCAGCATCGGCCGCAACACCGGCCTGCGTCACAGCATCACCGCCAGTCTCGCCCGCACTGATGACGTGGTTAGGGCCACCTATCGCCTGCGTGTCGATGTCGACCAGTTCTTCGATTTTTCCCGCTTCGCCATTTTTCAACACGGCGCCGATTCCTACAGTTTCAGCCAGGCCAGCAGCTTTGCACTGGGAAATGCTGAGGGCCTTATCCACGAGTGGCAAAGCCAACCCGGCGGCGACACCTACCGCACCGAACCACGCCAGGCGATCGGTAGGTTTCCCTGGATTTCCCTACACGACAGCCACTCCTCCGACAGCAACAAAGAGCACGAAGGTGCCTGGGCGAATCGCGGCATTGTCATCCGCGAATGGAAGGCAAAACTCGGCGGTAAACCCGCTCAGCCCTGGATCGCCGAGCACGGCACCTCGCAGCGCAATCGCGAGTCGTCGACTATCGACCTCGTGCCACCGCCGGGCATCACCCGCCTCGAACCCGGCGATTTCATCGAAGCCACCATCGAGTCGATCGTCATGCCGCAACACGCAGAGGATTACTACGGCCCCAACAGCGCCCTCCGCGAAGCTTTGCAAAAGAACGCCAACAGCTGGCACATGATCCACCGCGAAGCCGTCGGCAACGAACGCAGGGTCGAAATGAAAACCGGCGCTCTTGAGCACACCTTTCCCGACCTGCGCATCGCCCTGAAAAACGACCGCGCCAGCTTCACTCTCAGCGGAGGCATCGGCTACGTGCCGATCACCTTCACCGGTCTGACGTCCGCCAGCGGCTACAGCCTCAGCGTCAATGGTCAGCCGCTCGATCAAAGCGTGCACGGCAACGACTTCTGGCAAAGCGACTACGACACGTCCTCCCGCACCCGGTCTCGAACCTACAACGTTCCGACCTCTGCCAATACAGCGCAGCAACTCGAATTTTTGCCTACTCCATGAAACGCCTTGCCCTCGGCCTCCTTGTCGCGCTCGCCTACTTCAGCGTCGCCGCTCACAGCCACGCCGCGCCGCCCAACGTCATCCTCGTCATGACCGACGACCAGGGCTACGGTGATCTCGGCTGCCACGGCAATCCGATATTAAAAACACCGCACCTCGACCAGCTGCACAGCGAGTCGATCCGCTTCACTGACTTTCACGTCAGCCCGTTCTGCACGCCGACCCGCGGCGCGCTGATGACCGGTCACCATCCCGGCCGCAACGGCGCCTTCCGCACCAGCGCCGGTCGCACCATGCTGCATCACGACGAGCAAACCGTCGCTGACCTGTTCGCCGATAGCGGCTACGCCACCGGCATGGTCGGCAAGTGGCACCTCGGCGACAACGCCCCGCATCGCCCGCAGGACCGCGGTTTTCAGGACGTCGTCTGGCATCGCTGCGGCGGTATAGGCCAGGCTTCCGACTACTGGGGCAACGACTACTTTGACGACACCTACGAACGCAACGGCGTCTTTGAAAAATTCGAGGGCTACTGCACCGATGTCTGGTTTCGCGAAGGCATGCGTTTCGTCGAGGACAACAAGGACAAGCCGTTCTTCCTCTACCTCGCCCTTAACGCACCCCACGGCCCTTACCTCGTGCCACCGGAATGGGCGAAACCCTACCAAGGTAACAAAGACGTCGCCAATGCGAACTTCTACGGCATGGTCGCCAACATCGATCACAACATGGGCCTGCTGCGCGAAAAACTCGAGTCACTCGACCTCGCCGACAACACCATCCTGATCTTCATGACGGACAATGGCACGGCCGCCGGAGCGAAATTCAATGGCCTCGAGTCCAAAGCCACGTTGGGCTTCAACGCCGGCATGCGCGGCAAAAAATCATCAATCTATGAAGGCGGTCAACGCGTACCATTTTTCATCCACTGGCCGAAAGGCGAACTGACCGGCGGACGCGACATCGATACTTTGGCGGCGCACATCGACGTACTGCCGACACTGGCTGAGCTGTGCGACATTTCCGTCCCGGAAACTTTTCACCCTGACGGGCTGTCCCTGCTTCCCCTGCTCAAGGACAGCGACGCCGAGTGGCCACGCAGCCACCACATCGTCCAGTTTCACGGCGGCGCGGGAAACAGCACATTGCCCGCCCCCTTCGATAACACCGTGGTCATGACCGAACGCTGGCGCCTGGTCAATTCGAAGGAGCTGGCGCTCTACGACATCGATGCCGACCCCGCGCAGCGCAACAATCTCGCCGCCGACCATCCCGATGTCGTCACTGAGTTGAAAGCGCTCTACGCTCCGTTTTGGGAATCCATTTCACCCCGGCTGATCCCGGTCGCCATCGATCTCGGCAGCGCCGCCGAAAATCCTACTACTCTCTGCTCGCAGGATTGGCTGATGGAGACCGGCAATCCACCGTGGAATTTTTCGATGATCAACAAGCTACCCAAGATCACCAAACCCTGGATCGTCGACGTCACCCGCGCCGGTCGCTACCGACTGACCCTGCGTCAATTCCCCAAAGAGGCCGACAAGCCACTGGTCGCCGTGCGCGCCAAAGTCAAAATCGGCGGCGAAGAGAAGGAAGCCCCGGTCGAAGCCGGCAGCAAAAGCGCCGTCTTCGAACTCGACCTTGCCTCCGGCGAGACTGAACTGTGGACCTGGCTCTACAATGAAAAGGGCAAGGCCGGCGGAGCCTATTTCACCGAAGTCGAGCTACTCGACTGAAAGTCAACCGCGCGCATGCTGTCCGTGTCTGCCAGCCTGCTATCGGCCAGTCGGCCGATATTTGCCGGTTAATTTTTTGGCACAGTTGATTTGGGCTCCTGTTTCCAGACAACATTTCCTTCGGACTCGAATCCATTCTACCGGATCGGTATTTGCGGGTATGAACCCTGCCTTGGCGCACCAGGCGATAATGAACTGCCCGGTTCTCCCGCAACCGGCGACGCAGTGCACGACCACCGCTTCATTGGCGGCGTGGTGTTGATCCATCAGATCAAGGAAGCGCTCGATCTGAGCGTCGGTGGGCACGCCATAGTCAGGCACATTGATGTGATGATAGGCAAACTGATCCGGGACATCCTGACGGTTATCGAACTCGCAGCAATTGACGACACCGCGAATATTCTTCTGCTCGTAAATTTCGAAGACGTAAGGGTCAGGCCACCAGGAAGCAGCGATGACGCCTTCGACAATCCAGGTGAACGGTTCGGTTCTTTCGGGTTGGCCCTTATCAGGCCAATACCAGGGGCGAATGGGTGTTGGCATATCCTTAAGAGTCTATACCGGCATCGGCCGATTGCAGTTTTTTGATCTCTACGGTTCCGCCGTTTACACTCCGTCGCGTTTGCCTTAACTAATGAATGGCTGCCGCCTGAACTTTCATGTCCGACGAAATCAATTCCAAGTATCCATCCATCGAGCATCTTCGCGAAAGGGCTCGCCGGCGCACACCGCGTTTCGCGTTTGAGTATCTTGAAGGCGGCTGCAATTCCAACGTAAATCTAAAACGGAACACCGCTGACATTCGCAAGATTCAGCTGAAGCCATGGTATCTGCGCGACTATCCCGGATCGGATCAGACCACGGAACTTTTTGGCAAAACCTATGATGCGCCCTTCGGCATCTCCCCGATCGGGCTTCAAGGTCTGATTTGGCCACGCGCGACTGAGATCCTCGCCAAGGCCGCTCACGCTCACAACGTTCCCTTTATCCTCTCCACCGTCGGCACCGCCAGCATCGAAACCGTCGCGGAACTGACCGAAGGCAATGCCTGGTTTCAACTTTACCATCCGGCCGAAGACGCACTGCGCGACAAATTGCTCGATCGCGTCGCCGATGCCGGGTTGCCGGTTTTGGTGATCCTCGCTGACACGCCCACTTTCGCTTATCGCCCGAAGGAGATTAAAAACGGGCTGTCGATTCCGCCGCAAATGTCGATTGCCAATGTCATGCAAATGATGATGCATCCGACCTGGTCTTTCAGTCAGCTGGCGGCAGGCGCTCCGGAATTCAAAACGATGACTCCCTACCTTCCCAAGGGTCTCAGCATGAAGCATCTGGGGTTGTTCATGAACAAAACATTTTCCGGACGTCTCAATCCCGACAAGATCGCCGCGCTTCGCGATCGATGGAAAGGCAAGCTGGTCATCAAAGGCATCGTCAATCCTGAAGACGCGGAGAAAGCGATCAGCCTCGGGGTAGACGGCATGATCGTTTCCAATCACGGCGGCCGTCAGCTCGATGCCGGACAGTCAACGATCGTTCCCATGACCGAGCTGGCCAAAGAATTCGGCGAGCGAACCACGGTGATGCTCGACAGCGGACTTCGTGGCGGCCCCGACATCGCCAACGCTCTTGCCAGTGGTGCGAAATTCACTTTCATGGGCCGTTCCTTCATGTATGGCGTCGGTGCGCTTGGGGAAGACGGCGGAAACCACACCATCGCAATGCTGAAGAAGCAGCTTCAGCAGGTCATGGAGCAAATCGGTTGCGAGAAGGTGGCAGATTTCCCCAAGCATTTGCTTCCGTAGCCCGAGGAGGGTTCGACTGCGCATTCGCTATCGTCGCAGGGAAGAACTATGCTAGCTCATGGCGACGTACATTTACGAAACGATTCCAACGGATAAAGACACCGTCCCTGAGCGCTTCGAGATCCAGCAAGGCATGACCGAGAAAGCCCTCACCCGCCATCCCGAAACGGGTCAGCGCATTCAGCGGATTGTCACAGGCGGCTACGGCTACCGCCAAAAGCATACGGGAGAGAGCATCGGCTCGGTTGGCGAGTTTGGTCCTGACCTGGGCTGAGGGCATGCGCCATCAGGCGCTTCGCTAGCTTTATGGGCTGTTGAACGCAGCGAAAACAGCACCGGGAATCGGCCTGGTGCATGCTGACACCGGAAGTTACCAAATGGGTCGCGAAAGGTTGACTGTGCCGAAAGCTTGCAAGATGCTCGGAGCGTTATCCGCTGTCTCACCAGCTTTCAAAATGAGATATTTCCCCGCATTCGCATTCTTCGGCATGGTAGTGGCTCTCACTGCCACCGAATTACCAGCTCAGACAAACCCTGTGCGCGACATGCGCGACTGGACCAGCGATGACGGTAAGACCATTCGCGCACAGCTCGTTGGCTATGATGGTAACGAGGCTCAGCTTCGCCTCGAGAACGGGCAGCGGGTCAGCATTTCTGACTCCCGATTTGCTCCCGGCGATCAGGCGGAACTGGTGCGGGATCTCATCACCGAAAGCACCTGGTCCAAGCTGCCTCCCCCTCAATCGACTCGCTACTACTACTCGCCGAAAACTTCGGAGCACGACACGCACGAGAAAATCGTTGCCCAGATGGCTTTCGGTCCGAACTACTTCAGCTACGGCCTCAAGGTGCATTCGAAAAAAGTCGATTTGAACGACTACAGTCGACTCACCTTCAGCGATGGAGCAGGCGGCGTTTTTGACCTCGACTACAAACCGGCGGAAGTCGCCACCTGGGGAGATTCAGGTCGGGAAACTACGCGGGTCGTTGCCGGCATCCAGATCGACAGAAACGCGAAACTCATTCCGGTTTTAAAGAAGGGGCTCGAATCGAAATCTCTCACCATTCACGCCAGCACAAAAGGCAACGACGCGCGGCAGGTGGACATTTCGCGTGATGAAATCGACGCGCTCGGCGATCTTTTTACTTTATTCCACAAGGCTCTACCGCTGGTGCAGTCCGGTGTGATCAAAAAAGAACTATTGGAAAACCAGAAGTTTGCGGCAGGAACCCCCGCTGCAGGAGCGAACATGACCGCAAAAGACGACCCCGCCCTGGAACGCTTCAAGTCCAGTCAAGGTGGTGGGCGCTTTGGAGAGATCACCTGGACTCCCGCCGGCGGCCAAGCCACTGCAGTCCGCGGACTCGGTTGGATTGACCAATTTGTCGTCATTCGCACTGCGCAAGACGAAGTGAAAAAAGTTCCGTTCCTGGAAATTGACAAAGACAACCGCAAGAAAATTCTTGAAGCGAGACTGGATGATTTTGCCGGAACCAAACCGCCATCCGACAGCAACTGGATCAGCTACTACTCCAAAGAGCTCGAAGGAAACCAAACCACCTACAGCCAGGGATTCGTTTTCAAGCGCGCGGCAAACTCCGGTGAGCCTCACCTCTTTCTTCAGACCTACGCCACCAAATTCGAGGGTAAAGCGATTTCGTCTTTTGTTATTTCCGCAGACTCTCAGCCTAAGTCGTTCACGGTCGCTAACGACACAACGAAAACGGTTGTCGGGGACGATCACTCCTGGTCAGTCGCCTCGCAAAACCTCGCCGCGACATCACTCAACGAGCTCGCCGGACTGGCAGATTGCAAGAACCTGAAGATCGTCGTCTACTCGGGCAACGACTCTGCCGCCGTTCACCTCAGCGGCGACCAGCTGGTTCCGTCTACCGAAGCCTTGGCCTTCTATTTGTGGGCGAAAGAGATTAACAACTGAGCCCCCTGTCGCCGGGACTTGATTTGTAAAAGCCGCTTGCCAATCGCTACTCCTCACCATGAAAACCCCGCTCAAGTTCGCCACACTGACTATTGCCGTCTTCTTCGGCTTGAACGCGTCTTCGCCGCAGGCACGCGCATTCGACGAAGCGGACTGGAGCGTGCGTTGTTGGAACTTCGACGAAAAGTATTGGGAAGATCTCGGCCTGGAAAAAATGACCGTCACTGAAACTGACGGCGCAACCAGGATCACCAATACCACCGGCATTCACAAGCATGCCCACCTCGTTTTTCCCGCGCAACTAAAAGGCGACTTCACTTTTACGATCGAAGTAAAAGGCGGCTACGAACTGGGCTTCCTCAATCGCGGCGGCAAGGACGAAATGCTCTATTTCGAGCTGCCTGAGCAGGAAGAAGCAGCAAAGAAATTCGAGACGTTCACCCTCAATCGAAGGGGCAGCCGGATTTCGATCACCAGAAATGGCCGGGCCCTGCCGCTAGTTCATTTTCGCTTCGACTACGCAGAAGACTTCCTGATTACGCTCGCGATCAAAGACGGCGAGAGCGCGGAAATTCGCTCGTATTCACTTGATACGAGCGAGTGATTTGCTACCCGGCTTTCGCACTGCGGTGTTGCGATGGTCTTCTGCCAATCCATTTTTTGAAGGTCGTCGAAAAGGTAAACGGATTCGAGTAGCCTACCTCCCGGGCAATGGTCTCGATCTTTTCATCGGTCGTTCCCAACAGATGACTGGCGCGTTGCATTCGCAAAAAGATCACATGCTGTAGCGGGGAACGCCCGATTTCGCGAATCGCCACGCGTCGCAAATGCTCTTTGCTCATGGTTGCGATCTTTGCCATTCGAGACAAGGTCCAAGAGTCGGCAAGGTCGGCTTCGATGGCCTGCCAGAGCTGCCACAAGCGCTCGTCCCCCTGGCTTGGTTGCGCGAAAGAAAGCACATAGTTGTGAATCAGATCGATCCACAATTTCTTCTGTGCCGGCGAAGATTCGGCACGCCTGGCTTCGGCGTGAAATCCTTCGACAGCATGAACGAGAACGTCGGAGGCGAAGCGGCCTCGCACCGGTGATTTCGCGGAAATAATCGGCATTTGATCCGGCGATTCGAGATAGCGCACCCATGCGTAAGTCCACGGCTCCCCGCTCTTCGAATCGATGGCGCGAATCGCATTTTCGACGAAGGGAGGTAGCAGGCCGGCCTGACCGGCGCGGACTTTTACCCAGCGCCCGTCGATGAGGATTTCCCCTTCTCCCTGCGAGCAGGCAAACATGAACGTTCCTGATTGGTAACTGCGGACCACTTTGAACGGATACACGGCGTGCAGCACTCCGACGTGGGCAATGTTCCGGTGGGCGAGCATTGCGCTGACGGGTGCATTTTCCAGCCAGTCACGCCGCTCGTCGGACGAGGCCTTTACCGCAAGGAACTCGCTGTCGCCAAGTAGATGGGTTTCTTCCATGTGTGGCAGCGTAGCATCAAAAATGTGGATTTTCGATAGATTGTGGTGCTTTCGCAAGATGCGGAAGGGTTTGCTGAAGCGCTATCGAAGGGATTGAATAAACGTCTATGCCAAATCCATGGACCGGGGTCGGAAACCCTTACACTCGAGAAGAAGTCATCGAACGATTGCGGGATACGCTTTCGAAGGGTGAACCCATCATCGCCGCCGGCGCGGGGACTGGGATCAGCGCCAAGTTTATCGAGAAGGGCGGCGCCGATCTGATCATCATCTACAACTCCGGTCGCTACCGAATGATGGGTCACGGATCGATCGCCGGAATGATGGGCTATGGCGACGCCAATGCGGTGGCGATGGAAATCGGTGAGTATGAAGTGCTTCCGGTAGTGAAGGAAATCCCCGTCATCTGCGGCGTGCATTGTACCGATCCACGTCGACGCATGTGGCACTGGCTGCAGCAGGTCAAGGCGATGGGCTTTTCCGGGATGAATAACTTTCCGACGCATTCGATCATCGACGGCGATTTTCGCCAGCAGTTGGAAGAAACCGGGATGGGCGTACACAAGGAGGTCGAAACGGTGGCTCTATCCCGCAAGATGGACATTTTCTCCATTGTCTATGTCGCCTCTCCCGAGGAGGCCAAAGCAATGGCCGAGGCAGGTGCGGACGTGATCATCGCTCATGTTGGTTGCACGGTTGGCGGCTCGATCGGTGTCACCAGTGCGGCGATGACGCTGGAGGACGCAGCCACCGCAACCCAGGCGATCATCGATGCGGGAAAATCGGTTCGCGATGATGTCATCTACCTTTCACATGGAGGTCCAATCGCGACTCCTTCCGACGCGGCATTCATCAATGAAAAAACGGATGCGGTGGGATTCGTCGGGGCTTCCAGCTTGGAACGAATGGCGGTCGAAAATTCGCTGACAAATCTGACAAAGGAATTCAAATCGATTCCGGTAAAACGCGTTTAACTCTGTAAGAATATGGCAACGATAGCAGTCATCGGAACATTGGATTCCAAAGGGCGCGAACATCAATTCGTTGCTGATCAAATTCGATCAGCTGGTCACTCGACCTTGCTTGTCGATGTGGGAACGCTTGGTGAAACGCAGGTAAAACCGGACGTCACGAGAGATGAGGTTCTGGAGGCTTCCTGCTTGAAGTTTGGTGAAGCTGAAGATCGCGGCGAGCGGGTAGGAGTGATGGCAAAAGCGTTGCCGGTTTATCTCAGCAAGCTGGTCGAAGAAGGTAAGATCGCGGGTGTTATCTCACTCGGCGGTGGCGGCGGGACAGCGATCGCTTCTGCGGGAATGCGAGCGCTTCCGATTGGTTTTCCCAAGCTGATCGTCAGCACCCTCGCCAGCGGAAACACGGCGCACTACGTGGGGACGAAAGACATCGTCATGTTTCCGAGTATCGTAGATGTTGCGGGACTGAATCAGATTTCCAAAACGATTTTTTCACGAGCTGCCGGTGCCATCTGCGGAATGGTGGAAGCGAAAACGGCTATTGGTGGGGAGAAACCAATCATCGTTGCGAGCATGTTTGGAAACACGACCGAATGCGTCGATCACGCGCGTGAGTTGTTGGAAGAGAAGGGCTACGAAGTTCTCGTTTTTCCCGCCACTGGAACTGGCGGAAAAACCATGGAATCGCTCATCGAAAGCGGCATGGTCAAAGGCGTTCTCGACATCACTACCACGGAATGGGCGGATGAATTGCTCGGGGGAACACTGAGTGCCGGACCGACTCGTCTCGACGCAACCGCGAAAGCCGGGATCCCGGCAATCGTCACGCCCGGCTGTCTTGACATGGTAAATTTTGGAGAGCCTGAAACAGTTCCTGAAAAATATGAAGGACGAAATTTCTACCATCACAATCCGCAAGTTACCCTGATGCGCACGACGCCGGACGAATGCGCTGAGCTCGGAAGAATTCTAGCGGAAAAAGTCAACGCCTACACCTCGCACGTCACCGTGCTTTTACCTACGAAAGCGATCAGCATCATCAGTGCCGAAGGGCAGTCGTTTTATGATCCCGATGCAGACGCCGCGCTGTTCTCGGCGATTAAGGAAAACTTGTCCGCCAGCGTTGAGTTGATCGAAGTCGACGCGGAGATCAACGATCCCGTTTTTTCCCAAGCGTGCGCCAGAGCCCTGCTTAGGAACCTGTCCGACTTATAACTTAAAACTACTTACTCTAAAGCCCATGCCACAAGTCAAACACTACGGATGCTTTCAATTTAAAGAGGGCACCACGGAAGCCACGATTACGGAGTGCTTTTCCGCGATGCGCGGAATGGTCGGCACCATCCCCGGCCTGCTCGATTTCAACTAC
Organism: Verrucomicrobiales bacterium; assembly: GCA_037969585.1. Classification (GTDB taxonomy): domain Bacteria; phylum Verrucomicrobiota; class Verrucomicrobiia; order Verrucomicrobiales; family DEV007; genus JBBKXR01. Next base: position 10,357 of record JBBKXR010000214.1, read on the forward strand.
GGTCCCTATGATTCCGCCGAGGGCCTCAACGAAGGCTACACCCACGGTTTTATCATGACCTTCGAAAGCCCCCGGGCACGTGATGAATACCTCCCCCATCCCCATCACGAGGAAGTGAAGGAAATCGTCGTGCCGAATCTCGAGCGCGTCGTCGTGTTCGATTTCAACATGCCGTCGTAAGGCCTGAACTTTTGATGAAGCCATTGCCTGACCAGTTAAAAGAATAAGACAAGTCGAGCCAGCCGCCGTTCTGGACCGACTTGAGCAAAAGAAAATACCAATCTGCCGACTGCGGTTGGCTTAAGGGGCGCGCCGCACGATCGAGAAAAAGAGGAATAGATCTACCTGTCGTCAGCTTATGAAATTATCGACTTACATAGTAGCAGTGATCGCCCTGACGGGATTTTTATCTGCTGTGGCCGGTGCGGAAGCCTCGAAGCCAAATGTGATTTTCATTTTGACCGATGATCTCGGTTACTCCGACATCGGTTGCTACGGGGCAACCAAGGTCGAAACGCCACACATCGACCGACTCGCAGCAGAAGGGCTGCGCTTCACTCATTTTCACACCGGGGCATCGATCTGTTCGCCGTCGCGAGCCGCGTTTTTGACTGGCGCCTATCCTCAACGTGCGGGCCTTTACATGGGCATCAATCCGAAGCGCACCGCTCACTGGTTCCTCGGTTTAAATCCGGACGAGATCACGCTGGCGGAACAGTTCAAAACCAAGGGCTACTCCACCTACATGGTCGGCAAGTGGCACCTCGGCACGGAGCCGGAGTTCAGCATGCTCAAGCAGGGATTCGACGGCTACTACGGCCTGCCCTGCAATTTTACTCACGACCCGAAATTCCTCGATGGTGAAGAAGTCGTTTTTGCCAGGGCACCCTTAAACCGCCTCACAGAACTCTACACCGAACGCGTCACCAGCTTCATCCACAAGCAGGCGGACGCCGATCAGCCTTTCTTTCTCTACTACGCTCACAACTATCCGCACACCCCTTACCAGCCTGGAAAAAAATTCAAAGGCTCATCGAAAGACGGCGTGCGTGGCGACATCATGCAGGAGCTCGACTGGGGCATCGGGGAACTGATGAAAGCCCTGCAGGAGAGTGGCCAAGCCGACAATACCTTAGTGATTTTCACCTCCGACAACGGGCCAACCAAAAACACCTACGCGCTGCCCTATCGCGGCACCAAATACGTCACCCTCGAAGGCGGGCATCGCGTCCCCTTCATTCTGCACTGGCCGGCAAAGATCGCTGAAGCGCAGGTGTTGGAAACGCCTATCAACGCGATGGATTTGTTTCCGACACTTTCGGAGATCATTGGCGCAGCGATGCCGGACGACCGAAAATATGACGGCGAGAGCTTGCTGCCATTGCTGGCAGGCGAATCCCTGACTCGATCCTCCGACACCCCGTTTTACTACTACAACTGCGAAAATCTGCAGGCCATCCGAGTCGGCGACTGGAAGCTCCATCTCCCTCGAGAAAAGGAGCAGTTGCCGTTTTGGGAAAAGAACAATGCCTTTGTCGGCATGGAGTCGCCCGTGCTCTACGATCTCAAAAGCGATCAGGGTGAAAAACAGGATGTCGCCAAAGCTCACCCTGAGATTGTTTTCAAAATTCAAGCTCTGGCAGGTGATGCCCGGAAGGAGCTGGGTGAATATCTCGAGCGTGGCAGCGGACAACGGCCGACTGGAACCGCCATTGCCAATGCTCCAATTATCGCAAACGAGAAAGACTGGGGAACGGTTGATGAAGCCGTGGCACGGCAAATCGCCGAAGAACGGCAGCGAAGGCATCCAGAAACAGCAAAACCGAAGAAGGACAAAAGGAAAAAAGCAACAAGGCCCGACTGAAGAGCGGCCAGTGACACCGGATTTTCCGTGTCTAAGAAAAAGGAAGAAGGAGCAGCGGTGAAATGGCAAATACGATGAGCACAAAGGAGGATAGAGCTGCCGACGTGGAGGTGATAGATTCGCGCTATCCGTCGGTCGAGCATCTTCGTGAACGCGCTCGCAAGCGTATGCCGCGGTTTGATTTTGAATATCTTGAGGGCGGATGCAATTCCGAGATCAACCTGCGACGAAACACGGAGGAGATCCGCGAGGTCCAGATAAAGCCCTGGTATCTGCGTGACTATTCCGGATCCGATCCACGCACGGAATTGTTCGGTAAAACCTACGACGCTCCGTTCGGGATATCGCCCATCGGTTTACAGGGATTGATGTGGCCTCGGGCAACGGAAATTCTCGCGGAGGCGGCGCATGCGCACAATGTGCCGTTGAAGCAGCTTCAGCAGGTCATGGAGCAGATCGGGTGTGAGCGTATTCCTGATTTCCCAAATCATCTCATCACTTCTTCATCCAAATAGCCGGAAGGCTTTCGTATCCCAGTGACTATGAAAATCATTTATCTTATCCCCTTGATCGCGCTGTCGTGCTGCCTGTCGAATGCACAGGAAAAGCTTCCGGCCGTTTCGCTCTTCGACGGAAAAACTCTTGATGGCTGGGACTACGATCCTGCGATCTGGCGCGTCGAAGACGGCGTCATCACCGGCGGATCGACCACGGAGAAGATCAAGAAGAACTACTTCATCGCCACGAAGAAGAGCTATCAAAACTTCGAATTGCGACTCTCGATCAAGTGCAGCGGAGATCCAAAAACCGGCTTGATCAATAGCGGTATCCAAATTCGGAGCGTGCGTGTTCCCGGAGGTGCCCACATGGCAGGCTATCAGGTGGATTGCGGGGATGGCTGGTTTGGAAAAATTTACGATGAGTTTAGGCGGAGGGCGGTCATCGCTGAGCAGGTGGATGCTGCCGCGCTGGAGAAAGTCGTCGATGTCTCAGGCTGGAACGAATATCGGATTCGGGCAGAGGGCCCGCGCATTCAGGTATGGATCAACGACGTGCTCGCGACGGATTACACCGAAGAGAATCCAAACGTTGGGCTGGATGG
>JBBKXR010000215.1:0-13982 GCA_037969585.1 Verrucomicrobiales bacterium
GTAAAAAGCGGTGTGTGGTGTCAGCAGAAGCCGGTCGTGAGCGGGATGCTCAGGATTCCGCCAAGCTTGCAGAACCGCCGAGTCCTCAGCAGGAGGTTCCTGTTCGAGCACGTCGATTCCGGCACCCGCCAAATGACCTCGGCTGAGTGCCTCGACCACCGCCCCGGTATCGACGACACCGCCCCGCGCGGTATTCACAAGAAACGATCCCTTCGGCATTTGTGAAATCTCCGCTTCTCCAATAAGTCCTCGCGTCTCTTCAGTGAGTGGGCAATGCAGGCTGAGGATGTGACAACTTTTCAACAGCTCCGCCAACTCATCGACCCGCCGGATGCCGAGCGATTTGTCGACCCCATCCGGCGCATACGGATCGTAGAATACCACATCAAAACCAAAAGCCTTGGCACGCAGCGCCGCCGCAGTGCCAATGCAACCGCAACCGACGATGCCAAACGTTCGGCCACGCAGTCTCTGGATCGGCGCTGCCTGATCGACGTTCCACTCCCCTACTCCACGCTGTAGTCGGCGGTTGAGAAAATGCGTTCCCCGGCTCAGCGAAAGCGCCATGCCCAGTGCCGAGTCAGCGACTTCCTCCGTCCCGTAGTCGGGAACATTGCACACTGGTATGCCGCGCTCGCGTGCCGCTTCGATATCGATGCCGTCATAACCCACACCAGGCCGGACGATGACTTTGCAGTTTTCCAGGCGCTCGATCGTCGACCGAGTGAAACGAAAATAGTGATACACCATGACCGCATCGGCATCCTCGATTCGGCCTTCAAGATCGCTCTCGCACATCGCATTCAACGCGACCACTTCAGCTGCCCCATCGAGTACTTTGCGCTCGTAATCGAGAGGTTCAGAAATGAGATCGGTGATGACGACTTTGGGTAGCTTGCTCATGACAAATCGGATTCGTCATCCTAGCCTGCGACCACCAAAATCAAAACAGAACCTGACCCGCGAGTCCGGTATCGGTAACGTAACAATAAAGTCATGCAACGCCCCTCTCAGTCTGCTAAAGCTGTTGTCTTTTCATGAAACACGGCCTGCACTGGTTTCCCTCCGAAATTCTCGGCACCTTCATCCTCGTATTGTTCGGGTGCGGCAGCGTCGCCACGGCGGTAACCCTTGGCGCTCCAGCTGGGCTTTTTCAGGTCGCTATCGTCTGGGGACTCGGACTCAGCCTCGCCATCACCCTGACTGGGCCACACAGCGGCGCCCACCTCAACCCCGCGATCACCGTGGCATTCGCATTGTGGACCGATTTTCCCCGCTCGAGAATCGCCGGATATTTCGCCGCCCAGATGATCGGCGCCTTCACCGCTGCGGCAATGCTTTACCTGCTGTTCGGTCCCGCCATCGCCGTGTTTGAAAATGCTTCAGCCATCCAGCGCGGTGCCGCCGGCAGTGAGGCATCGGCGATGATATTCGGTGAATACTTTCCCAATCCCGGCGGCGTGCCGTGGGACGCCGACAGCGCATCGAAGGTCGGAACCTTTCAGGCGATGCTGGCTGAATTTCTCGGCACCGCTCTGCTCGCACTCGGCATCTTCGGGATGACCGCGAAAGGTAACCCCTTCGCCACCGGTCGCTTCACGCCGCTCGCCATCGGACTGATGCTGACTGCGATCATCTGCGTGTTCGCGCCGATTTCGATGGCCGGCTTCAATCCCGCCCGCGATCTCGCGCCACGTCTATTTTCCGCACTGGCCGGATGGGGCGGCTACGCTTTTTCGGCCAATGGCAGCGGTTGGCTGACCGTCTACATCGTCACGCCCTTCGTCGGCGCGATTGCCGGCAGCTGGCTTGGTCTGCGATTGTTTTCACGTCACGATTCTCCCGAAATCCTCGACGTCGACCCTGGCAACGACAGCGACGAAGGGCTGGTCAGCGTTGCTTCACAAGCCACGCCAGAAGATCACTGAACTGGCCTTCGTTCAAGAGCTGACCGAACGCCGCTGGCATCAAAGAAAGCGGCGCGGTTTCCCGCTTCTCGACCTGCCCCTTGGCAACGCGATGCTCGACTCCGGAAGTATCGACCAAGACCAGCACTTGGCCACGTTCCGCCAGGAGAAATCCGGCAATGACCACTCCATCTTTTAGCGTCAAAGTCGTGATATAAAAATGCGCATCGACGTTGCGATTGGGGTCGAGAATATCCTCACTGAGTCGCGCTACGCCACGCGAACCTATACCGTCGAGTTGCGGTCCGATCAGCCCGCCTTCGCCGGCCACCTGATGGCATGACGCGCAATGCATTTTAAAAAGCTCGGCACCTTTCTCTGTGTCGCCCAGCTTTTGGTCGAAGGCGTCTGCTCGCTGGGCAATCAAAGCATCGAGCCCGGCTCGTTGTGCGGGCGAAATCTCGCGCGGCGCAGCTGCCGGTGGCGCTGGCAGAAACGGTCGCAATCGATCGCGGAGGTCGGCGCGGGCCTGGATTTTCAACAGATCCGCAACCTCGCGCAGCGCCTGACCGTTGTTGGTAGCATCGCGATAGGCCGCAACGCTGAGGCCATCGACATCGATGCGTGTCACGGCCAGCCAGGCAAATGATTTGCCGTTATCACCGTCGACAATTTCAAGCCGAACTTTCTTGCCCTGATGCCTGCCGATTTCCCAAGCAACTAGCTGACAGCTGTCGCGTCGCGGCGGGTAAGCGCGTTTGTATTCGACGCCCGTAACCGCATCGACAAGCCGAACAAAATTCTTTTCGTGAGCCTCGTTACCGGGCAGTCCACGATGCCCGCACAGCCAGAACGATATCGGCCCTGTGAACTCGAACTCGCGGCTTCGCAAAATACCGGTGCGCTGCTCTGCCTGCTTTTCACCCTTGGCAAGACTCGACAGGACCTCAACTTCTCGACCGTCTCCACAGACTCGATTTTGCAGACTCCACGGCCGGGCGCTCTTGGGAAAATCCGGATGCTGCTGCGGCTGCCAGACTTGCTGTCCCGTTTCATCACGCGCATCGAGCAATCCCTGCGCAAGCTGTTCTGCGCGCGCCAACAGTTCTATGGGCGGGGTTATCACACCGCGTTCCTCGAGCCCTTCACGGACCGCCACAACTTCGGCGACCTGCGCCGTCAGCGAACTCTCTTCGGAAAGGCCCGATAACCATTTTTCCACGTCCACGCTTTCGGCGTTGCGGGCCAGATGACGCAATTTTTTCAATCGAAAATCCGCGTCATCAGCTCGCTCGATCGTCGCCAAAAATCTCGCAGCTTCAGCAGTCGGAACCGCCAGTGCGATATCAGCGAGATCCGAGTTGGCATCCGACAGTCCAGTGAATCCACCCGACAGCGTCAGATTTTCACGAATCGCCAGTCGCAACGCATGTCGTAAATGAGTGTCCTCCTCACCCGCTTCAGCCAAAGCCGCGCGAAGGGCCGGGATCGTACCAGGCTGTGGCTCTGTCTGCAATTTCGCTGCGGCCGCCCGTCGCTGAAAAGGCGATTCATCTCTGAGCGCCGCGATCGGGTCCGCGATCGTCACCACGTCAATAGCTGGCCGAGGCACTTCGACGCCCGCCTTTTTTGTCACCCGCCAGATTCGGCCTCGCTCGCGGTCGCGGCCCTTGTGATCGAGTGGCACTTCATAATGACCGATGATTCGATTGTAGAAATCGGCGATATAAAGCGCACCGTCGTCGGCAAGATGCAGGTCAACGGGACGAAACCACGGATCATCGCTGACCACGAAGTCAGGTTGCTCGACAGCGACCGGCGTTGAGCCGTGGAACTCGATGTGGTCAAAATTTACTCGTGAATTAACCGGGTTGCCGATCAACACCCGATCATTCCAGCCACTGCCCCAGACATTGCGATCAATCCAGGCGATGCCACAGATTCCGGTCGAACCGTGGGTGTGTTCGATCATGGTCGGGCCAAAGCCGAGCCCGTCGTGGGATTTGCCGAAGCTCGGATAAACCGCGCCGCGCAGTAGTTGGTAGACGGGCGCACTGTGGCAATCCGCCGAATACAAATTTCCACGGCCATCGAAGCAGAGGCCGAAAGGGTTCACTTGTCCAGCGGACCACAGTTCGATGCGCGATCCATCGGGGCGAAATCTGAACACGTTACCTGAATGAAGGTCGAGAGTGCTGCCGTCGTCGGCTTCAAAGTGACTGGTGTTGTTGAAACCATGGGTCGCATACACCCAACCATCTGGGCCGAGGCGGAAACTCGAACACATGCCATGGGTGTCCTTTTCATAGCCGAGCGGACCGAACAAGACTTCGCGCAGATCGCATTTTCCGTCGCCGGTCGTATCGGCGAAGTACCAGATATTGGGAATACTCCAGGCGATGCAGCCATCGTGGTGCTCAGGCTTATGCCACGGAAGCACGCCGGTGGGAATATTCAGGCCGTCTGCGAAATCGGTGACTTTATCGGCGGAGCCATCGTCGTCCGTGTCCTCAAGAATCTTGATGGCGTCGCGGCTGTCGCGCACGTGAGCGCCCTGCTCATCACTCCAGCGATCTTTGGTGGCGGCGTAGGGATACTCGACGGTGGATGAAACCCATAGCCGACCGCGCGCATCGGTGGCCAGATTGATTGGCTTGTTGATCAAGGGCTCGGCCGCGTATAACTGAATCTCGAAGCCGTCGGCAACGCGTAGGGCCTTTTGCTCGTCAGCTGGTGATAATGGATCAGCTTCGCGCACCAGCCGATCCTGCGCTTGGGTAGGATCAAAGAACACGCCGAATGCCAGCAGGAGCGCGAGAATTCGGTGGCAGTGGATGATTTTCATGTTCGGCTTGCTCGTCCACGGGGCCACTCGCTGACGCTCGCAGCTACGGCGCTACGGAGCGTCGAGTGCGTTGAGCACTTCGGCGGCGCGAGTTTCGAACAGGGCCTGCCATTCGGGAGCGAGCAGGCAGTCGCTGTCTTCCTGGGCACCCCCTCGATTTTTCAACTGCTCGGCGGTTGGCGAGTAGTAAATGTAGCCATTGCTGTAGCCCGCGACGTAGGTGTTCGCTTGGTTCGCAGCGGCTTTGATATTGAGACCGATCGGCACCGTCACTTCACCTGGAAAAGTGACCATTCGGTAATCGCCGACGCGCAATCCGGCGACCTCGACATCAATGCTCGGACCGGCTTCGGTGTTGCCTTTGTGATGCTTGGCCAGGAGGGCGAGATTGATCTGCTTGCGCGTCAGTTGCTCCATGATGTGAATATTACGCACGTAGGCGTCCATGTGCCGACGGTTGGTTTCGTCGAGCTTTTCCAAATCATCGACGCCGAGCTTTTTTTGCTGCAGGTAGCGATGCGCATAGCCAGACGGGAACTCGCCATCGAGGTGATATTTCATCATCAGCGGCAGGAAGGTATCGAGGTTGAGATTGGTGCCTTTCAGGGATTTCAGCAGGGCATCGATCTCCGTTTCCATCTCCGCGATCCGCTCGGCGAGATCAGCTCGCGGCAGAGTCAGCGTGTCGTTGCTGACGGAAAGCGTGGCGTTGGCCGCTGTATCGATTTTGTGAACCGCGGCGAGCGTGCTGAGCGCGAGCTTGTGACCGAGCGGTTCGGCGTCGCGAGGGGCATCGACCTGTTTGTAGGCAACCGGATTGATATCGCCACCGCAGCCCTGTACGAACAAGGCGACGGCGCCATTACCGAGCTGATCTTCGATGACCAGACTGGCGATGCCGCTCATGTCTGGCGAGTTACCGCCGCTGGGAACGCTCTGAATCGGGTGACAGGCGAAATTGAACACGATGGCGAGCGCTTCGCCATTGTCGACCCGGTCGAGTCGCAAAATGCCAATCTCGGGGTCGATCGGCCCGACCGCGGCAACTTCCTGATCGGGTGGCATCGAGTAAGCGTGACGAACATCGATGACGCTGCCGTCTTTCATTTCCAGACGACGGTTTTCCTGAATGCGATCCTCGTGACCGACGCCGACGCCAACCTTTACCGGCACACGATTTTTCCAGGCGGCCTCGACGGCCTGGATGGTTTTGGCTTCGACATCAGGGGCGACCAGCGCATGACAGTGGCTGGCATTAAAGATGATCGACTTGGGATCGATCCCGAGTTTGGTCTGCGCCGCGGCGCGAACATTGGCGATGTAGGGATCTTTGATCGATCCAATCTCGGCAACCGCCACCGCATCGACGGTGACCAGCACGGCGTTCGTTTTAGTGGCGGTGTCAGTGATCACCAGCGCACGCACGCAAACCGGTGTGTCACCCGCGGGAGAATCGGGATGAGTCACGTCGACGCGGGCGGCGCCCGCGATCAGGCTCTGAGACCACGCTTGGCCAGGGAGTATTGCGATCAGCAAAATGATAAATAGCGTAATTTTTTTCATAAAAATGTAGATGGCAATGGGTGGCGAACGTAACGCTCATCAAGCAAGACAGTGAACAGATGACGCCCCTGCCTCAATGCTGAATCACGGCGCATTTGTGGCTGGCAGTGGAATAAGTAAGTAAGGCGACGTTTTCGCACAAAGTTCATCGGTCGTTCACGGCGAGTTCACATGAGGCTGCGAACGATACCCCCATGAACAAGCTGTTTTCTGTTTGGCGCATCGCTGTGGGAAAAATCCGAAAAGCGGTCACTGCTTCACCCGACTTGCCTGCCCTGTTGATCGCCACAGCAGCGATGGCCTGGTGCGTAGCGCTGTGGTTGGCGCGAGCGTGGGTCACGTCCAGCGACCAGCATTTCTATCTGGTCTACAACCTCGCTCTGGCGGCGATTCCACTGGTCGTGGCGACGCTGGCGATTCGCATGGCACCCCGGCGACCGCGAATGTCGTGGATCTTGTTAACGGTGTGGCTGGCGTTTTTTCCTAATGCTCCGTATTTACTCACCGACCTGATTCATCTGCGAGAACGATCGGATTGTCCGCTTTGGTTCGATTGGCTGCTGTTTGTGTCGATGGCGGGCGCCGGTTGGATGATCGGCATGGTCTCACTGGCGCAAGTTCATCATCACCTGCGCGCTCGATGCTCAGCAATGAATGCGAACGCAGCGATCGTCGGCGTCGTGGCGCTGAGCGCTTTCGGCATTTATCTCGGTCGCTTTCTGCGTTGGAACAGTTGGGATGTCGTCACGCGCCCCGGACATCTGCTCGGGGAACTGAGCGGGATCGTGCTCAATCCCTTAGATCACCCGCGCATGCTCGCCTACAGCTTTGGCGTCGCGGTAATCCTGGGACTGAGCTACTTCGGTCCCCTGGTGATATTCCGCACGCTGCAACGTGGTGAATTACGAAGCTAACGCTACGCCAGCAAATCCGTGACCACTCGAGCTTCCTCGTTGTTGATCAGTTTCTGATCCTGACCATTGCGCTTGAAGGTCAGCACGTTGGGATCGAGTCCGAACAGGTGCAGCAGCGTGGCGTGATAGTCGAAGTGATTAACCACATTTTCGACGGCATGGTGTCCAAATTCGTCGGTTGACCCGTGGGTATAACCTTTCTTAAATCCGCCACCTGCAACCCATGAACTGAAACCGTAAGTGTTGTGATCGCGACCGACCTTGGCGCGATCGTTGGCACCGCCAGCGCGGTTCTGAATGACCGGCAAGCGGCCCATTTCTCCACCCCAGTGAACGATGGTGCTATCGAGCAGGCCGCGCTGCTTGAGATCCTGAACCAACGCAGCGGCAGGTTGGTCTACATATAGGCAGGCGGCAGGCAAGCTCGTTGAGATACCCGAATGGTGATCCCAAGTTTGGTTGCCGGTGAACAAACTGACCACGCGCACTCCGCGCTCGATCAGACGGCGGGCAATCAGACAGCGCGAACCGAAGTCCTTGGTCTCGGGCTTGTCCATGCCATACATCTTTTTCGTGGCCTCGCTCTCCTGCTCGATATCCATCGCCTCCTTGGCTGCCAACTGCATACGCGCGGCGAGTTCAAAACTCTGAATGCGTGCTTCGAGATCGCTCTCGCCGGGTCGTGCAACACTGTGTTCGCGATTCAAGCGATCGACGAAACTCAGGTAGCGATCTTGCGCTGCCCCCTTAAGCGACATCGGCGGATCGAGATTTAAAATGCGCGGTTCTTTTGGTCGAATAACGGTGCCTTGGTAAAGCGAGGGCAACCAGCCATTAGTGAAATTGTCGACCCCGCCAACCGGAAGGCCTCGGGGATCAGTGAGCGCCACATAAGCGGGCAGGCTCCGATTCTCGGAGCCCAGACCATACGTCAACCAACTGCCCAAAGTCGGCTGACCGCCAAGGATCGTACCGTTGATCAAGGCATAGATCGACTGACCGTGATTGTTGACGCCGGTATGCATCGAACGAATCATCGTCATCTCGTCGGCTATACCGGCCATGTGTGGCACCAATTCGCTAAAATCCATGCCGCTCTGGCCGTGCTTGGAAAATTTCCACTGCGACTTCATCACCTCGAGACTGGCTCCAGCAGCGTCGTCAAACTTGATCTCGCCGGGGAAATTTTTACCGTCGAGTTTGTCGAGTTCGGGCTTGGGATCAAACAGATCGATGTGACTTGGGCCACCTTGCATGAACATCGAGATCATGGCTTTCGCCTGCCCGAAACCGTGGGCGGGCTTCGGCGTCATGTCGAAATGTCCGGTGGCGTCGTTAGCGGCGATGCTCGGGTTAGCGAGCAGCTTTTCGTCACGCAGAAGCGTGGCGAGCGCGACCGAGCCAGCGCCAAAACCGGCACTGAGAATATTGCGGCGGGAAAAACTCATTTTAATTCAGTCTACGTAGAGAAATTCATTAGCGCTGATCAGGCCGTGGCACAGTGCCGTGAGACCGAGCAGTTCAGGAGCGGCATTTTCTTTCGCCACAGGTCCCATCACCGACTCCAGTTTGGCCGGATTCTCTTTGTAGTAAGCTGTCTGAGCAGTGACAAATTCCATAGCGGCAGTCCGGTCTTCGGCGGTCGGCGAGCGCCCATAGGCGAGACGAAACGCGCGCTCGATCTGGGCTCCGATATCGCCAGCACAATCTTTCTGCAAACGCTCGGCAAAATACTGAGCGTGCTCGCGCATGCCGAGATTGTTCATCAACAGCAGGCTCTGCGGGCTGACGGTGGTCACCGGACGAACGTCGCAATTCGGCTCCATCATATCCGGCGCGTCAAAGGTGGCGAACATTTCCAAAGGCTGGGTGCGGCGAACCTGCACGTAGACGCTGCGACGAAATTCCTCTCCATTAAGCCCGATGTGCTTGCCCGTTTGCCGACCGGCGGTATCGGTCGTGTCGACACCGATGACTACCTGGCCTTCTTCGTTCAAGCAGACAGGCACCGGTTCGCCCCCGACTTTCGGATTCAATTTCCCCGACACGGCGAGCAAGGCGTCGCGAAGATTTTCAGCCTCCAAGCGCTGCGAATTTTGTCGGCTCATCAGCCGGTTGTCGGGATCAATCGAATCCCGCTTCGCATCGCGCAACGAGATCTGGCGATAAACCTGACTGTTTAGAATCAAGCGCTGCAGTTCCTTCACGCTCCAGCCTTTCTCGACGAATTCCATCGCCAACCAATCGAGCAATTCAGGATGGCTCGGCTTTTCCCCGAGCACGCCAAAATCTCCCGCCGTTGCCACAATACCGATGCCGAAGTGATGCATCCAAATCCGGTTCACCATGACGCGCGCCAAAAGCGGATGCTCGCCATCCGTGATCGAGCGAGCGTAGGCCAGCCGCCGTCCGGTACTCGCCAGGGCGTCGGTATTTTCCGGAACATCGACTTCGCGCCAAGCATCGAGAACGGAAAGATCTCCAGGTGTAACCTTGTCAGTCGGTGATTCAAAATCACCTCGATTAAAGACGAACGTCGGCGCAACGGCCTCCGGCTTTTGAGCGACTTCAGTGAACGCCTGAACTTGAGTGACCGGCGGTTTGGTGTCGCGAACCTCCTTGGCCTCGGCAACCATGTCCTTGATCGTTTGCGCGTGCTTAGTCTTGTAAGTCGTATCGTAAAGATACAGCGAACCAGAGTTGAGCTTGTTGACCTTGGGATGGAGCTTGAGCAGGGCCAACTGTTCGGGAGTGCGCGCTTTCACTTCCGTCCGATAAGCCTTTTCCAAATCGGCGCGGATCGCCTCGTCCTTTTCGGCGAGCAGTTTGCCGAACACTTCTTCAACGAACTCGGCCTGCTTGGCGACACGTACGTCATCGAGTTTCTTGGCTTCGACCTCGATCGCCGTGGCTGTGGCGATGTCCTCTTTGGTTTGTAGCGACACCAACCTTGCGTTCGGATTGCGCCAGCGCGGCACATCGAAGCCCGGCTCAAACACCGCACGCAAACGATAATAGTCCGCGTGCGAAATCGCATCGTAACGGTGATCGTGACACTGCGCACAACCGATGGTCATTCCATACAGCGACGAACTGACGATTTTGATGGTGTCGGCGATGCATTGATTGCGCGCGGCGAGATCATTTTTTGCCATCGTGCCGTCGGGCGCCATGCGTAAAAATCCGGTCGCCACAAGCAAGTCGCGATGACGTTTGCGGAGTTTTTCATCGGCGGCATCGACGTGCAATTTTTCTTCGGCCACGATCTCGTCGCCAGCCAATTGCTCACGGACAAATTGATCAAAGGGTTTATCACCGTTAAATGCCTCGACCACGTAGTCGCGGTAGCGCCATGCGTGCTTGCGCTCAACATCCTTCTCCGTGTAGCCATCCGAATCGGCGTAGCCAGCTACGTCCAACCAATGCCGCCCCCATCGCTCACCATACGCCGGCACCGCGAGTAGTTCGTCAACCAGCGCACGATAAGCAGCATCGGCATCCTTCGCGAAGGCAGTGGTGAACGAGTCTATCCTCTCCGGAGTCGGCGGAAGACCGGTCAGATCAAAACTCAGCCGGCGAATCAGCGTCGGAGCGTCCGCTTGCGCTGAAAACGTCAGCTCCTTCTCCGCCATCTTAGCGGCGAGAAAAGCATCGACGGGATTCTTCGAAGTCAGATCCTTTACCACCGGCACGGGTGGCCTGTCGATCGCTTGAAACGACCACCAGTTGCGATCCTCTTCAGTAAAAACATATTTGTCGCCCAGTTCTTCCGGCTCGGGCCGTGCGGTCGGTGCACCGGCATCGATCCACGCGACGATGGTGGCGATATCTTTTTCCGGAAGCCTGGGCTTACCCTTCGGCATCTCGCCATTGGTCAACTGCTCGATCAGATGGCTCTTCGCAGCATCACCGGGCACAATCGCAGGGCCGGACTTGCCGCCCCTTTCCAAAAACCGCCGCAAGCGAACGTCGAGATCCCCTTCCGTCTCGCCAGCTTCACCATGGCAGTGGAAACAATGCGTTTTCAGGATAGGACGGATGTCTTTTTCGAAAGTCAGCGGCGAAGCCACGACGGAACCTCCTGCGGCAAGGCAAAAGCCTGCCGCGAGGGACATCGTTACGAGTTGAAGTCGGGAATGTGAAAACATTTCGGTCTGCTAAAACGTTAGTCGGGATCACAAACCCCAGCAAATCACCGCCTGCACGCATTAACGCCACGCCGTGATAGCGCATTGGCGGAGAAAAAAACTGCCTACTGACCAAGCGGTAGGCGTCAAGCCGGACATGCCAAGTAACTTCGTGGTTGGCGAATCAGCTTGGTCGGCTCACACTTCGTTGATGCGGATTCTCGATTTTTCCAAGCGTATCGCAATGGCGACGACCTTCGGTGCGGCGTTGCTGGCGGGATGCTCCGGCGATTCCTCCTCTTCAGATCCCGGCAAACCTGAAATCCGCGGCACGATTGGCGCCACCTGCCTGACTCTGGCGAATCCGTTTTTCGTCACCATTCAGCGAGCAATGGAGGACGAGGCGGCCAAGCACGGTTACCAAGTTGTCTACCTTAGTGCTGACCAGCAGCCGGATAAGCAGCTCAATCAGGTCAAAGACTTCATCGTACAGGAGGTGGCCGCTATTGCCATTAACCCTTGTAACTCGCAGACGATCGGCGCGGTGATCAAGGAAGCTAACACGGCTGGCGTTCCGGTATTCACGTTCGACATCAAGTCAGATGATCCCGACGCAAAAGTCGTTTCGCACATTGGCACCAACAATTTCCAGGGAGGTCAGCTTGCTGGCGAGGCAATGATCGAAGCCCTCGGCGAAGCCGGCGGAGACGTGGTCGTCCTCGACTACCAGTCGGTCGAATCCTGCCAGGAACGCGTTCGAGGCTTCAAAGATGCTCTCGCCAAACACAACGAGGGTCGCAGTGAAGGCAACATCACCATCACTGCCGAACTACCCGGCGAAGGCAACGAAACTCAAGGCCTGCGCGCCGCCGAAGATGCGTTGCAGGCGCACCCGGATATCACCGGCATCTTCGCTATCAACGACCCCTCGGGTATCGGTGCAGTGACGGCTCTGGAAAAAGCCGGCAAGCTCGATCACGTCACCGTCATCGCCTTCGACGGCCAGCTAATCGGCAAACGGGCCATTCTGCAGGGAAAAATTTACGCCGACCCGATTCAGTTTCCCGATGAGATCGGCCGACGCACTATTCAAAGTATCGTCGCCCATCTTTCCGGCGAAGACGTACCTGCCGACCAACCCATCGACTCTGCGCTGTACCGTCGCGAAGACGCAGAGAAGGATCCCGAGCTGAAACCGGATGGTGGCGGGGTGACAGAAGTAGCACCTGCCTCCGCCGTCAGCGCAGCAGAAAAACCCAGCGAAGCTTCGAAGGAATCCAATACGAAAAAACCGTGATCGTTCCGACAGCCTCGGCGGCATCCCCATCCAGCGGACCACGCCTCGACGTGCGCGGTCTGAGCAAATCGTATCCGGGAGTGCGCGCCCTGCACGACGTCTCGCTGGAAATCGGTGCCGGCGAGTGCCTGGCGCTGCTCGGTGAAAACGGCGCAGGTAAATCGACGCTGATCAAGATTCTCGCCGGCGCCCATTCCGCCGATTCAGGCAGTGTGTCGCTCGACGGCAGAATGCTCCGACTCACTTCACCACTCGCCGCGCAGCACGCCGGTATCGCGGTGATTCATCAGGAGTTCAATTTGATTCCCGATCTGAGCATTTGCGACAACCTGTTCCTCGGTCGTGACCTGACCCGATGCGGCGGATGGCTTCGACGTGGCGAGGAAATGGCCCGCACTCGCGAACAACTCGACCGCATCGGCATGCAGCACATTCATCCCGACAGTCGCTGCCGCGAATTGACCGTCGCCGAACAACAGGGCGTGGAAATCGCCAAGGCTCTGTCACTCGATGCGCAGTTGCTGATTCTTGATGAACCCACTGCCGCACTCTCCGGTCATGAAGTTGATCGTTTGCTGGAGATTATCACCCAGCTTAAGCGGGACGGAATTTCGCTTCTCTACGTCACCCATCGACTCGACGAGGTCGAGCGGGTCGCCGAACGCGTCTGCATCCTGCGTGACGGCGAACATGTCGTCACCGCCGCTACCGCAGAACTCTCCCGCCAGGGCATCATCGAGCACATGGTAGGCCGATCACTCGCCGCCGAGTTTCCGACGCGAAAGGTGTCGTCCGCAGCGTCAAAAAGCCCCTGTTTGAAAGTCAAAAATTTGACTCGCGCCCAGGCGGTGATCGATGCATCCCTGGAAATGCATCGCGGCGAAATCCTCGGCCTCGCCGGCCTGGTCGGTGCCGGACGCACCGAGTTAGCCCGCCTCATTTTCGGTGCGGACCGGGCCGATAGTGGCAGCATCGAACTTGATGGCCAGCCCCTTGCCTTTAAGTCACCACGCGAAGCCATTCGCGCCGGTATCTGCCTGCTGACTGAAGATCGGAAATCGCAGGGACTGATTCTCGAGCACAGCTTACTGGACAACTTTTCCCTACCCAATCTGCGATCCTTCTCTCGATTCGGCATGCTCGACCGACGCTCCGAATCGACTGCTTTCGAAAAAACAGCAACTCAGCTCAACATCCGCGCCCATTCCCCCCACCAACGAGCTGCCACCCTTTCCGGTGGCAATCAGCAAAAGGTCGTGCTCGCGAAATGGCTGCAACGCAACGCGGAGATCGTCATTTTCGACGAACCGACGCGCGGCATCGACGTGC
>JBBKXR010000216.1:0-5630 GCA_037969585.1 Verrucomicrobiales bacterium
GAACAAAGGTGAACTCGTTGAAGCTGTACAGGGCGCTCTCGGTGGCGACACGTCAAAAAAAGATGCTGAAGCTGCTTTGGCAGCCGTGCTCGAATCCATCGCCGATGGCGTCCGTAAGGACCAAGTCGTGCAGGTGATTGGTTTTGGAACATTCAAGGTGAAGCATCGTGCCGCACGGCAGGGTCGCAACCCCAAGACTGGCGAAACCATCCAGATCAAAGCGTCGAAGTCGGTTGGCTTCTCGCCGTCGTCTGCGCTTAAAGCCTCTCTGTAAAACTTTTTGTTGTTTCCGTCTTAACCGGCGGATCGGCAATACCTCTCAACTCAACAAAACCACGTCGGTTCTCCGACGTGGTTTTTTTGTCTATTGCCCAGATCGGATCAGGTCGGCGGAACGGTGTGAAAAACTCAGCCTGGCTCTGCTGCATTGGCGGCGAAGAGCCCGCGTGCTTTGTGCAGGGTTTCTTCGTATTCGAGCGCCGAATCGGAGTCGGCGACGATGCCGGCGCCGACGTGGAAATGCAGCTCATCGGCTTCGGCGATGGCAGTGCGGATGGCGATCGAAAGTCGGGTCTCACCATCGAAACCAATCACACCGATAGCACCCGTGTAAAGTCCGCGTGGCTCGGTCTCGAGTTCGTCGATAATTTCACAGGCACGCTTTTTCGGTGCGCCGGTAATTGAGCCGCCGGGAAAGCAGGCGCGAATGGCATCGAGATGGTCGACACCGCTGCGCAATTGGCCTTCCACGGTGGATACCAGATGGAACACGTGTTCGTGACGTTCGAGCTTGAGCAACTCGGCGGCACGCACACTGCCGAACTCGCAGATCCGACCGAGATCGTTGCGCTCGAGATCGGTGATCATGATAAGTTCGGAGATCTCTTTTGGTGAAGTGATCAGATCGTAGGCGGATTTCTCGTCCTGGGTGGCGTCGCGAAATCGAGGTCGCGTGCCCTTGATCGGTCGCGTGCGAGCCAACGATCCACTAAGCTCGAGGAACAACTCGGGCGATGAAGACAACACCTGCCGACCGTCGAGGTTCATGAACGACGCGAACGGTGCGGGCGATGCGTCCCGCAGACGGCAGTAAAACGCGAAGCTGGCATCCGCGTCAGTGGGCCAGTCGGCTCGGTAGCGTTGGGCGAGGTTGACTTGGTAAATGTCTCCCGCTGCGATGTATTCTTGAGCGCGCTCGACCATGCGACAAAACTTGTCTCGGTTGGTCATCTCCCGAAATCCCGCGGAGCGGTGACTGCTGGCGGGTAGCGTTGTGTTGGAAAGACGCAGGCGTTCGCTGAGGCGACCGATTTCCGACCAGCGCTCGGCGAGGTGATCGTAGATCATTGCCTGCGGATAGATACCAAAGCAGTAATCGCCTTTGTAGTCGATCCATCCGATAGCACCGCCATTCGGGAAGCCGAGGTCAGCACCCTGATCGCTTGCCGGTCGGTGACGGGCCAACGCCCGGCGAAGGGGTTCGGGATCGTCGATCTGGCCGCGGATGATTTCGATCGGTGCGGCAGCGAGCAGCGAATAACGCGGCGCGTTGGGTGCTGTGGCCGAGCCGAAGTTGGCATTGGCGGGATCGTCTGCGCTGGCCGAATCGAGAAATACCATGCCCGGCTCGTGCCGAAGGGCGGACGCAGCTTCAACGGGACTGAGCCCGAGATCGATGATCCTGGTCTTGGCGTCGTTTGGCGTTGTCGTCGAAGGGCGAGCCATGCTTCGGGGGCTGGGCTGGACGGAGAGAGAGGTGGCTTGACGTAGTAAAACGGCTGATTGCCACTCATTTTGACGGCAGATCAGGACGAAAATTACGCCGATTGAACGCCGACGCAACTTGATCGGTCGAATAGCGATGGCGGCGAGTGTGAATTGACAGCGATTGTGGTAACTTCTAGTCTCGCAATCCCTCGCTTTCGATACTGTCTGACCTTTGAATCTTCCTGATGCTTAACGAAATGCTCAGCGCCAGACATGGCTTCGGTCGCACCTTCATGGTTGCGATGTGGCTACTCGGTGCGGTTGCTGCCGCTCAAGTGGTGGCGGTTGGCTGGGCGGTGGTTACCAGGCCATTGGCGACGCCGCCTGCGCTGGTTGCCGGCGCCGTTCCGGCAACTGCGGTTGGCGCTACTGCTTTGGCGGCATCGGATGGTGTCGCTTACCCTCAAGATCAGCCGGCCGGCGCGGTTGCTGGCGTTGCTACGACAGTGATTCCTGGCATCCTTCCAGAGAATGCAGCGCTTACCTCGGTGGCTCCGACGATGCCCGGTTCGGCAGTCGATGCAGCTGGAAATCCAATTGCGCCCGCTCCTGAAGCTACGATGCCGATGGCGGTCGTTGAATCGGAATATCTGCTTCCCGGTCCTTCACCTTATCCTACCAACGACGCCATCAGCGGTGCGGCTGAAGTGGAAAATCCTGCGCATGCACTCACTCACCCGGCAGCCCAGCGCATGATGGCCCTGGCCTTGGAATATCGTTCCAGCGGCAATATGCAGGCCGCGCTGCGAGCCTTGCGAGACGCCAACACGCTGTCGCCGAATCATCCGCGAGTGCTCAGTGAGTTGGCCAGCACCTACAGTCAGATGGGGCTCGACGATAAGGCTGCGGAATACTGGCGTAGCGTGTTCGTGCTTGGCCCCGAGCGGGCGGGAGCTTTTTACGACTTAGCGGACATGGCGATGAAGGGCAATCTGATCGACGAGACGACGGCGGTCGAGACCGTGCTCAGTATCGGCGAAGTCGAGACAATCCGCGCACCTGACGCCTCTGATGGCGAACGAGTAACTTTGCGCATACCGATCCTCAGCCGTCCAGGCAGTGCGCCCGACGCTGCCGACATGGCGATGTTGGTGTATTTTTACGATACCGTGAACGGTGGTGATTTTGCGCCGACCACGGCGACCACTAATGAGGGCTTTGTTTCTGAGCCCTACGACTGGCAGGATGGCGATCTGGAAATCATCGAGGAGAGTTATTTTCAACCCGTTTTTACCGAGGTCGAAAAGAAGGAACTCGGCGATCGGGCTTACTTTGGCTATATCATCGAACTCTACTACCGCGACGAACTACAAGCAGTAGTCGCAGAGCCGCAGGAACTGATGGGCATGAAACCGGGAGAACCCGACGCCGGACAGTTACAGGAAATCGGTAGTGAAACATCAGGGCCGGGAGCAGAACTTTTTCCAAAGCCCCAGGGGTGACGGTCGAGGACGGAGCGGCGAGAGCGAATTGAGCGATAGCAAAAGTGAACGCGGGCATGAGCGAAGACAATCTTACAGGACCGGGTGACGCTGATCACCCCGAACAGGCAATCACGGAGGCAGAAGCGGTGGATATCGTTGCGCAGGAGCCAGTCGAGACTACCGACCCGGACATTTTGGCGGAGGGCACCGAGCTGGGAGACTACCGGATCGCCAGCGTGCTGCGCGCCGACGACAACGCCGCGATGTATGTCGCCGAGCAGCGCTCGATCAATCGCACCGTGGCACTCAAGGCGCTCCACCACCGCCACCGCGCCGACCCGGAAAAAGTCGGCGCCTTTGTCGATGAAGCCCGCTCGCGCGCGTTGATCAGCCACGCTGACGTTGCTCTGGTCTACGAGGCCGATCAGCAGAATGGCATCACTTACTACGCCGTGGAACTGATGAGCGGTCCCAATCTCGCCACGCTTGCTGACGAGGGCAAGGCGGTCGAGGAAGATTCGCTCTATGACGTGCTCGGCTCCGTCGCTGATGTCTTGTCGTATTTAAAAGAGGCTAACGTCGGGGTTATGCCGATTCGCGCTGCGATGATTCATTTGCCGGATCGGGAGAGCTGTCGCATTGCCAACCCGGTCACGGGTAGCGGTCCGTATTCGCTCGATGAAGCCGAGCAAATGAAAATGCTCGGCGCTGCTATCTTGCCATTTCTCGGGCGCAACAGTTTCTTGATGCCAGTGGTCAAGCGCTTGGGGATCGCTGGCCGCGCTGACGCCATCCTCAGCCCCGAAGGTCTCATTGAAGCGCTCGACGAACTCGAAGCGGTGGGGATCTCCGAGCCGCAGACTCAGCAGCAGGCCGAGCGCCAGGCTGATCAGAAAACGATGGTCGTCGGCGGCTTCATCGGTGGACTGATTGTAGTCGCAGGGCTGGTATTCATCATGTTCTCGTCGAAAGATGCAAAAAAAGTCAAAGCGCCGGCCAACATGATGCCTGTGCCTGCGGGCAGTTTTGTCTACCAAGAGGACGAAACACTCGAGCTTCCGCAGTTTTGGATCGATCAATACGAAGTCACCATCGGCCAGTACGCGGATTTTCTCGCGGCGATTGAGGAAGACCCCGAGTTGTTGAAAAAAATGCAACATCCGGATCAACCTGCATCGAAGGAAACCCACCGTCCGCCAGACTGGGATCGCTACTACGCACTCGCTCAGCGCGGCGGTCACTTTGGTGGCGCCGCGATCAGTTTGAAATGTCCGGTGATCCAGGTTGACTGGTGGGATGCCTACGCCTACGCGACGTGGCGGGGTGGCCGACTTCCGACCGAACAGGAGTGGGAAAAAGCTGCGCGTAGTCGGTCCGGAAATCTTTACCCCTGGGGCAACGAGTTGGACAGCGAGCGGTTTAATACCGGCGTCGATCAGAAAGCCGATGGTGACATCGCACCCGGTTCGATCGATGGCTACCAATACTGGTGCCCCGTCGATGCCAAACGCGGTGACGAAAGTACCTATGGAGTCGGTGGCATGGGCGGCAACGTCAGCGAGTGGACGGGGACTTGGGAGACCGATCCCGACTTCCCCGACCGCAAAGTGCCCATCATCCGTGGCGCGTCATTCAGCTCGCAGGACAACTTCGATCTGAAACGCCGAGTTCCCGCCGCCAAGGCCGAGACCGTCAGTCTCGCGACCGGCTTTCGGACCGTGCGCGACACCGCACCGCCGGAGGAAGAGAAAGAAGCTAAGAACGCTTCTGAATCGGGCGACACCACGGAATAACCGGGGCGAGGTCCGGTCGTTACGGTTCCCTGCGATGTGCAGATGGGAGGGCAAACTAACCACCTCCGCGTTTTATGTTGGCAATCGAACCGCAGATCGGAGATACTGCCGCTCACCTAAACGATGTCTACCGTCTTGAATAGAGTTACAGGATCGCTGGATTGCCGCAGCCGGTATGGGATTTCGTTGGTAATTATGCTCTTTGCGTTGCTCTGCGCGACCCTAGCTCACGCCCAGTTGGACGTTCAATTTACGCCGAGCAAAAAGACTTTCATCGCTCATGAAGCGATCACCGGTGTGCTGCGGCTGACTAATAACGCGGGTCGCGACATCGTTCTCGGAGGAAAGGCCGGACGCAGTTGGCTCGACTTTCAGGTCATCGACGGGCGGGGTCACCTGCTGCCGACACGGCCCGACGCGGTCATCCAGCCACCCATCGTTTTGCGCAACAATCAGCCTTACGAATTCACGGTCATCGTGAATCAAAACTACTCCATGGGTGAGACCGGCCTCTATCGGATCAAGCCAAACGTTTATTTTCCACCCGTTGATCGCTATTTCTCGACGCCGGTGATGAGTATTCAGATCACTGACGGTCAACCGTTCTGGTCACAACCCTTCGGCGTGCCGCCGGGGCGGGAAGGGG
>JBBKXR010000217.1:0-48852 GCA_037969585.1 Verrucomicrobiales bacterium
CGGTTAGCGGTTGGCGGTTGGCGGTTGGCGGTTGGCGGGTAGCTGGTAGAGGTTGGCGGGTAGAGGTTGGCGGGTAGAGGTTGGCGGGTAGAGGTTATCGGGTAGAGGTTATCGGGTAGAGGTTATCGGGTAGATGTTGGCGGGTAGAGGTTGGCGGGTAGAGGTTGGCGGGTAGATGTTGGCGGGTAGATGTTGGCGGTTAGTTTTTCTATTCGGCCTTCCGGAAACGTGATGCAGGCGTCCGGTCCCCGGGTGCCACGCTCACCCATCATGCACGGGCTGAAAGCCCGACAGCACAGAGCTCGACCATTCACGACTGGGTAGAGTCGTGCCGGGA
Source organism: Verrucomicrobiales bacterium (assembly GCA_037969585.1). Taxonomy (GTDB): domain Bacteria; phylum Verrucomicrobiota; class Verrucomicrobiia; order Verrucomicrobiales; family DEV007; genus JBBKXR01. The sequence continues at coordinate 338 of JBBKXR010000217.1, forward strand.
ATGCGCGGCCGGAAGGGTCGCCAGCGAACTTCATCCTTCCGGCAAGCGATCGCCTGCTGCCACCCTTTCAGGGTGGTAAATCCGAGCAACCGATTCCCGGGCCTGAAGACCCGGGCTTCGTGCTGGTGGGCCTTCAGCCCACTTTTCGCGCTCGTTACCCTGCCGGCTGTCACCTAAGAGCGTCTCGCCAGTCCCCTTGGACGAGAGTGTGATACTGGCGTCCCGCCAGTCCCCCTTGGACGAGAACGTAATACCGGCGTCCCGCCAGTCCCCGTTGGACGAGAGTGTGAAACTGGCGTCCCGCCAGTCCCCTTGGACGAGAACGTAATACTGGCGTCCCGCCAGTCCCCCTTGGACGAGAGTGTGAAACTGGCGTCTCGCCAGTCACCTTGGACGAGAGTGTGATACCGGCGTCCCGCCAGTCCCCTTGGACGAGAACGTAATACCGGCGTCCCGCCAGTCCCCTTAGACGAGAACGTAATACCGGCGTCCCGCCAGTCCCCTTGGACGAGAACGTAATACCGGCGTCCCGCCAGTCCCCGTTGGACAAGCCTTCCATTGTCGTCCAGTCACTACGGTCATACCGTTTTCCTTTTGCGAACAACTACCTTTTCCCGCCCCTCTTTAACCCCCGTTTTTATCCAACCAACTCGGGGAAGTTCACGCTATCATCTTGCGCAAACTCGATCACCTCCTTCTTCACGAGTCCTTCGATCGTATCTTTCAACTCCTCCGCAGAGAGAGCTTTTCCAAAAATGGCCTGAATCGATGATTCCAGTGACTTCCGCTTCCCCGGCAGGGTAACGACTTTCTTGCGATATCGGCCTGCCAGAATGTCCACCCTTTCTTGACAGTTCATCAGCGCCGGAACTTCAGCAAATGACTCACGACGCGCGGCTAAAATTTTACTGCCTTTGAGATAGCTGATCACCGCGTCAAACCCCTTGTCCCGGGAGAGTATGTGAAAATACCCGTAGGGATCCACGTCAATCCGTCTGCCAACCTCGCAAGCCAGCACGAAATCGAGCGCATTTTTGGCGACCAGTTCGGTTTTGACCAAGGTGACCTTGGACGCGTGCTCCTGGATCAATTCCACCAGGGGAACCGGCAGATTCTTGTGCCGCTGCCCCAGAACCAGGGTGACATGCGCCGACCTACCAGCCAACCGCCCTAGATCCGCCTCATGGACGTTCTCGTAGTCGACGTAAATATAGTTGTTTCGTGCCGCGTGAGTTGCCATCGACGTTCAGCTGAGTTCCTAAAAACAACTACGCTGTAGCAGAGTCAGCACTTGAGGAAGCGACGCTTGCGGAGCGAGACCGCTTAGCAGCCTGGGGTCGACGATGATGACCTTTTGCCCGCGCGGACTCCGCACTGCCTTTGCTTTCATCGTCCAGAATTACCCGCGATTCGCGCTCGAGATTGACCTTGAGAATGGCGAATGTTTTCTTATCGATCCGCTCACCTGCCAACGGAAATAACTGGCGCAACTTTTCATGACTCATCACCGTCACCGCCCCTTTGCCTCTGCGGTTAATCTTCCACCCCGGATAGACGAGAACCATGTGGACCGGAACGGATTCGCCGCCCGTCCAGGCATGAATTTTGCCGCGAAGATCGCTGGCATTGTTTTGCACCTGACGGATCGCCTTCGTGTCGGAGAAGCCATTGGGAAACATGATCCGCTCACCGTCATAGGTTAGCTCGTTGGGAAAAGTTTCACCCACCCGCTTCCATCGTCTCACCTTGGTTTCGACGACCAACAAGCCTTGTGGCGTCAGCAGCACATGATCGATATTCCAGGTGCGCCCGTCTTTCTTGAATATCAAGTCGTGATACGCGCTGACTTCATTGCTTTGCAAAGCGTCAAGTTCGGCGCCGGTGATCTGCTCACCAAGCAGGCCAAATCGCTTGTTCCGGTACTCCGGCAGGGCTTTGATTAGACGCACCAGGAAGTAGGCACAGGGCACCACCAGAATGCTCAGCCACGCCAGCTCCAGCGAAGGACTCAACGTGTAGACTATTCCAGGGAGAGTTGCGGATACGGCGAAGGCAGTGATCCCTAAAAAAATAGATTCCCCTTCATGCTCAACTTTTTCCTGCAAGCTGTATCCCGCCGGTCGGCGGAAACTGAACAGGGGACGTTTCAGATGAGCCTGCCCGGCGTTATGCCGGCGAATTTGCCAAAGCAGGGCGAGCATCGGCAGCCCGGGGAAAAGGAGATAAATCCAAATACGATCGATCATAACGGTTGGCGGGCATACTAACCGAAGAGCAAAAAGAACGCTAGAATAAATTATGGAAATTATAATATTTCACTAAATCGCGGCAAGTGCTTGTCATTCAAGCGGCTGCCGATTAGCAATTAGCTAATAGTGTCGTCGGCAATACAGGTTGAAAGGATAGGCTCAGTCTCCAAAGACGGAAGTAAGCTCATGAACAACTAAGGCCTGGATCGGCCCCTCCAACGGAAACTCTTCCATCAGGCCATCCACCTTTTCGCGAAACGAATTGACCAACTCAGCATCACTTTCAGCTACGCCATCGAGCGCTCGCCACAACATTAACCTTGCCGGAACATTTTTCGGATTCTGCAAGCCCAAATGGACTAAGCCTTCGATTATTTCCGCAGGATTCGAAAGAAAAGTTGAGCCGACGTTGTCCATCAAACTGCAGCGCACCGCAAAGGTCTGCTCCAAACGAAAGAGATAGTGATCAAGTTCTCCATCGCTGAGTGATGTCGGCGTTGGCATCTCGACTTTCTCGACATCCGCCTCTGCTAACAAAACTTCACAAACTGCTTCGAAGAGGCAGTCCGCGACTTTCTGAAATGCGTTCTCTGCAAAATCATAGACGAATTCGCCGAGACAGGCAGCATCGATGGTCCGAATGACTCGGACCTGAACCGACCAATTTTCCCCGCGCGTGACGAGATGGGCGTTTACTGCAAAGTCAGGGACCGACAATGCTGCATCCGTTCCGCCTACCTGCCGTGCTTGGATAGCCAGGTCTTCATCAGAGGATTCTTTCGCGCTAACGGCAAATCCTCCGCCTTCATTGAGAACCCATGGAATTAGCGTGATTGATCGCGCGTCCGTCTTCAAATACAGCCGCTCGCAAAGATACATCGGTATCGCCCGGCTCATGCGACCACTGTGGTCGCTAGGTTGTGCAACGATTTCCGAAACGGGTATTACAGGCTCGTGGCTACATCCGAGAACGGCTACGGTCGTTGCATCGATCGCTTTTGCCGGAAAGAATTCCGCGGTGGGATGCTCCGGCTTTAACCACAGCGGCCCGGCAACGGTGAGCATAGAAATCTTCAGACCTTCGGCGGTGACCGTGTCCTGCGTCGACAGCCGAGCTTTCGCAAGCTCCGTTTCCCAGAATGCTAAACTCTCCTTCCAATCCGGACGCTGCTGGACTTGGAGTTGCTGAAGTAGATGGTGCGCAAGATCGAGTTGCCCCGTGTCGACATACGATTTGATCAAATTGTTGCCAACCTCGAGTCCATGGATACTGACATCAAAGTGTGGAGCGCCGAGTTCGATCAATTCAGTCAAATGCCCGTTGTTACCCAAGTCACCCGTAAGTAATCTCAGCAAATCTGTGGGCACAAGCCGTTCAGCGGTTGCCAAGCAGTCGCGGTAAATGCCCAGAGCGACTTCGAGCTGCTGATTCTCGAGCGCATGACGGGCCAGCCAGAGCTGAGCTCGCCAGCTCCCCGGAATCGCAGCCACGCGGCGTATGGCTTCTAAGCCAGCTTCATGACCAGAATTTTCCCGATGTATCACTTCGTACCATCCCAATCCATTCTCCTGATTCGGGTCGAGTTCCAATGCCCTCCAAAGTGTCTTCAGCGATTCTTCATCGCGGCCCTGCGCCGTTTGAGCCTTGGCCAAATTGGTGAGAATCACTCCGTCTTCGCCGTGATCGGCCACGAATTCCTCCAGCACTCTTTCTGCCTTTGCAGGACGTTCAGTTTGGAGGAAAAGAATCGCGAGCATTGTCGCTCCCCGGTCCTTCTCCGTGTCGATATCAGCAAGATGCTGAGTAGCGTCTTCAACCTCTTCAAAAAAGCCATCACCAAAAGCCATGGCGATGTGATTGTATAGCGCCTGAGGATCATTCCACGCCTGTTTCAGATTCTCGTTAAGAACGCTGTCGATCCAATCTTCGCGTTCAATAAACATCTCCCTCCCGTACTTATCGAAGACCTTTATCGGCTCCCCCTTTCGTTTGGCGACCGGGCGGAACCGCTGGGCATCTTTTCCTCCGCCAAATAATTTCTTAAAGAAACTCATACGATTCTAATTGTTTCGAGTTCGTCAGACATCACTGCAACAAAACATTTTGGGTAGAATATCGTCGCCGTCGGACCCAAGCCTTCACTACAGCCAGCAAGACACAATCCTATAATGTCATTCTAGCAGTGACTTCGTTCCTCTGCTCTTCGACGCACTGCCAGACCCTGTCCGTCAGTGGGATCGAATGGAAGGTTCAAAGCCAAACAAAGCTCTGACTATCAACAACCCTGACCAAAACACAAGCCTAACACTGATATTGTCGCTCGCAGGTACACGCCAGTCACTCTATCAAGACTAAGCGCTTGACGACCCGTCAGCATCCGTCTCCCCTTCCCCACGAACCACCTGCTCACGCTCCAGCTTCCAAGCCACAACGTCAATCCTCCGCATCGCTCTGCGGCAGGCGACCGTCGCGATCATGCTGCGGATCGATGTGTGCCGGGATCGGGTCGTCGGGCCAGCTGGCGTGCCAGTCGGCGCGATCGGCGGCGCGATCGTAGTAGATCAGACTGATGTTTTTCGCAGCTTCATCGCCGGAGCCAACGACATCGAGGTGCGCGCCGCTGTCGCTCAACCCGGCAGCGCTCATGATCTCTTCGTTGAGGGCGTCCTGCCACAACCAGGTGTAAAGTTCGCGGTCGTCGAGGTGGTTGGTGCTGTGCAGGTAGGTGTTTTTTCCTGCTAAGCCATGGATCACTTGCCAGAGTTTTTCCGTCAGCTCCTTGTCGCTGAGTTGATCGGCGGGCGGCAGCGAAATACCATCCTCGAGCAACTGCTTGCCAGCCGTGGTGCCGAAGCCACGCTCCCAGGCTTTGAGCCTTTTAAAATGCTCTTCCATTTCCCACTCCTCCTCATCGATCTCTTCTTCGGTGGGAAATTCTCTGGCCATCTCGGCATCGATTTCCTCCTGAGTCGGCTTCAGCTGCTCCGCTTCGGGAATCGGTTTCGGTAACTTGGGATGGATCAGTCCGTCAAAAATATCTTCCTTCAATAGTGTCTGATCGCGAACCCTGATCCAACCGGCGATAGCGCGCACGGCATCGTCGGAATCGATGAGCTGGCCGCTCGCATCGAGTGCCGTCACCGGCAATTCATCGAGAGCCCGCCAACCGTCTTTTGCCCGATAGCCCTCGAATACCAGCGAATCGGTAACCGGGGTGCTGAACACTCGCCCGCCCTGACAGAGAAATGTTTCGCTCAGTGAGTAAAGTGGCACGTCGTCATCCTCACGATGGAAGTCGCCGGCCGCGCAGATCACCCGACATTCGAAGATCGAAGACAGCAGTCGCAGCAGCGCCAATTTGGTCGGCAACATGATTGCCTCGTTGCCGACGACTCTACCCGGGAAATGCACAAAATTGACTTCAGTCGGGAAGTCGGAACGCATGTCGATATCGCACTCGAACCAGTCCTCGATCAACACCACCGCTTGCGGCCACTCGCCAGAGGCTTTCATCAAATCCGACTCGTCACCCCATTGCAACCCGGGCAGCAGTTCATGGATCTTGTCACTGCTGCATTCAGCAACGGGACAGGATAGGTGGAACGACAAACGAACGGGGAATTCCATGAGACAGGTAACTGCCCTGTTTTACCCTCGCAGCGAAGTCCAATCAACCCCGGAGCTTCGCAAAGAGTCTACGGCGTTCATTTTGCAAGCGGCCGCAAGGGTATAAACCTACTTAGTTTTATTCTGAAGCTGAGGCGCTTGAAGCCGGAATATCTTCACTTCGAACGGTGCCAGTCGCACTTGCACAACTCCTTCAGTTTTCGCGATCAATGGCGTTTCGTCGGGTAGCGAAACCACCGTCTCATCGACCGCAAAGGTCAGCGTCGCCTCGACCGCCTCCTGCGCATGCGAGTTGCACACAAACACGTAACTCGCCCCGTCGTGCTCCAGCACCCGCGAGCTGAGCGGCGCATAGTCGAATTCGGCGCCTGCGCGCTCCTCATCGGTGATCGTGCCGAGTTCGAGCTTGGTGCGATCACCGACGAACAGTGTCACCGTCTCCGGTCCACGCGACTGAGTGACCTTGATCTTCCCTTCCGACACCGGCTTGCCGAATAAAAACACCTGGCCGAGATCGGCATCGCCACACAGTTCGTCGGCGACGGCGGCGTATCCGTTGTACCAGATCGACCAAGTGCGACGAACTTCGGCACGCCGGAACAGCGACCAGATGGCCACGCCCTTCGCGCCCGAGATCAGTCCGAGGTAAACGTCGTGGCGCACCCAGTCGGGGATCAAATGATCGTCGGCCGGGTCCTCGGGGTCTTTACACAACTCCGGCATGACCAAGGCAAAGCGCTCGCGCTGATCGACTTTGCGCAGCAGCTCAATCGCGCCCATCTCCTGCTCAACCGACCAGCGCACCCAGATCCGATCACGGTCGTAGCCAGCCAGATTGACGTAGCTGCCCTTGCCAATGATATCCAGATACTGACCGGTTTCGGCCAGCGACTCGGCAGTGCGGTGATTCGGTTCGTAGAGCCAGATCGGACGCTGTTTCGGATCGGCGGCGCGAATGGTTTCACTGGCGATGCGCAGGTAGTCGATCTCATTTTTGCGCCAGTAGCGGATTTCTTCCGGCGATAAATACCACCAGCAGACCAGCGGATCGTCGACCAACTCGCCGACCTGACGCTGGATCTCGGCACGGATCTCTTGCTCGCTGCGTTCGACGTATTTTTCCTTGTCGTTAAAATGCATGTCGACGCCGATGAAGGCCGGCATCGGCAGACCCGCCGAACGCAACCACTCGAGACGCTCGGCGCGCTCATCGGGATCGCGACTGAACTGTGCACCATAGTCCGGCCCAGCCACCGAGAAGCCATGCACTGCATCGCGCGCCGGTTTGCCCGAATAGCCCATGAACGGAAACACTTTGCCCTTAGGGTAAACACTCATCCCGGGCGTAGCATCGTCCGCCGCCAGGAGTTGAGCGTGACTCAGTAAAAACAGGATGCCAGTGATAACAGCGATACGCAACATGCCGCCAATCTAGCGGCGGCTTCAGGGAAATCGCAACCCCCCTTTGCCGTCGACGCAAAGTGCAAAAATTCGCACACTTCGAAAGTCTCGCCATGATCCGCCGCACCCAATCGCCACTAGGAATTCCGCTCCACGGACTGGCACTGCTGCTACTTGCCATCGGATTTTCGTGCTTTCACCTGCATGCAGAAGCGTCGCCGCCACCGAATATCGTCTTCATCCTCGCCGACGATCTCGGCTACGGCGATCTCGGCTGCTATGGCGCACCCGATCTGCGCACGCCCCATCTCGACCGGCTCGCCGCGGAGGGCATGCGCTTTACCGATTTTTACGCCAACGGCGCGGTCTGCTCACCGACCCGCATCGCGTTTATCACCGGCCGCTACCAACAGCGGCTCGGCATGGACAATGCCCTGACCTATCAGGAAATGGGACGCGGCCTGCGCCCTGGCGAGCCTAACATTGCCACTGTATTGAAAGCTCAGGGCTACACCGCTGGCCTGAGTGGAAAATGGCACATCGGTTACGATCGCGTACGCCAACCGCTGCAGCAGGGCTTCGATCATTTTTTCGGTCTGCTCGGCGGCAACCATCACTATTTCGAGCACATGGATCGCATCGGCGTGCCCGACCTGTGGCTCGGCAACGACGCCATCGAGCGCGAAGGCTACACCACGGACCTGATCACCGCTGACGCCCTGACATTCATCGATAAAAATCGAACCAAGCCTTTCTTTCTCTACCTGTCCCACGCCGCCCCGCACTTCCCGCATCAGGGGCCCGGCGACGTCGACAAGGACGTCCGCCCGAAATCTGAAACCTGGCAGCCCGGCGACCGCGAGACTTACGTCGCCATGGTCGAGCACATGGATAGAGGCATCGGCAAAGTGCTCGACCGCCTCGATCAATGGGGACTGCGCGACAATACTCTGGTAGTCTTTTCCTCCGATAACGGTGGCTACATTTACTCGCGTAACGCCCCGCTGCGCGGCCACAAATCGAGCCTGCTCGAAGGCGGCATTCGCGTGCCCTGCATCGCCCGCTGGCCGGGAGTGATCGCGGCAAATACCACCACCGAACAAGTCGCGATGACCATGGACTGGACGGCGACTTTCGCCGCGCTCTCCGCTGCAGAAAACGATCCGCTCGCCAGCGACGGCATCGACCTGATGCCGATTCTAAGTGGCGAACAGGCGGCGTTCGATCGCACGCTTTTCTGGCGCGGAAAAAAGGGACCGAAACGCAAGAGCGTCGAAGAAGGACACGCCGTCCGACACGGAAAATGGAAACTCTACCGCCCCGCCGACGGGGCCGCGACGCTGTTCGATCTCGACACCGACCCCAGCGAGACCTTCAACCTTATCGACCAGCAGCGCGATCTAGCAGCACAACTTGTCGAGCAACTGGACCGCTGGGAGCAACGAGTTTCCGAGGCACCGGTCGCGCCGTGAATTCAATCGCCCACCGCTGCCGAGACGAGACGAGATCAGCTTTTCTTGTCTTTCTTTATCAGGCGATAGAAAAACAGCAGAATGACCGCCCCGACGGTCGCTGTAAGGATCGAGCCGATGTTGAAACCACCCGTCGTGCCCAGCCCGACAAGACTGCCGACCCAGCCACCGACAAACGCCCCGGCGATCCCGAGCACGATCGTGATAATCCAGCCACCAGGGTCCTTACCCGGCATCAAGATTTTGCCCAAAATGCCCGCCACCAGACCGAGAAGTATCCATGTTAATATGCCCATAGCCTCATCGTAGGCATTCAGGTTCAATAAGTTAAGCACAAAATACTTCGCTCCATTTTATTTCTTCTACTGCCGATTGAACCGGGTCGTTCCGTAATTGCCTTCGACGAATAAACGTGGGGCAGAGTTGCACTCTGCCTCAGTGGACAGATGGCAGAGCGCAACTCTGTCCCGCTATTCCGCCCCAATGACTACTTGCCGCTTTTTCATCCAAAGCGGAAGTCCGGCATCCACCACATTCGTCGCATCCGGTCCGACGCTGATCGCCCAAACCGTCCCAAACCGATCCACCTCCACGCGACACCACCGCCACCTTCGTCTACGGCCCCGCCCCCGATGGACTCGCTGCCGCGACGGCCACTGACAACTCGACCCGCGTCGCCACTCTCGACCCCGACGCTTTGCCCGGGAAACTCGGCATCCAGGTCGTGCCGTGAAATTTTCGCCGCGAAAAGTTCACGAATAAATACTTGCATCATACAATTAATTTGTTATTTACCTGTATTCTACAACTATTTGTAGCCTTATGACAATCGATCAAAAAGACTATCCCGGCTTTGCCATCGGTCGCAGCAGTTACCTGTTTCGGGTATGCGTGATCGAGATGCTGCAGCGCTGCCACTCCAACCTCAATCCCGAAGAAACGTGGATACTGGTAGTGCTTCAGTCCAACGGCGGCCCGTTGCCCACCAGTGAGCTCAACGGCGTGATGCTGCGCGATCCCTCCACCGTCACCCGCCAGCTCAATTCGCTGGCTGCCAAAAATATGATCGAGCGTCGCCGCGATACCGCAGATGGTCGAGCAGTTACCCTGCACCTGACGCGCACCGGTCGCGCCGAACTGAAGCGGCTCAATCCCGCGATCGATACACTCCGACGTCAGGCCTTCGACGGCATCAGCGCCGCCGATCTCGCCGTCATGGTCAAATGCCTGCAAGCGGTCCAGAGCAACCTCAGCGCTCAACAACTCAGCCCCGCCTGACTGCCGGCGTCCCACTCCCTATCCTCCTTTTGACATGCACTCCTCTGCTCTCTATCTCCCGCTGCTCGTCGCCGCCTCTCTGGCGCTCACCGCCTGCAAACCCGACGCTCCGCAAATGCCTGCCGGCATGGGTGGCACGCCGAATGTCACCGTCGCCGCCGTCGAGGATCGGGTCATTCCTGATGAACTAAGCTTCGTCGCCCGGGTCGCCCCGAAAGACCGCGTCGACATTCGCGCTCAAGTCAGCGGCATGCTTATCGAGCAGAAATTCGAGGACGGCGCGGACGTCAAGAAAGGCGACCTGCTGTTCGTCATCGAACCCGACGAATACGACGCCACACTCGCCTCCGCCGACGCCCAGGTGGCCAGCGCCAAGGCTCAGCAGGACAAAGCCGACCAGTACCTGAAGCGCCTCAATTCGGTGCGCTCCGGCGGTGTCTCGGCCACTGAAGTTGAGCAGGCCGAGATCGATGCCCGCACCGCCAAGGCCGCCGTCGATCAAGCCATCGCCACTCAGCGCACTGCAAATCTCAACCTCAAGCGCACCCAAATTCACGCCCCTCTCGACGGCCAGATTGGCAAGGCCATGGTCGATGCCGGCAACCTCGTCGATGCCAGCACCGGCACTCTGGCGACCATCGTTCAAATCGATCCGATCCGCGTTAAACACTCGCTCAGCGAAAAGTTTTTCACCGAGGCGATCGCACAACTCGCCGACCGTGATCCGTCGCTACCACCGATCCGCGACACCCTGATCCCGCGCATCGTCATGTCCACCGACCAACTCTACGCGCACGACGGCAAGATCGTTTTCCTCGACAATGAAATCGCCAGCACCACCGGCACCATCCAGGCCGAAGCCGAGTTCCCTAACCCCGACGGCATACTAAAACCCGGTCAGTTCGTCGACCTGATCGTGCAGCGCGGCGAGCCCGTCAATCGCTTGACCGTACCACAATCTGCGGTCCAGCAAGACCAACAGGGTCACTTCGTTCTGGTCGTCGACAAAGAAGGCAACGTCACCCAGCGCCGCGTCACCACCGGCGACCGCGTCGGCGTCGACTGGACCGTCCTCGAAGGCCTCAAGGCCGGCGAAAAAGTCATCATTCAAGGCATCGAAAAGGTCCGCCCCGGCGCCAAAGTCAACGCCCTTGAAGGCACCACCGAACCGCCAGCAGCCCCTGGAAATAAAGAGGCAAAACCTAAAGACGCCCCCGAAGCCAAACCGCAACCGGACAGCAAAAAGTAACCCCTCCCACGGTCTCCTACCTCCTACCTCCTACCTCCCAACTCCTTGTTCTCCCTCTTCTTCATCGACCGCCCGCGCTTCGCGTTCGTCATTTCGATCGTCATCACCCTGGCCGGCTTGCTCGCCGTCCGGCAACTGCCGATCGAGCAGTACCCGAGTCACCCCGCCGCAGGTCAAAGTCAGCGCCACCTACCCGGGTGCCAGCGCCGAGGTCATCGAAAGCACCGTCGCGACGATCATCGAAGGATCGATCAACGGCGTCGAAGGCATGAGCTACATGTCGTCGACCTCGACCAACAGTGGCGGCTACAGCCTGACCATTACGTTCGACCTCGACACCGATCCCGACCTGGCCACCGTCAACGTTCAGAATCGCGTCGCGCAAGCCACCTCGCGCCTACCGACCGCGGTCACTGCTCAAGGCGTGGTCGTCGAGAAAAGTTCCAGCGACATGCTGTTGATCTACGCCGTCACCTCGCCCAACGGATCGTCAAACATTCTCGAGTTGGCCAACTACGTTTCGATCAATATCACCGACAGCCTGTCGCGTGTGAACGGCGTCGGCAGCACCAACGTTTTCGGCGCCGCCGACTATGGCATGCGCGTCTGGCTCGACCCCACCCGGCTCGCCAATCTCAATCTTTCCCCCGACGATATCGCCAGCGTCATCCGCGCGCAAAACATTCAGGCTGCCGCCGGCGGCATCGGTCAGGCACCCACCGCCGACGATCAACAGCTCGCCTATTCGATCCGCGCTCAGGGCCGCTACACCACCGTCGAGGAATTTGAAAATATCGTCATCCGCGGCGAGTCCGACGGCAGCCTGTTGCGCCTGCGTGACGTCGCCCGCGTCGAACTCGGCCGCAAGAGTTACACCGGCACCAACACCCTCAACGGCGACGCTTCGGTGATCTTCGCCGTCTATCAAACACCCGGCTCGAACGCCCTCGAAGTCGCCGATGAAGTGAAGGCCAAGATGGTCGAAATCTTCGGCACCGCTCCCGCCGACATGGAGTATACGCTGGTCAACGACTCGACTGAATTCATCGCCGTGTCGCTCGAAGAACTGGTCATCACCCTGCTGGTCGCCCTCGTCCTGGTCATCTTCGTGGTGTTCGTTTTCCTGCAGGACTGGCGCGCCACCCTGGTCCCCGTGATCGCCATTCCGGTATCGCTGATCGGCACCTTCGCGGTGTTTTCCATGATCGGTTTTTCGATCAACACCATCTCACTGTTCGGCCTCGTGCTCGCCATCGGTGTGGTCGTCGATGACGCCATCGTGGTCATCGAAAATGTCAAACGTCACCTCGCCGACGGCATGTCCCCGGCGGATGCAACACGCACCACCATGAAGGAAGTACAGTCACCGATTATCGCCACTACCCTGGTGCTAATGGCGGTGTTCGTACCCGTTGCCTTCGCCGGCGGTATCGAAGGGCGCCTTTATCAACAGTTCGCCCTGACCATCGCCATCGCTGTCGGCATTTCCTCGATCAATGCCCTGACTCTTTCGCCGGCTCTGTGCGCGACATTTCTCAAAGCCGACGACCCCAAAAAGCGCAAGTTCGTCCTGTTCCGCTGGTTCGATACGATGTTCGAAAAAGTCACCGGCGGCTTTGTCAGCAGCTCTGGCTTTTTCGCCAAACGCCGCATCGCCACCGTGCTGGTGCTGGCGATCATCAGCGGGCTCGCGGTGATGGTTTTTCAACGCACCCCGACCGCCTTTATCCCCAACGAAGATCAAGGCGTGGTGTTCGTCGACGTGCAGTTGCCGAACGGTGCCTCGCTGGCGCGCACCGACGCCTTCATGACCGAGATCGAAGCGCGCATGATGAAAATGCCCGGCGTGAAAAACGTCATCGCCGTGCGCAATTTTTCCATCCTCGCCGGCTCCGCATCGAACGTCGGACTCGCCGTCGCCGAACTGGAACACTGGAAAGAGCGCACCGACCCAAGCGTCAGCAGCGACGCCGTCATCGGTCGACTGTTTGCCGAACTTGGCACCATGCCCGGTGCGACCGTGCTCGCCTTCAGTCCGCCACCGATTCGCGGCATGGGCAGCAGCGCCGGCTGGGAAGCTGTTGTTCAGGATACCGAAGCCCGGCCGCCCGATGAACTCGCCGCCGCCGTCGGCGCCGTCGTCTACGAAGCCAATCAGAATCCGAAAATATCCCGAGCTGCCAGCACCTGGAAAGCCAACGTGCCGCAGATCAAAGTCAGCGTCGACCGCGACCGCGCCCAGCTGCTAGGCGTGCAACCCGCTTCGGTATTCGACACCCTTGGTGCCTACCTCGGCGGCCAGTACGTCAACGATTTCACTCAGGTTGGCCGCGTCTACCAAGTGATGATGCAGGCCGACGAAGAGTTCCGCAACGACCCCGACGATATCGGCGATCTCTACACCCAGAACACCGCCGGGGAAATGGTGCCGCTGTCCGCGCTGGTCGATGTCAGCGATACGCTCGGACCGGAAACCATCACCCGCTACAACCTGTTTCGCTCCGCCTCCCTGCGCGGTTCGCCTGGCCTCGGTGCCAGCTCCGGCGATGCCATGAACGCCGTCGCCGAGGTCATGGACAAAACCCTGCCGCAGGGCATGACCTTCAGCTGGACTGGCGCCTCGCTGCAGGAAATCAATTCCGCCAGCATCGCCCCTCTGCTACTCATCTGTCTGGTCGCCGTCTACCTGTTTCTCGTCGCCCAATACGAAAGTTGGTCGATCCCGCTGTCGGTGCTCTACATCACTCCGATCGCCATCGTCGGTGCGCTGCTATCTCTACTAATGCGCAACATGGCCATGGACCTCTACGCCCAGATCGGACTGATCATGCTCGTCGGCCTGACCACCAAACAAGCCATTCTCATGGTCGAGTTCGCCAAAGAAGCCAACGAACGCGATGGCCTCAGCGTCGTCGAAGCCGCCAAGCAAGCCGCCCGTCTGCGCTTCCGCTCAGTGATGATGACCGCCCTGTCGTTCATCCTCGGCGTTTTCCCTCTCGTCATCGCCGCCGGCGCCGGCGCCAACTCTCGCCAATCGCTCGGCACCGTCGTCTGCGGCGGCATGTTGCTAGCCTCTCTCTTCGGCACTCTGCTCATCCCCGGCTTTTTCACGCTAATGCGGCGTGATAAAAAGGCGGTTAGCGATTAGCCATTAGCTTTCAGCCTTCCGATTTACAAAAGAACATCCGCCGAACCAATTTCCCGACCGCAGGTCGCAGCTAAATGCTAACCGCTAAAAGCTACCAGCCCTCTTTCCCATGTCCCGCTCGATCTACCTCGCCGCGCTCCTCGCGCTAACCCTCACCCTGTCCGCCTGCACCGTCGGACCGAATTTCCAGCGCCCCGACAGCAGCGCCATCACTCCAGCCAAATGGCGCGCCGGCACCGGCAAAACCTTGGAGAAACCCGCCGACCTCGCCAAGTGGTGGCGCAAGCTCGACGACCCGATCCTCAATCAGCTCATCGACGACGCGGTCACCGGCAACCGCGATGTCAAGATCGCCGAAGCTCGCATCCGCCAAACCATCGCCCGACGCCGCGCCACCAACGCCGGCCTTTATCCCTCAGTGAGTGTGGCGTCTTCCGCATCGACCAATCGCTCGTCCGGTAACTCGCGTTTTTCACAAGGCGATCGCAACTACGAGAGCTACTCCGTCGGCTTCGATACCGCCTGGGAACTCGATCTGTTCGGCGGCATCCGGCGCTCCACCGAAGCCGCCCTCGCCGACCAACAAGTCGCCGAAGAAGACCTGCGCAACACCCTGGTTTCCCTCAGCGCGGAAATCGCCCTCAACTACATCGACCTGCGCAGCTTTCAGGAGCGTCTTGACATCGCCGAGTCCAACCTCAAAGCCCAGCAGGAGACCCTCGATTTCGTGCGCTCTCGCGAGGAAGCCGGCCTGGTCGAAGATCTCGAAGTCAACCGCGCCATCGAAAACGTCGAGAACACCCGCGCCGAGATTCCCTCATTGAGAACCAGCTACGTCGCCGCCCGAAATCGCCTGACCACTCTGCTCGGCATGACTCCCGGCCAGCTCGACTCGCGACTGAAAAGCTCCCGCCCGCTGCCCAAAGTTCCGACCCGTATCGGCGTCGGCATTCCCGCCGATACCCTACGCCGCCGCCCCGACGTGCAAGCTGCCGAACGCAGCCTCGCCGCCGAGACCGCCCGTGTCGGTGTCGCCATCGCCGAACTCTATCCCAAGTTTGCGCTCAACGGATCGATCGGTGTCGAGTCGCTCGCCGCCTCCGGCCTGTTCAAATCCGGCTCCGATACCTTCGGCCTCGGACCGAGCGCTTCGTGGAACATTTTCCAGGCCGGTGCCATCCGCCGCAACATCGAAGCCCAGACCGAAGTTCAGGAACAAGCCCTGCTCAGCTACGAAGCCACCATCCTCGTCGCCCTCGAAGAAGTCGAAAATGCACTCACCGCGCTCGCTAACGAACAGGTCCGTGCTCAGGCGCTCAGCAAATCCGCCGACGCCACCGCCAAAGCCGCCAGTATCGCGCGCTCTCAATACGAAGACGGCGGCCTGACCAGCTTCCTCGACGTGCTCGACGCCGAGCGCTCGCGCCTGACCGCGCAAAACAATCTCGCCATCAGCCGCGCCACCATCGTCTCCAACCTCGTCCGCCTCTACCGCACGCTCGGTGGCGGCTGGTAGGGTTCCATCGCAATGGTCCGCGGCTACGCCCACTCCCCAGGACGACCCGTAGCCGCCTTTGTCAAAAGGTGGACCTTGCCTTGATTCGCCCTACTCCTGCCGATAATCCTTCAGCTTTTCCGCACGCTCTCGGATCAGGCGCACGACCAGTGAAGTCCAGCCTGTCTGGTGACTTGCGCCGAGACCCTCGCCGGTTTCGGCGTTAAAGTACTCGTGGAACAGCAGCAGGTTCTGCCACTGGGGATTGTCACTGTAACGCGCCGCCAGCCCACTGCCGAAACACGGCCGATAGCCGTCCGGCCCGACTTGAAAAAGTTTGATCAAGCGCTCACTGATCAGATCCGCCACCTGCTCCAGACTGAGCAGGTGACCGCTGCCCGCCGGCGCTTCGATCTTCAGGCTGTCACCATAGAAATGGTGATAGCGTTCCAGCGCTTCGACGATCAGATAGTTGACTGGAAACCACACCGGCCCGCGCCAATTGGAATTGCCGCCGAACATCCAGCTGTCACTCTCGCCGGGCACGTAGGCAACCTCGTGGTGCTCGCCGCCGTGACTGAGTAAGAACGGCTCCTTTTCGTGCACCTTGCTCAGCGAACGAATGCCGAAGTCGCTGAGGAACTCATCCTCGTCCACCAGGCGCTGCAGACAGCGTTGCAGACGCTCGCGTGACGGCAGCGCCAGCAGCCGGGTCCGCCCGCTACCTTCATCGCCTTCTCCATCATCGCCACTTGTCTCGGCATAACTCACATACTTGGCCAGCTCCTCACGATTTTCGAGAAACCAGTCCATACGCTTTTTGAAACCCGGCAACGCATCGATGGTTTCCTGATCGAGCACCGTCACCGCAATCATCGGCAACAACCCAACCAACGAACGCACCTTGAGTGGGATCGGATCCTGATGATCGATGATCAACTGATCGTAGTAAAAGCCGTCCTCCTCGTCCCACAAGCCATCGCCGCCAAGCGCATTGATCGCATCCGTAATACTAACAAAGTGCTCAAAAAACTTCGACGCGATGTCCTCGTAGGCCGGACGCTTCAACGCCAGTTCGAGTGCCATCGACAGCATCAGCAGGCAATACGAAGCCATCCACGCCGTGCCGTCCGCCTGATTGAGATGCCCGCCGTCCGGCAGCTCACGCGAGCGATCGAACACGCCGATGTTATCCAAACCGAGAAAGCCACCACCAAATACGTGCCGTCCCTCGACATCCTTACGATTCACCCACCAGGTGAAATTGAGCAGCAGTTTTTGGAAGGCTCTCTCCAGAAATTCCAGATCGCGGTTCCCCTTCGGATCGGCGATTTTGTAAACCCGCCACACCGCCCAGGCATGCACCGGTGGATTCACATCGGAGAAATTCCACTCGTACGCCGGCAGCTGCCCGTTCGGATGCATGTACCACTCGCGCAGCAGCAACAGCAGTTGGCTTTTGGCAAAATCCGGATCGACCTTAACCAGCGGCAGCATGTGAAACGCCGTATCCCAAGCCGCGAACCACGGGTACTCCCACTTGTCCGGCATCGATAAAATGTCGCGCGCGAAAAAATGCCCCCAGTCGTGGTTGCGCCCCTTTTGCCGCGACTTCGGCGGCGCCGGCTCATCGGAGTCGCCATTGATCCAGTCCTCGACAATGAACTCGTAAAATTGCTTCGACCAAAGCAGCCCCGCATAGCCCTGACGGGAGATCATTCGCTCCTCGTCGCAGACATTATCGGGAATCACCTCGCGGTAAAATTCATCCGCCTCTGCGATGCGTTGCGACACCGTTTCCTCGAAATCATCCAGGCCGACGATGCCATTGTCTTCGTCCAGCGGATGCAAACGACAGCGCACCGTCACGCTTTCCCCGGCCTCCAGTTCGAATTTCCAGTGCGCCGCCGACTTGGTGCCACGCAGTTCAGGATTTACCGCCCCAGCTTCGCCATCGACCACATACCGGTGAAATGCGTCCTTAGTGAACGGTGAAGCATTCTTCGAACCGAACACGCGCTCGAAGTTGGTGTCATTTTCCGTGAACAACCACTCCGCCTGCGATCCATCGTCCGTAGCCGAATAAAACAGCAGTTCGCCGAGCTCCTCGTGATGAATCCGCAACGCACCGAGCGCGTCATCAAACTCGAGCGAGGGACGCAATTTGCACTCCGAATGAATACACCCCCAGGTCCAGACATTGCGCAGCCAGACACTCGGCAGCAGATGGATCGGCGCCGCTTTTTTACCGCGATTGGTAATGGTGATCTTCCACAACAGATCGTTCGGGCTGCGCTTGGCAACCTCCTGCTGGACATCGAAGTAAGCGTTGTCGTCGAACAATCCCAGGCCGGCCAACTCGACTTCGCCGAGCGTTTTGTCGCGCCCCTTATTCTGCTTCACCAACTCCGCGTACGGATAACGCGCGTGCGGATACTTGTAGAGCCCCTTGGTGTAGGAGTGCGTCGGCGTCGCATCGAGGTAGTAGTAGCACTCTTTGACGTCCTCGCCGTTGCTGCCCTCCTTGCCACTCAGACCGAACAGCCGCTCCTTCAGAATCGTATCCTGACCATTCCACAAAACCGGCGCAAAACACACCCGACACTCGCGGTCAGTCCAGCCCATCAGCCCGTCCTCACCCCAGCGATACGCCCGACTGCGCGCCTGATCGTGAGTAAAATATTCCCAACTCTCCTGGTGCCCCGAGTAGTCCTCGCGCACGGTCCCCCACTGCCGCTCAGACAGATAACTCCCCCAGCGTTTCCAGTTTTTCTCTCTGGCTCGGTCCTCCGCCAGACGCTGTCGTTCTGAATTCATAGACAGCGTTATAGCAGGAAGCCCGCCAGGGCGAACGGGAAACTCCCGCGCTGGACGAATCCATCACCAATGAAAAGGGTAGCCCATTCCCGGGCTACCCTTTAGACGGTCCTGGCGATCAGCGATCCGCCTCAGGATTCGGTCGGGAAGATGCCGGTCGCGTTGACGATCACATTCTCCGCGCTGGAACCCTCGGCAATCGTGCCGGTGACGATCAGAGCGTCGAGTTCCTTCAGGCCACGAACCTGCTTGAGCGACTGGGCGACTGGGCGGCCATCTTCACCGACGATCTGCACGGTGATGCGCGACGCGGCGATTTTTTCCGGAGCGACGCAGCAGGCGTCCCACGGGGTGCTGCAACCGTCGCCGGGATTCTTCTCGCAAGTCATCAACGCTTCGTCCGAGAGAACCAGCGTCGCGTAGTCTTTGGAAAACGGCTCCATCGCACCGGCGATCCGACCGCTGACGGTGATCGTCGCGCCAGGTTCGATGTTCTTGCGCGCTTCCAGAATGTTAATCGCACCCGCTGGCGCCGTGTCGAGGAAGACGGCTTCGATTTGTGGATCGGCGGTGACGGACGCAGAAGTTTCGGCTGACTCCTTGTTGCACGCGGTCAGCGCGAGCGAAGCAGCGCCGACAACGGCGAGGAGCGAGAGCCGACTGATAGTTTTCATGGTGTTGGTTTCGGTGTTGGTTTTCATTTTCATGGTATTACTAGATTTAGTTTTGGTATTGTTAGGAAAAAATCAAGACGACCGCAGCGCAATCGGAAGTGGGGCTCCCAGACAACGGGCCGCGGGCGGTAACGCTCCGAGCGTGCCGAGGGCGAGCCCGACGAGCAGGCCGAGGCCGAGCACCGGCAGCGGCATCAGCAGTCGAAAGGTGCCGATCGAAAAGGGAACGGTGATCCCTTCGAGAAATGTGACCGCCAGAAAAGACGCCAACAAAGTGCCGAGTAATGTCGCCAGCAAACTCTCCTGAATGAGGGAGAACAGAATCGCCCGACGACGAAAGCCGACCGCCTGCAAGGTCGCCAGTTCACGGATGCGTGACGCGAAAGCAGCATAAAGCATGTTCAGCCCGCCAAACACCGCACCGGCGCCGATCAATCCCGCGGTCAGCCAGGTCATGCCACGCAGCGGCCCATAAAAGCCAGCCAGTTGCGCGTAGTAATCGGACTCACGCAGCGCGACCAATTCCAGATCGAGTCGCTGACGCGCAAACAAGTCAGCGTCTTTGTAGCCCTCGTCGGATTTCATCCTGACAATAACACAAGAAAGCGCGTCGCGTTGAATGGCGGCCATGAGATCGTTGCGGTCGAACCAGACCTCAGATTCCATCACCGTGCCGGGCGCTTCGAACACGCCGGAGACGGTGAACGTCTGCCCTTCGAACTCGACTTGTCCACCGGGAGCGAGCACTTCCTCCGATACGCCGAGGCTGTGATGAGCAAGGCGACCGACCAGAATTTCTCCGGGACTCGGGTAGGCACCTTCAAGAATTCGCACTTCGCGATGCACCTCAAACGCCGCCGGAGTCACCCCGCGCAGCAGCGCTTGCTCCTCGCCGTGACCGACCACCGCGAGCGGGGCCATGTAGTGAACTTCACCGGAGACGGCGGGAACGCCAAGGCGTTCTTCGATACCGACGATGCCCGCCGTCGCCAGCGTTTCACTCTGGATCGACACCTCACTGCGCTCGACACTCTCCTCCGAACCCGCACCGAGTAGGATGACATTTCGCGGCGAGCCGGAGGCCATCAGCACGCTCTTCATGCCTTCGTTAAACGAGCCGGCAGCGTAGACCAAAAAGACCACGAGCGCCGCGCCGAGAACTTTCTGGATCAGTCGCACCGGATCGCGCAACAGATTCCGGGTCGCGTAGGAAAAAGGTAACATGGTGGGGTGAGATAGAATTTCTACGAAGGACAGGGTCAGCCTTGCCGGAGCGAACTGACAATCGGATTGCGACAGGCCACCCAGGCCGGCCAGAGTGAAGCGAGCAAACCGAGCGCAACCGCGAGCAGCAAGCCCGTAGCGGTGACTTGCAGACTGGGAGTGAGCGCCAGAGTCAGACCTTCATTGCCGAAGGTGAAGCGTTTCAGGTGAAAGAAAAGTGCCGCCAGTCCGCTGCCGACCACGCCGCCGAGAAAACCGAGCAGAATGCCCTCCCAGACCATCAGCGTGCCGACCGAGAGTCGCGGAAACCCTAACGTTTGCAATATCGCATTCTCTTTTACCCGACCGCGAGCGACCAGCAACAGCGCGTTGGCGACCAGACCGAGCACCGCCAATACGGCACCGAAACCGAGCCACCGAGTAAAGCGAATGATATCGATCAGATCCTGCGCCGTCTGTGCGAAGAAGGCCTTCTCCGGTCGCGTGTTGGTCGGGTCAGAATCGGAGGCGAAGATCGCATCGATCTTGTCGGCCACCGGTTCGAGCTGATCGGCTGAATCGACCCGCACATTAAACTGCGTGACCGTGCCCAGTCCGATTCGTGATGCCTGCTGCAAAAACGGCAGATGCACGTAGGCGACATTGTTGTCCTGCGCACTCGGCGAACGGACGATACCGGCCACCGACACACGCACACCGACGGCTTCGAATTGGTCGCCCGGTTTCAGCCCGCGACGCGCGGCGAAGTTTTCACCGACCAGCGCCGCATCTCCGCGCTCGGTCCAGTCTTCGAACGATCCGGACACGATCTCGAGGTCGGGATTGTATTTCTTCAAGTCACCCGGCGGCACGCCGCGAAACGCGATCACGTCGAGACTCGCACCGCAGTTGTTGACCACGATCTGAATCGGAATGGCTTCACGCACACCCTCGATACGACGGATCTCACCGAGGTAATGTTCGGGCAGGCGCGAGGTCAGCGGACAGAATCGATTTTCCCGGTAAACCACCAGCGTGGTGTCTCCGGCGCTGGCTTCGGTCGCGATGCGCAAGCTCGACTGCATGGTCTCGACCGCCGTAAACAGGAACATGCCGGTGGCCACTCCGGCCAGGGTCAGCAGCGAGCGCAAACGATGCCGCGTCACTTGCTTAACAGCGAGGGCGGCGAGATGGACGAGTCGTTTCATGACGTGATGGTCGCCTTGGGAGTATTAGTTGCTTTGCCGCTTTGGTTCTCGATCAGCTGGCCTTTATCGAGGTGCAGAATTCGCTCGGCGGCCTCGGCAGCACGGGCATCGTGAGTGACCATGACGATGGTCTTGCCGTGGCTGCCGGACAGCTCGCGCAGCAGGTCGAGAATCTGATCACCCGATTCCCGATCGAGGTCACCAGTCGGTTCATCGCCGACGATCAGCCCGGGATCGGCGACGATCGCGCGTGCGATCGCCACGCGTTGTTCCTGCCCGCCGGACAGCTCGGTCGGTCGGTGATCGGCGCGGTCACTGAGACTGACCAGTTCGAGCGCTGCGTGCACTTTGTCGCGTCGCTGTTTGCGCGACAGCGACTTGTCGAGCAGCAGCGGCAGTTCGACATTTTCAAACGCCGAAAGGATCGGCACCAGATGGTAGAGCTGGAAGACGTAACCGCAGTGACGGGCACGCCAGTCGGTCAGCTGACCACGGGAAAAAGTGCCGACATTTTCCCCACCAATGTGTAATTCGCCGCTGGTCAGTCGATCGATACCGGCGATGAGATTGAGCAGCGTGGTCTTGCCGGAACCGGAAGGCCCCATCAGCGCAAGGAACTCTCCACGGCGCACATCGAGATCGAGATTCTCCAGCGGCGTCACCGTCAACTTACCCTTTTGGTAAATCTTGGTTAGCTGGCGGCAGCGAATGTAGGATTCATCGTTCATGAGTCAGCGGGGGCAGTTGAGTGAGCAGAATGATCGGCGTTCGCAGTCGCCCGGAAACGCTCTCCAGATTCGAGACCGGAAGGAGGATTAAGCACAACCCGATCACCCGGCTTAAGCCCCTCGACAACTACACGGTGGTCATCGCGAACTTCCCGACCGAGCGTGATCGTTTGTGGCACCACATGATCGCCGGAAGCGTCGACTTTCCAAACGCTGCCCTGATTCTGATTTGAATCATCGCCAGTCAGCGCAGCGACTGGCACAAAGATTTGCACTCGCCCGCTAGCGGATGTCGGTGCGGTTTCTGTATTTTCCGTGGTCGACACCCCTGCCACGGCAGCGGGAGCCTCGAGAAATTCCGCCCGGCAGAGCATGTCGGGACGCAGGCGTTGATCAGGATTTTCGATCGCCACTTTTGCCTGCAAGGTATTGCGCTGCAGATCTGCCTCGCCGACGATCCGCGTCACGCGCGCAAAAAAATCTTTGCCCGGCAACAGCTCGGAGCGCAGGCGCACCGGTTGGCCGACCGTAAGTTGCGCCGCCTCGGCAAGTGGCACGTCGATCCTGGCTTGCAGCTGCTGCGGATCGTAGAGAACCGCCACAGTCGCAGAATCGACGGCATCCATGGTGAGCATTTTCTTCTGACCGGGCGCGGCGAGTAGCCGCAGCACACGGCCATCGATGGGCGAAGTTATTTTTGTGCGATCGAGCATCAGTTGTTTGCGCTCAACTTCGGTTTCCGCCTCGTCGATTTGCGCCTCGTGATCGGCATGCACTTCGTGGACCTGATCGATCTCCGCCTCGAGCTCCTGCTCAGTCACCGCCAATGCTTCCACTTCCGCCTGCAAAGTTGCCAGCTCAAGTCGGGCTTTTGATTTTTCGCGTTCCGAAACACCACCGCGTGGAATATTTTCGAATCGCTCAGACAGGTCGGCCGCTTCATCCCGGCGAGCTTTGGCAACCGCGACTTGCTTAATTAAACTGGCGATCCGCGCTTCGAGAATGGCGACCATTCGGTAGTGCCCCTTGGCCTTTCCCTGCAATGAAGCGAGTTGGCTTTTCGCCGTCGCCAGATCGAGACGAGCATCATCATCGATCAGTGTAGCGAGCACTTGTCCGCGTTCGACTTTTTCGCCTTCGAGCACTTCGACCGTATCGACCACTCCGTTGACCAGCGCCGTCGCCATGGTCGGATAAGGATCGGGCTCAACCCAGCCGGATGCCTGGAACAGCATCGGCGCGTCCTCCCAGTTTACGGCTTTGTTATTTTCCGCAGCGGCAGTGGAGGTCTCGGTAACCGGGGCCTGAGAAGTCGTACCATCAACGCTCTGGCGGACCGTCACCACCGTGGCGATGTTCAACTCCGTTGCCGGCAAAAGGCGCTTGCCGAGCACCGCAGCGAGCATAACGAGAAAGCCGAGAAGCATCAGCCACGGCAGTGCAGTGGCGGCTCGTGAACGCCAGTCGCGCGCCCGGGTTGAAGTCGTGCCGGCACGGACCTGCCCGAGAGGGTCAGGTGCCCCAGTCGAGTCGGACGACTTGAGCAAAGCGGAAAGGTTTTCGTTCATCGATTAGGATGGAAGTCTTGGCTGCGCGGTTTTACTACCGGCGTGAACCTGCAGTGACGGGCTTCTATTAGCGGGAGAGATTTGATTCTCCCCGGTTACCCATAACTCGCAAACGGCGAGGGATATCGGGGTGAAGTGTGCGCGAACGTGCGTTCGCGAAAAATGCACCGAACGGTCCCTGAAACCGGGCATACCATTCGGTAGCGAGCCTCCTGACGATGGCGGAGGCGTATCCTGACGAGGATCAAATCTGGCGGACGCACAGACGTGCAGTCAGCACCGAATGGCCGGGCGGCGGATCGACACCCGCAAAAAATCGACCGCTTGAGTCAGTCTCCGCCGATCGGTTCGCGCTGCCGAAAACTGCCCACTTGGGCAAGTCAGCCTCCGAAGGTTCCGGTTGCTGAAATTTCTCCACATCCGAAACCATCTGCGGCTCCAGCGCAATCTCGACACAACAGGACGGAGCTTGATCACGCTCCGAATCGCTACCGCAACAAGGCTGCTGCGATGCACAGGTGCCAATGGCAGAAACCGAACACAGAGAGTCGGTGGCGAGGCAATACCACGACCCCGCCGACTGCATCACCAGCACGGCGATCAGCATCAGGGCATGAATGCCTATGGACACCTTTTTCATCTAGGCTAATGAATACCCATGAGATCGGATGTCAAGTTGCCGACATTATCGAAGCCGGAAACCGATCCATCGTGACGGCGTGACGTGAGCTGACAATTCATCCAAATGTTTTCACGTTCGCCATTCTAAAAACCTCGGCAATGAACGAACTCACTCTACTGATCCTGCTCACCCTCGGCGCCGGACTTGCCATGCCGATCGGTGCCCTGATCGCCAGCGCGGAGCACCTCCGCTCCGACTGGTTGGAGTCCGAGTTGCGACATACCGTCATCGCTTTCGGTGGCGGCGCACTGCTTTCCGCCGTCGCTTTGGTGCTCGTGCCCGACGGCAGTGAAAATCTTTCGCCCGGATGGGTCGCGCTGTTCTTTGCGCTTGGCGGCATCACCTTCATGGCGCTCGAACGCTATCTCGCCTGGCTGAACACCCAAGTCAGCCAACTGGTGGCCATGCTCGCCGATTTCATTCCAGAAGCGCTCGCGCTCGGTGCCGCCGTCGCCACTGGCAGTAAAACCGCAACCATTCTCGCCGGACTAATGGCGCTGCAGAATCTTCCCGAAGGCTTCAACTCTTTCCGCGAACTCAAAGAATCCGCCACCTTTAAAACTCGAACGATTCTCGCCGCCTTCACCGCCATGGCGCTCGCCGGCCCCCTCTCCGGCCTGCTCGGCTACTATTTCTTGTCGCACCACCCCTTTGCCGTGTCCGCGCTGATGCTGTTCGCCGCTGGCGGCATCCTCTACATCGTCTTTCAGGACATCGCCCCGCAGGCAAAAATCGAGCGCCGCTGGGCACCTCCGCTCGGCGCGGTCGCCGGTTTCCTGCTCGGCTTGATTGGCGAGAAATTGGTCGGCGGTTAACGGCCGCAGGCCCCAAGCCTGTTCGGATTCACGCTTTCTCTCTCGCTCCGCCTCTGGTCGCCGCAGCGCAACAGCCACCCCTGTTGACCTCATTACTTTCCGGTAAAACTATACTTGCAACAGCTGTCCTCATCGCTGCGCCCGCCCCCTTTATTTCCCTCTTGCTCTGTGTTCGCGGAACACTCAAAATCAACGCATTAGAAATGGCTACCGGAACACCCCCTCTCACCAGCGCGAAGTCTCGAACGGCTTTCGTGACGATAATTTGCACAATTTGCACAGCCGTGATCGTTTTGGTCGGTGCCGAAGACAAGCCCGGCGTGCCGATTGCCGACGTGCAAGCTCTCAGCATTGCCGACCGCTCGATCAGTGCTACGGAATCTTCCGATTTTCGCTCCGCGACGGAAATGCCTTCCGTGTCGCCCATGCTCGACCGAGCCGACGCGGCAGATCTTGTCATCGAATACCCGGACCTACTGACCGCCGTGGTGCTCAAGCCGAAATCGCGCGATGGGGTTTACGACATTCCCGAACCACCGGTCGGGGCGGATGTATTTCGCTTTCTAAATGACCATCTGGAAGAGGCGGCGGAAAAGAAGGTCGGGGTGATCCGTTTTCCAGAGGGGAAGACGATCACACTGGTTCCGCCCAGGGAGGGCGCGGCGCATCTCAAGCTGGAAGGGTTTGCAGACGCCGTAATCAATTTAAATGGCTGCACTCTGCAATGTTCTGCGCCCACCGCTGCGATCGTGATCGAGAACTGTCAACGCATGACACTCACGAATGGGACCATTCGTGGAAAAGCGCTACTGGCCACCGTTGCCCGCATCGAGACGGACGCCACCGAGGCGGGGGTCCGCTTTGAAGTGCTTGCGGAGTATCGAGCTGCTTTAGAGGCGAGCTTCGGGGAAAAGAAACCACAACTGATCACCGTCGGCGATGCCGAGCTGGCTCCGTCGGGCGGCTGGCGGATCAAAGTCGATGGCTACAGCGAACTGTTCGTCAACCGGGGCGGCAAGGAGAACCACTTCGCCTACCGGGACGGTAGTTTCGTCGGCACCTCACCGAGGGACACCGAGCGCCCACTTGTTCCCGGCAATCATGTCTGGCTCTTGCATTACAACAACAACGGATTCGGAGTCATCATCGACAACGAAGACGGCGCCTCGGATCTGACATTCTCGGATCTCGAGTTCGTGAGCATTCCGGGCATGATGATCGGCGGCGACATCGAACGCGGCCTGCATATTGATCGCGTCAACTGCCGACTGGACAGCGGCGATCCGCTGGCTTTTTTCGCCGTTTCGTCCGACGGCATCCACATCAACGCCAACGGCGGCGACATTGTTATCGAAAACTGCGATCTGGGCCCCAACGGCGACGACAAAATCACCAACAAGGGAAACTATTGGGCGGTCACCGCCATCGACAGGGATTCCAACAAGATCACCGTCGAGCCGCCGGTCCGCAAAACGAGCCTCAACAGCTGGGGGAAGTCCGGCCAAACGGGGGTGTTCATCGGTGGCGACTTCAGTGTCATAGGCACCGCCGAGCTGGAGGGCGATCCATTTCGCGACACCAGCAAGCGACACATGCTGACACTGACCGAGATTCCAAACGGAGTGGCCGTCGGCACCCTGGTCGGAAACGTGGACAATGCGGGAGCCCGCATGGTGGTCCGCAACAACGTGCTTCGCGAGACCCGGGCCCAGGGAATACTGGTCCAGACCCGCCACGTCGTGATCGAGGGCAACCGCTTCGAAGGCATCGCCAGTCCCGCCATCAAGATCGCCCTTTCGCTCAATGACTGGTACGAAGGAGTCGCGACCGGGAACGTCCTGATTCGCGGCAACACCTTCCAGCGCTGCTCACAGAGCTTGCGGAAATCCAACGAACTGATCCATCTCGATCAGAGAAACGACCAAGGGCAAGCCGTGGAAGTCATCGACCGGGTGCAGATTGAGGGAAACCGGATCGTCGACGAGGGAAATCCGTGACCGAACCTGCGGAAGCCGCACCAAAACCTGGCTGGATCAGCCGGGTTGCCGAGTCCCGACGATCACCGAGCACCTGATCCCGGTCCCGCGTGTCCGCTATTGTCGGAGGTCCACCATTTACGCAGCATGGCCTTGCCTACTATGATCAAACGCACTGTCCTCTTCGCCGCCGCCCTGCTCTCGTTGATCGGTTTCAGCCACGCCGCCGATCCGATTTTTCTCGAAGCCGAAACGTCGTTCACGCCTTCGTCCGACGGTTGGACAATCAATGACAACCACCAGGCGCGGGGTGCCTCCGGTGTCAAAACTCTCAACGGTGCCAGTGGTGACACTGGCGCGAGCGCCACTTCGCCGTTGCAGATCACCGAGGTGGCTGACTACCGCATCTGGTTACGCCACAATTATCACTCATCGCGACGAGGCCCTTTTACCCTGACAATCACACAAGGTGACAGAGCAGTCGGCAGCAAAACCTTCGACTTGAAAGCGCGCGAAGGCATCAAGGACTGGCTCTTCGTTTGGGATTTTGTCGACCTCACGCTGACCCCCGGCGACTACCAGTTAACCCTGACAAAACACGAAAAAAAGAACTGCACCAGCTACGTGCGCAACGTCGACTGCCTGCTGATCACTACCGACAAGGACGGCGAGCCCGATCACCTGCGCTACGGCCCACAGACCTGGATGCGCGTCACGCTCGGCGACGTTTACCAGAAACCCATCCAGTTGCACATCTTCGCCGATCACTACCGCGCACCTTGGTATGGCCACTGGCATTTGTCCAAAGCCGGCACCGTTGAAGGCCTGCGCTATATTAAGGCCGACGCCTTCGAGAACGGCGAGCAAACCCCGTGGTGCAACATCACTCCGATGCTCTACCAGGACACTGGCGCCATTCTCAACATCTCCGCCCGCTACGCTTACGCCGATCAGGCTGACCGCCTGCAGGGCAAATTCGAATTCGCCACGGCGCCCGACGAGAAAGCCATCGTTCGCACCATGGATATCGATGCGGAGCCCAACGGATTGATCGTTGTCATGCCCCCTAACTTGACCACAAAGGAAAACCTCGAACGCTTCAAGGTTGACCGCGAGTTCGCCGAAGCCACCGGCAAGATCGCCGATGCCTATGACTGGCCGACCATCGGCAAGAAGCCCGAAAAAATCCCCTTCTACATCAGCGCCACCGTTGGCGGTTACAGCACGCCTGTCGATCAGGAAATCATGGATCGCGAGTGGAAGACCCTCGACTACTTCGGCTTTTCCAACCGCGACAAGCCATCGATGCACGGCAAGATCTGGTTGCGAAATAACGAGTCCTTCTGCCAACCAGACACAGAAAAAATGCGCACCAACGCCGCCATCCATGCGCAGCATTTTGCCGAGTCCGGCGAAAAAATTGAAGACGTCAGCCACTGCATGCTTACCGACGAACCGACCGGCCAGCCGTCCGAGTTCATGGTCAAAGACCCC
The DNA here is from genome assembly GCA_037969585.1 of Verrucomicrobiales bacterium. Taxonomy (GTDB): domain Bacteria; phylum Verrucomicrobiota; class Verrucomicrobiia; order Verrucomicrobiales; family DEV007; genus JBBKXR01. The sequence continues at coordinate 29,423 of JBBKXR010000217.1, forward strand.
GCCTACCACGAAGCCTTCCGCACCTGGCTGAAGGACAAACTCGGCAAAACGCCCGCCGACCTGCTCGTCGACAGCTGGGAAAAAGTCGTTCCCGTGCTCGAGAGCGAACGCGATCAACACCCCGCCCTGCACTACTTCACCCAGCGCTTCCGCACCCGTGCGCTCGGTGATTTCATGGCCACCCAATCGAAAATTTTAGGCGAAGCCTACGGACGCGACGACATCCCCATGCTCGCCAACTTCAGTGACGGCGCCGTCTACACCGCCAACCTTTACAGCCAGGGCGTCGACTATTTCGAACTGCTCGACAGCGATGACCAGAACGCTATCTGGAGCGAAGACTGGTCGAACGGCGCGTCGAGTTATCAGTGCGCCGCCTTCAACGTCGACCTGATGCGTGCCGCCGCCCGCGAGCGCGATCAGACGCTCGGCCATTTTCTCATCGCTTATGCTGGACGCAAAGGCTGGGACATCAAAACCAAGGCCGCCAGCGAAACCGCGCGCGGCATCCGTCTTTGGGAGGCCTACTCTTACGGCGTCCCCTGGGGAACCCACGCCGGCGGACCGACCTGGGACAATCACACGATCTACAGCACCCCGGAAATCTGGGGCGACCTCAGCGAAGTCGTGCGCGAAATCGGCGCCGCCGAAGACCTGCTCATCGATGCCAAACCGCTGCCAGCCGAAGTCGCTCTGCTCTACTCGTCGTCGACCGACATCTGGACGATGAAAAAGAACTTCGCCTACGGCTTCGACCGCATGCACACCTGGATGGCGCTCGCCCACGCGCAAATTCCGGTCGACATTCTCGCCGAACGACAGATCGAACGCGGCGCTCTCGACGGATACAAAGTCGCCTACCTCAGCGGACCCAACCTGACCCGCGCCTCCGCCGAAAAACTCGCCGCCTGGGTCAAAGCCGGCGGCATTCTGCACCTCAGCGCCGGTGCTGCGAGCCGTGACGAATTTAACCGCCCACTGACGACTCTCGATGAACTGATCCCTGCCAAACGCGAGCCCGTGGAAGAGCATCAAGCCTTCCTCAACTCGGGCAGTTATGTGCACATCCTCAAGCCCTCCGACACCGTCACTTCCGGCGATCAAAAACTCGAAGTGCTGTCGGTTTCGCAACGCCAATCCGCCAGGGGTGGAGCGGAAACACTCGCCACCTTTGCTGACGGCAGCCCGGCCACGATTACCGCAGCGGCCGGCAAAGGTCGCGTCATCAGTCACGGCTATCTGCCCGCCTTGCCGTACATCAAGCAAGCCATCGAAGGCCGCCGTTACCTACAGGTAATATCGGACTCCGCCCCCGACGAGCAAAGCGAACACCCCGCTCCGCCGGTGGTGCTCGCCGACCGCGCGCAAAGCGAAAGCCTGACCGGTAACGATCCGCACCTCGCGCGCTCCAACAATCCCTGGCATTTCCCTGCAAAAATCCGTGACCTGATTCTCGCTCCCGTGCGCGCCGCTAGCATCGACCCGCCACTGACCTGCGACATTCCCCTGGTCGACGCCATCCCGCTCTACGCCGATAGCGGCATGATCATCCCCCTCGCCAATCACACCCTCGAACCGCAAAAGGCCGTCACCCTACGCGTCCGCCTCCCCGCCGATCGCTCTTGCGCTCGCGTCACCTCCGTTCACCACAGCGAACTCAAATTCACCGCCGATGGCGAAAATCACGTCCGCCTGACCCTGCCGCTCGACGCGTCGGATTATGTGCAGATCTATTTCCAGTAAGCACCGACCAAGCCCTTCCGCCGTCAGGAATAGAGATATTAACAGGACTTATTCACCATGCTCCATTCTCGCTATTCCCGCCGTAAATGGCTTAAAAGCACCGCCACGCTTAGCGCAGCGGCGATTTCCGCATCGACCGCTCACGTGTTGTCCGCGGCTTCTCCACAAGTTATTCACATTGGTTCACGGCGTGAACTGTTTGTGGATAACTTGTTGATAGAGTCAATGAACGGGGTTGAGCAGCGCTTAAATCGGCCGATCAAAACGCCGCGCGCCAAGTCGCCACTGCCAGTGCATCACATGAAAACCATCATCAAGGATGGCGACATTTTCCATGCCTGGTATCGCGGCGCCGACCCCGATTACAAAGGCGAACGTCACACCGGTCACGCCGGCGAAACTCTGCACTACGCCCGCAGCAGCGACGGCCATGAGTGGCAATTCCCCGACATGGGCGTCAACGACATTGACTGCGGTCAGGGCAAAAACTGTATCATCGCCAACCTCCCGCCGTACCTGACCAACTTCATGCCATTCCTCGATACCCGCCCCGGTGTCGATCCGAAGGAACGCTTTAAAACGCTCGCCGGCTATCCCGGTAAGGTCACCCCCAAACCCGGTCTGTTTGGCTTTGTCTCAGCGGATGGCATTTCGTGGACCAAGAGAAAGAACGAAGCGATCTCCTTCAACCCCGAGTGGCGACACGCCTTCGATTCTCCGAACATCACCTTCTGGTCGTCGGCGGAGAAAAAATATGTCTGCTACTTCCGCACCTGGACGCCCGACGAAAACTTGCGCAGCGTCAGCCGCGCGACCTCCGACGATTTCGAACTTTGGTCCGAGCCGGTGGCGATGAATCCGAACCTGCCCGGCGAACATCTTTATACTAATCACACCCAAGCCTACGAGCGAGCGCCGCACATTTACATCGCCCTGCCGACCCGCTTCGTGCCCGATCGTGGCGATGCTCCCGGTTACGATTTGAAAGACGTCAACGCCACCGACATTCTGTTCATGTCGACCCGTGCCGGCGCGGAGAAATACGATCGTCCTTTTACCAATGCCTTCATTCGTCCCGGATTGGATCCCGAAGCCTGGCGCAACCGCTCCAACTATGTCGCGCAAAATGTCATTCAGACCGCGCGCGACGAACTGTCGATCTGGCACCGCAGCGGCGACCGCTACACCCTCCGCCCCGACGGTTTCATCTCGATCAACGCAGGTTCCGAATCGGGCGAACTGATCACCAAACCGATCACCTTCACCGGTGAAAAACTCGAGCTCAACCTCAGCACCAGCGCTATCGGCGGCATTCGGGTGGAACTGCAAAACCCTGACGGCACGCCGGCCCCCGGCTTCGCACTCAGCGACTGCCCACCGGTCTACGGCGATGCGCTCGATAAAGAGGTCAGTTGGCGCGGTGACGCCAAACTCGCGTCGCTCGCCGGAAAACCGATTCGTCTGCATTTTGCGATGACCGAGTGCGACCTGTTTTCGTTCAAGTTTGCCTGACCACTCGCGTGGGCTCACCGGATTCGGATTGGTTAGCAAAATTTTTGGGCGGCATCATGCGCACTAATCGCGCGTGATGACCGTTTGGGATTGAAATAACATCAGTTGCTTCAATCCCATGATCCGCTTCAGAAAATCAGCGGCTTTTATCGCATTCGCATTCGCGTCCGCATCCGTTCTCGCCCCGCTCAGCCACGCCGAGGAGGCGCCGCAGGCGGTCATGCCCGAGGCGCACTTTGGTTTTCTGAGCAGCTACTGCCTGGATTGCCATGACAGCTTGAGCGAAAAGGGCGAGGTCAATCTCGAAGAGCTTTCGTTCACCCCGGACACGGCGCAGTCGGCGGAGATGTGGCAGAAAGTGCTGAACACACTCAATTCCGGCGAAATGCCGCCGGAAGACAAGAAGCAACCCATCGCCGCCGAGAAGGCCCAGTTCCTCGACGATCTCTCCCATCAGCTGGTGCAGGCGAGAAAAATCCTCAGCGACTCCGGCGGTGTCATCACCATGCGCCGTCTGAACCGTCGCGAATACCAAAACACCATCGAGGACCTGCTCGGGGTGCCGATCGATGCCGAGGGTCTACCCAATGACATCACTCCCGGAACCTTCGACACGGTGGGTTTGGGCCTGTTCTTTTCCAGCGATCAGTTCGAGCAGTACTTCTTTACCTGACTGAACCCAGCCTGACTCCGGAAAAACGCGATCGCACTGACCTCGAACTGGCCGTGCGACTCTCCTATTTTCTGTGGAGTTCGCCACCGGACCAGCAGCTCTACAACATCGCCCGTAAAGGCGATCTCAATCGGCCGAAAGTGCTGCAACAGGAGACCGAGCGAATGCTGTCCGATCCCAGAGCCATGGAGTTCATCAGCGCTTTTACCGAACAGTGGCTGCACATGGATCGACTGGATTTTTTCCAATTCAACTTCCTGCGTTATCCCGACTTCGATGACAGCGGCAAGAACTCCGCGCGCAAGGAAATTTTCTACACGCTGAAAACCCTGTTCGACGAAAACCTCAGCGTCGAGCGCCTGCTCAAGTCCGATTTCGTGGTCATCGATGACCTGCTCGCCGACCACTACGGGATCGATGGCGTCGACGGAAATCAGTTCCGAAAAGTCCTCCTACCTGCCGGCTCACCACGCGGAGGTTTGCTCGGAACCGCTGCGGTGCTGGCCATGGGCTCCGCCGGCGAACGCTCGTCACCGGTCGAGCGCGGTTCCTGGATGATGCGCAAATTACTCAACGATCCACCGCCGCCCGCGCCGGCACCCTGCCTGACCAAACGGCATTCAACGATTACTTTGAAATGCGCGACCGCATCGCCGAGCGCGGCGATGCCTTTTCGCGCGGCCTCACCGAAGCCCTGATCGCTTACGGTCTGGGTCGCCCCTACGGTTTTACCGACTTCGATCTAGCCGAGTCCATCCTCGCCGACGCCAGCAAAGACGGATACCAGGCACGCGCCTTCATTCACGCCCTCGTGCAATCCGAGACTTTCCGGAAAAAGTGATCGAGCTACCTGCGCTCGATCCTCTCACCGCCTAACCGAACACTAAATTTCATGTCAGCACAACGTTCCGCCCACTCCCCGGCTACCTTGCAGACCAACCGTCGCGGGTTCCTGCGCAGCAGCTCCGCATTGATCGCGCTGCCGTTTCTCGAATCACTCGGATCGTCGGCATTCGCCGCCCCCGCAAAACTCGTCGCTCCGCCGAAGCGAATGATTTTCCTCGGCTTCGGCTGGGGCGTTACGCGCAAGTCATGGTATCCCGATCTGAAGACGACCGGCACCGACTACGAGTTGCCTGCCGGTCTCGCCAGTCTGAAATGCCACCAAAAAGACATCACCGTCATCCAGAATCTGACCAATCGCTATTCCAACGAAGGTCACTGGGGCAGCACCTCTTATCTCACCGGTGCCAACCGCTTTGCTGAGCCCGGTCAGAGTTTTCACAACAGCATCTCCGCTGACCAGGTCGCTGCCGAAGTCTTCGGCAAAGAGACTCGCTTCACCTCTCTTCAGCTCGGCTGCGACAATGCCGAAAGTTCCGGCCACGGTCCCGGCCTGTCGATGGCGTGGAATGGCCAGGGCAAACCCATCGCCGGCCTCAACACTCCGCTCGCCGCCTTTCACAAGTTGTTCGCCGACGGCGATACTCCGTTGGAACAGCGTCAGGCCATGCTCAAGCAGCAGCGCAGCGTGCTCGATACCGTTCTCGAAAGCGCCAGGTCGATGAGTGGCAAACTGAGCCAAACCGACACCGGCAAGCTCGACGAATACCTGCAATCGATTCGCGACATCGAAGTGCGCTTATCCAAGGAAGAGCAATGGCTCGAAGTCCCCAAAATACAGCCAAAAGACCCGATCAACGAACCGGGCGGCGAGATCGAAGGCTACGAAGAAGTGAAGTTGATGTACGACATCATGATCGCCGCCATGCAGGTCGATGCGACCCGGGTGATGACCTACCGGCAACCAGTCGACTCTTTTATCAAGAGTCTCGGCGCGACCATCAGCGCCCACAACATGAGTCACTACACCAACGACTCGCGGCGTACCGTTTCCGAAATGCGTGACGACAAGCAGACCGAGTTGCTCGCCTCTTTCATCGATCGACTCAAGGCATCGAAACAAGCCGACGGCAGCAGTCTGTTCGATCACACCACCCTCAGCTACGGCAGCAACATCGAATCGATTCACGATCTTCGAAACTGCCCCACCGTCATTACCGGAGGTGGCGCCGGCGTCCAGCACGGTCGCCACTTAGTCATGGAAAACGCCAAAACGCCGCTCTGCAATCTGTGGCTCAGCCTCTTGCAGGGCTCAGGCATCGAAGTCGATTCGCACGGCGACAGCACCGCCGTGATCGACGAGTTGTTCGCGTAATTTTTTGAAGCACAAAAGCAGCGGGCCACCTGGTATCGGTGGGGAACGGAATCGCGTGCCAAGGGCTTGGCCTTGTAACAACACGCCGCTGACGACCGTTTTCGTCGCCGGGATGGTTAGCGTGAGGCGCCCCGCGAAGGTTCCCGACTTGGCTTTGAGCTTTCCTTTCCAGAGGACTGCGTCAGCCACGGCGACCGCCAGAAATGATAATTTTCTGCGCCAGACGAAAGAACACCACTCTCGTCTGCGTATCTGACGGATGGGCATCGCCTTCGTTAGGCCGCCACTCCATCTGTCCAATCACAGATCCGTTCCGCTGTTTGCCATGAAAAAGAAATTCTCGATTCTCACCTTGCCTTTAAAACCCGCTCTCGCCGTCGGCGCCGCCATCGCCCTATTGAGTGGCGGCCTGATCGCTCAAAACGATGCCACGAATGACGACGCTACGAACACTGCTCCAGCGCCAAAACCTGCTGAACCTCCGATCGACGACTATGCTGACGCGATTCGCTCGGGTGGAAAGATCACTGCGGTGACGCTGTATCAAGGGACCGCACAAATCACCCGACGGGTGGACATTCCTGCCGACCAGCAGGGCGCCTTTGAACTGCTGGTGGAGAGTCTGCCGACTGGAACGGATCCGGCGTCGGTATTTGCCGACGAGGCAACGGGAGTAGAGGTGCGCTCGGTGACTACGAGGATTCATCCGACCAACGAAGCGGAGTTGATGCAGAATCAGGTGACGCAGCTCGACCGCGCGATTGAAGGCATCGAGAAATCGATCACGGACGCCAACAACGAAATTGCACTGCGGCGAATTCGTCAGGATTTCCTCAAAGATCTCGGCGGTTTTGTAGCTCCGTCGGCTCGACAGGAGATGACCCACGGAGTGCTGCAGGCAGAGGAGTTGGAAAAGGTCACGCAAATGCACTTCCGCGAGTATGAGACCGCTTCGCAGGAAATCATGAAGCTGGATTTTGAAATCGAAGATCATCAGGAAGAGCTCAAGGAGTTGCAGGGGCAACGGGGCAAGCTCGCCGCTGGCCCACCGGTCACTTTTGACGCGATCGTTTATGTCGACAAGAAGGTCGCCGGACCGGCGAGTCTGGATCTTAACTACCTGGTAAGCGACTGCGGCTGGAACCCCATCTACAATGTGCGTGGAGACACCGAAAACTCTCAGGCTAACGTCGAGCTCAATGCTCTCATCCATCAGGTCAGCGGCGAGGATTGGGATAACGCCCAACTAACCTTGTCTACTGCGTCGCCGACGGTTAGCGCGTACAATCCACGACTTTCTCCACTGTATGTTCAGGTTTCTTCCGACTCAGACGGTGCTAGCGGCAGCAATGAAACGCGTTACAACCAAGCGGTGGCGGAACGCAGCCTGGCGGCGAAAGGGCAACTGCGCGCACGTTCACTGGATGAGACGGTCGATGCCAATTTTCAGGCCAACGACTCTGCGGCCAGCGTTCAATTGATCGAGCTATCCGAACGGCTCAGTGCCCTGCAGCAGCTCGACGAGGGAATCGGCGAAGACGTCAGTATTCACTATTCGCTGGAGCAACCGGTGACCGTGGTCAGTCGCCGTGATGCGCAGATGGTGCCAGTGTCGAATCATCAGTGCGCGGCCGACTTTTATCACGTGGCGGCTCCGGTGCTAACCCCCTCAGTATTTCGCGAAGCGGACCTGACCAACAGCTCCGGGCAGCACTTCCTCGGCGGGCAGGTGAATGTCTACCTCGACAGTGAATTTATCGGTCGCACCGATGTGCCTACGATCGCACGAGGCACCCGGTTTCGCATGGGCTTCGGTGTCGACGGGCAACTACGAGTGCGTCGCAGCCTGACCGATCGCACCGATACCGTACAAGGTGGCAATCGCCACGTGACGATCGCCTGCCAACTGGTGATCGATTCCTACAAGGATACGCCGATCGACCTGCGGATCAGCGAACGCACCCCGCACATGGAGGACGCGATGAGCCTGCGTGTCGGCTTGGAAAACAGTACCATGCCGTTGAGTACAGATCCGGATTACCTGCGCTTCGGTCGGCCGAAAGGGATTCTGCGCTGGGACCTCGAAGTGGCAACAGGCGCAGGCCGCGAAGCGACCACATTGGACTACGCCTACTCGCTGGAATTCGACAAGAGTCAGAGTCTCGAAGATATTTCGACCGAAACCAAAACGCGCCTGCGCACCGAGTTCCGCGAAGACCTTCGCAAACCGCGGGCTAAGGAGAAAGCCGGCAAGGCAGCGCAGTAAATCAGGATGGTTTCCTCAGGGTAGGTTGCCATTTCGAAAACTATCAAAACTCACTTCAGCCATCGAACTTCATCGAGGCCACGAAAAACATAAATTAACGAGGTTGCCCGTCACTTTTCAAGCTCACGCGTCCAACCGACGGTCCCTGCCTCTACCTCGCTTCGCGATCTCGAACGTCACTCTTGTAGGCTGAGCGATCAGTGCCGCTTGGATCCAATGAATTATCAGGATCCAGGCCGTAGAGTTTTTCCCAGTAGTCAGGGATACCATCGCCATCGCTGTCGACGGGTTCGCGAGTTAACTTGCCATCGCCTTCATCGGGAAAAAACGACTGAAACGGTGCGCTGATTGGCACGCGAACGCCCTGGTGATGCGCGACTAACAATGTCACATAAGTGCCTGGCCCCTGATCGAAGGGCAACACTTCGTGAGCTAGATACTCCTTCACCTGAATGAGGCGTCCGTCGAGATACTGGTGCCATTCGAGATACTTCAGCGACGACTGGTCCAGTTCCGCTACTTTTGCCCACACCGCCGGTCCGTTCACCTCGTCAATGACCGCGCCCGGTTCAAACGAGGGTGCCTTCTCTGGCAGTGGTCGGCCGGTGTCGTACCGATGGAAGTCTTCCCAGTTTTTCCAGTCCGAGTCACCGATATAGCTGACTTTCAGGTCATTCGCCGGCAACTCTCTGGCGTGAAATTCGCCATCACCTTCGTCACGGTACACTTCGAGCACCACCGTGTTGCTGACCGTCTGATAACCCAATCGTTCCAGCGGGTGATAGAGCGCCGCGAAATAGATCCCCGGTTCCGGAACGCGGTAGAATTGCCTGCCGTTGAAAAGAAACCCAATGCCTTGCGAGGTGGCGTTGCTCTGGCTCCTTCTCAACTCGAATTTGCCACTCGAGAACAGGCTCAGCCCCAGCTTTTCGCTCCAATCCACCGGGAGATCTTCCCAGAACAGTGAGAACTCATCCGCGTCGAACTTGAGCGTTGCCAGCGGTACATGCTTCTTCCGCCCCTCTTTGAACGCTTCAAAGCGCAAATGATAGTCGCTCCACGACTTCGGCCAGTCAGTCGGCGTCTGGGCGAAGCTATCCGTGGACGCCCCGGCCCAGGAGAGTGATGCCATTACCACCGCCGCAAACCAGGTCCAGCGCATGGGAACTCCGAACGGCAATTTCTGCTGAATAAAATCAATCATTTCATTTGGGCGCTTCAATCGTCGTCTTCAGTGTCGCAACCGACTTGGCAATCGTGCTGATCTCTCCCTCAAGGATTTCATCTCGTTGGTCATTTATTCGTTTAACTGCGCCAGCGCATCGTGCGTTTCCTGGATTTGCCTTAAATTGTCCAGCGACCTGCGCTCATGATAATGCATCGAGACCAAGGATCTCATTGGCTGCAGCCGTGTATCGGAAACCGTTTTCGAATTCGACTTTTCAGGCGACTTCGGGCCGGCAGGCGTCGCCGGTTTTGGTGCCGGGGGTGACTTCTCAACCAGATGAGTGAAACGCAGAGCAACTTTTCTTTCATCACAAGGGCACCCAGTTTCCTTGATTGGGCACGCCCGACAAGAACAATCGTCTCATTCGCTGTAGAGAAGTTGTGCGCCGCCTAATCACTTTGCCAACGGATCAGCTAAGCGATTTCCTGAAATCCACCAGAGCCGTTGCGAGCCGCTTGAGTTCCCGGTCGAGCTCACCCTGCATCGCGCCGGCACGTTCCAGATTGCCGGCACGGGCGCACTCGTCCAGTTCGCGGGACTGTTCGAGAACAGTCGGTGCGGAATAGTTTCCGATCAGCCCCTTGAGTGCATGAGCTGCTCTGTGAAGCGCCTCCACATCGGCGGCGACGAGGGCTTTCTTGATGTCTCCAAGCATGGCGGATGTTTCTTCATCGAACACATCGATCAGCTGCTTCATCAATGTTTCATCGCTCATGACGGCGCGAAAATCTTCGGGATCAAAAACCGGCGGCTCGTCGTCATCGTTCTTGGCTTCGCCGGCGCGCACTGCATCAGTTTGCTCACCTGCTGGATCATCGGCAGTATCCTCCCCCTCGAAATATTTCTCGAGTGTGCGGAACAACTGTTCGGAATTGATAGGCTTGGAGACGTAGTCGTCCATTCCGGCCTCGAGACACTTTTCGCGATCACCTTTCATCGCGTTGGCCGTCATCGCGATGATCGGGATGTGCCCCCCGGAAGATTGTTCGAGATCACGAATAGCTTGCGTGGCCTGGTATCCATTCATCTCGGGCATCTGCACATCCATCAGTACTGCATCAAAGGATCCGCGCTCAAAGGTGGCCACGGCTTGCCTGCCATTTTCAGCAACCTCAACGGCGTGCCCCCTTCCCTGAAGGAGATTCACCGCGACCATCTGATTGATCCGGCCGTCTTCAGCCAGCAGCAACTTGAGTGGGCGCACCGAAGCGAGCTGTTCCATGTCGGCGTGCTCCGCTGGATCGGTCGGCGCACGAGTCGCGATCCCCAGTGTATCGGTAATCGTGGCGAACAAATCGGACGACTTGACTGGTTTGGTCAGGCACCGGACGATGCCGATCTCGCGCAACTCTTCGACGGATCCAGCGCGGTCCGCCGACGACAACATGATGATTTGCGGCCGGCCCAGTTTCTCGGGGCGATCGCGGATCGCCCTGGCCAGTTCGAGACCGTCCATCGCCGGCATCATCTGATCAAACAGCGCCAGCCGAAATCCTCCTGCCGATTCCTCAAGGCAGGTCAACGCTTCCGGCCCACTCGCAGCCAACACCGGCTTCATGCCCCAACTGAGAATCATCTCTTCGAGGATGCGGCGATTGGTGGCATTGTCGTCAACCACAAGAACCGGAAAATCCTGCAGCGTTTCCGGCAGGCTGCGGCGCGAACTGCCCACCGGCCGTGAATCGATTTTAAAGCGGGCAGTGAAGTGAAAGGTGGAGCCCTCGCCCGGTTCGCTCTCGATCCAGATTCGACCGCCCATCATTTCCACGAGCTGGCCGGAAATGGTAAGCCCGAGGCCAGTGCCGCCGTAGTGCCGGGTGGTTGAGCCGTCCGCCTGGGAGAAAGCGGCGAAGATTTTCTCCTGACTCTCCTTGGGTATGCCAATACCGGTGTCCCTGACGCTGAAGCGAAGCAGAACCGTGTCTTCGTCGCGCGAATCTTCAGCGACGCTGACGACAATTTCGCCCTTCTCGGTAAACTTCAACGCATTGCCGACCAAGTTGACGATGATCTGTCTCACCCTGCCGAGATCTCCCACCAGTGTGTCGGGCAGATCGGGTGGAATGTGGTAGGCAAGTTCCAGGTTTTTTTCGCTGGCCCGGACCGCAAGCGTCTGCAGGGTATCACCCAGCGAATCGCGGAGAGTGAACGGATAGGGATCGAGTTCGAGCTTGCCGGCTTCGATTTTGGAAAAATCGAGAATGTCGTTGAGCAGCGTCAGCAGCGTTTCCGCCGACTCTTTCACCAGGTGGGCGTAATCGAGCTGCTCGGGCTTCAGTTTGGTTCCGAGCAATAATTCGGTCATCCCGATCACGCCGTTCATAGGGGTGCGGATCTCGTGGCTCATATTGGCGAGGAATTCGCTCTTCGCTTTATTGGCTTGCTCGGCAGCCACGACGGCATCCCTGAGGGCAGCTTCGCTCTGCTGGAGGGTTTTGCGCATTGTGTTGAACGATCGCGCCAAGTCGGCCACCTCGTCGTCGCCGGTCACCGGGATATCGTTCTGCATTCGCCCGGCGGCGAGTTCCTCGGTGGCGTTCGACAGGACCGCGATCGGCCCCGCAAGCTGATCCGCACCACGCCGGGAAACAGCCATTGTGGCGATGAACATCACGATCATCAGGAGCGCCGCGATCAGGATGGCTACGCTGCTGATCCTGGTCACCAGTTTCGCATCGGCAGCCATCAGTGCCTCCTGATCCCTTAACATTTCCTCCAGCAGCCGGGTCGCTTCGCGTGAGTATGGCACGGCTTCGTTGCGCAAGCGGGAGTGGGCCACGTTCCATTCATCACTACTGCGCAATGCGATCATGTCCCTCGCAAGCATTTCATAGACGGGTAGCTCTTCGACTACCAGTCCCAGCAACTCCCCTTGCTCTCTCGTCATCAAAGCTGCACGGGACGCCAAGTCATCGAGCCTCCTGGCCGCTCTTTGCACAGCCGCCTCGAAAGCGCTGCGATCCACCGGGAGCCCGTCTTCGACGAAGGCAGCAAGCCTCGATCGAGATTGACTGAGGTGACCCCGTACCTCCGCCATCGTGCCAAGCAGGCGCTTTCGCTGCGATCCATCGGGCAGACTCTGTTCGATCTCGATCAGCGCGGTGATCGCGTTGAACAAGTCTTCCGCGGTCGGCTCGATCTCCCGGGTCAATATTACCCTCGCCGGTTCGTTACCCGGGGTCTGTGCAACGTCCTCAATCCACCACTGCGCCTGCTTGAGTCGCTGCAGCTGAATTTTTACCTCCGCAAGGCGGCGACGGTTTTCAGCTTTCGTCCAATCCGCGCTCAGCCGGGTGAGCTCTTTCAGGGACGGCTCGATATCATCATTCCATGCATGCGCTCGTTGTTTGACAAATTCAGGCTCGCCGATCGCAATCCAGCCGCGCAGTTCCGCCATCGATCGCTGAACCCCCACAAGGGCACGAGCCGAAACGCTGGCAGTGGGACCGCGGAGTTGCGCGAGCCGATGCGCGCTCGACCGCAGCCCGAGAGCAACCAGCAGCATGACCAGCATCATTCCCAGCCCGATGGCGGCTACGACCAGATGCGAGCGAAACAGCCGTCGCCGTAAATTTCCGGTTCGCGCGGAGTCGGAACTGGTCTGCGCGTCGTCCATCGATTGCTGTGCTGCTGTTTCGGTTTTTTCCTTGGCCTACTTCACGGGCGAAGCGGCGGGCGGATTGCGGATCCAGTCGGGATTTAACGCAACGCGTCGTTCGAGATCGACCAACTGGGCTTCGAGAATGCCGGCACGTTGAAAAACGTCGGAGGGAAATTTTCTACCGGAGAAGTAGACCTTGCGCAACGGTTCTGCGTCAGCGATCCGGCCGTGCACAAATGCCAGCTCTGAGACCAGTAGCGAGGCAATGTCATACACATCGCTGGGCGCCACATTCTGGATCAGTTCTTCATCCGGACGTTTCAACTCGAGCACTTTCAAACCGGAAGCGAGGATGATCTGCCGGATGCGTTCGTAAGAATCCAACAGCCGGCCGTAGACATGAGCCGGACGCTTGTTCGGCGCAAAGGGCGGCGCATCGGGCATAGAGACGGCGCCGGGGAAACGATCGAGCAGCCTTTCGGAGTAGCCGACCGCCAAGGTGACCTGCCCAAAAACGTCACTGGGCGCAAACTGCCGCTCGAGCAACAAATTGAGTTGCCGGTTTGCCTGAATGATCGAACGCAGCACATCGCTCGGCGTGCGATCATCGTCACGGGCAGATATAGCGAGCTCCGTGGTCAGGCCCAGCTTGCTCTTTACTACCAGGATCCGCTGCAGCGCCCGGTCGACCGCTTGGTAAACATGTCCCGGCAGTATCTTTCCATCGGGTGGCATTGGCTCCTCCCCGGCCTGCTCACGAGTCTGCTCAAAACACAACCGGTCGGCTTTGCGGAAAAGAGTGACTGCTTGAAAAAACACTTCGCGCGGTTCCGCTCCACTGATATCGAGTTCCGATCGGGAATCCTTTGGCCGCCCCATATAGGCCCGGAGTTGCTCCAGTTCCTGCCGCACATGGTCAACATGGACCCAAACGTCGGCTGGCTGAATTTCCTCCAACGGAAGACCATTGGTATCGAGGATCGGGGAAGCTTTCTCCACACTTGCATCCTGTGCGGCGGCCGGCCACGTCAGGCAACACACAATTAGAACGTAAAGAGAGCGAACCCGAAAAATCACTGCCAGTCGGGTGAGCATCAATCAAATATAGAGACTTACCCGCCACGTTAGAAGCAAAAAGGACTGCACTTTAACCAGCCTGGCGAACGGCATCTCCAGGACGGAAAAGTGCTGCTTGAGAAACGGCGGGCAACGCCGCGCCCCTATTTCCCAAACCGATACGCGTACACATCCGCATCCTTGATGACGAAGCGCAGACGCACCGGCTTGCCGACCAGCGAGGAGACGTCACTGCCAGTTTTCCAAGTCACGACGCGCTCGATCTCGTTACCGATCTGTTCAACTGCATCCTCTAAAGCGAAGCCCGGTATGGCCTCTCCGTCCACGTCCTGAATCTCCACTTTGACGCCACCCGCAGCCGAGGTGGCGAAGTTTAACTCCAACTGTTTGCCGGAAAATTTGATCGGTGCAGTAACCATTTCGCCACCAACAAAGTCGGCCTGCGCAGAGGCGAACCCGTCGATACGCATCGAATAGCGACGCAGGTGCGCGGTCGGCTGAGCGTAGTCCTGGTTGAGATAAACCGACATTTCAGCCGGCCCAGTTTGCACGACGTTGAGCGCTGGATAGTTGGTGCGCGACACCCAATTTTGCGCGCCCACGCCCGGTCTGACAAAGCTGCTTAGAAAAGTGCGATCGTAAAAATCGTTGCCTGCCCGTGATGTCATCAACACCGCGTCTGACGTATCTTTGAAGTAGCTTGGATTCACGTTGATCGCCTTGGCCTGCTCGTCATTGAGCACCTGCCGCCCGGGCATGAAGCGCGCCGCGATTGACACGTAGACATGCGGCGCACGAAAGTACGGCGAAGTCTGATTGGTGTAGAGATGGTCGATCGGTGACTCGCCGCCGCGATGCTCATACTCCATCAGAACCGGCTCAGTCCAGTGAATGAAGTCGTCGCTGGTGGTCTTAGCGATGCGCCGGATGCTGTCTTCGAAAACGCGAAAGAAGCACAGGTACTTGCCCTCGGCTTCCGACCAGAAGGCGAGATTCTGGGAGTCGAAAAAGTATTTGTACTTTACCATCTCGTTGGGAATCACCGGCGCTTCCTGCAGCTTGCGCCAATCCTTGCCTTCGGCTGACACCCAGGCGATTAATCCACTTTTCATCGTGCCGCCGATCGCTTTGAAACGCTGGTCGGCAGGCACGCCTTCGCGGGTGTCGAGCATCGGGCTGAAGTTGTGAGTCACCGGCGCGCGCTGCGCCATGACGACGTTGTTATCCTTTTCGCCACGAACCTCGAACAGACCAATATTCGGCTTCGTCCAGGTGATACCGTCCTTGGACTCGGCGTAACACGTGGTCTCGGCTTCGTTGCCGTCTTTACCCGATTCCGGCAGACCGCGGTAGTAGAGTCGATACAGATCGCCGTCCTTGATGACCGTTGCGTATCCGCTGAAGCCACCTTCCCACGGCTTATCGAAAGGCATCGCGATGCCCTCGTCGTGCGGGCGATGCATGACCAAGCGGACATTTTCCTGAGACTCGATCAGCGCCTGATCGACGAACAACTCACGTCGATCACCGATGTCGGTCACCTCTTGAGCCGACAATGATGCAGCGGAAAAGGCAATGGCACAGAGCGCGAGGCAGGGCAGAAATTTCATGCCATCCTTTCTCGCAAAGTTAGCGCGAAAACACACTCACGCGAACGCGGCTATACGACCTACTTCGCCCGCCGCACTTTCACGACATAGACACTGCCTTCCGCACCGCGCGCCTTGGCTTCGGGGCGATCGACATTAGCTTCCCCCACAGTCACCCACGACTCGTCGGCACTGACCACGGTGACTCCCGAGTTGCCGAGCGTTGATCCATTTTCGGGAACCAGTACCTGCTCGGTGGCGCGCATCACGACCAGTTTTTCTGGATCAACCTGCGCCATGAAAAGCGGCGCACGATGACGAACTACATGATCGTTGTCGGCGCCACGGCGGGTGTAGATCAAAAACAGACCGGCGTCGTCACCTTCGCCGAGCGTCAGCCAGTGTTGCTGAGTGTTGTAGGTGCCGAACTCGTGGCCGTCCTCAAAGGTCCACGGCTTAGGATCGGCGTACTGCAATCCGTCGTCACTGACACTGACGTAGCCTTTGATGTCGTTGCGCAAGGTCAGGAAATAGCGGCCTTTAAACTTCACCAGCGAAGGCTCGTAGAGTCCTCGCATTGTCTCCAGGGCGAGCACGTTGCCGTGTTCGACATACTTGATCTGGTCACCGTCAAAAGTGCAGCGTACCACCGTGCTGGAAAATGGTTTGCCGACCTTCTCGCCGATGTAAAACGGCAGCAGCAAGTCGCCGTTATCCTCGATGACTGATTGCGCACAGGCATTGCGAGCAAAATTGAACTGGTCGCCTTCCGGCATTTCGATAGTGCGCCACTGCTTCCAATCTCCTGACTTCGGGTCGTGAACCGTATACGCTGTTTGATGCGCACGAGGTTGATCCTCGAGCTGCTTACCGTTCGCGCTGTAACGAACCTGCGCCCCGATGGCGAAGAATTTTCCCGTCTTCTCATGCCAATCAGGCACGACGTCGGCGACGGCAATATTTACGTCACCGTCTTTCACCCAGTCGAGCTGCGGCTCCAGCGCCGGGGCACTCCATGTCGCGCCCCTGTCATCGCTGCGCATTGTGTACAGCCCTGAGTAAAAATCCGAGCGCCCGAGGAACTTGAACAACACCATTAGCGCCGAAGGGTTTTTCCCGCCCGTCACTGAAGCCGGAATCATCGCCGCGCGGGCATGCATCCAGTAGGAGCCGTCCGTGGTGCCGGGATCGCGTTTCAAGATGACACTGCGCTCGACTTCGAACGGCACCGCTTGCGGAGGGCTCTGAGCTGGCAAGGATGTTACTGTGCCGGCGACGCCTGCCAGCAACAGGGCAAGATAATGGAAACGTTTGCTTTTCTGCATGGCCGGAAGCCTAGGACAAACCCTTTCGTGCGACGGCAAAAATCTTACCGCAATGACGCGGGCGACCACCTCACCTCACCTCACCTCACCTCACCTCACCTCACCGTCGAGATCGGTTCCGGTTCCGACAAAAGGGCCGGAGGCTCGACAGACGGTAGCCGGTGTTGAAGGGAGCGCCAGCGACCGAGCCACCGGAAAACGGCAATAAAATATGCAAAGTCCCGGCAGGGGCGATAGAAGGCTATCGAGCGTCGGTGAGCTTGCGTCCCGTTCTATCGCCCCTGCCGGGGCTCTATCGAGGCGTTCTAATCCCTCCCGGCGCTTGATCGCGAGGCGACCTTCACACCGCGCTACCATCTACCGTGCCTCCGGCACTTTGCTGTGTCCACGTTGCTGTGTCCACGTTGTTGTGTCCACGTTGCTGTGTCCACGTTGCTGTGTCCACGTTGCCAATCGCTTCGATTCTAACACCCCACTACTTCCGCAAAGCATCGATGTCATCAAGCGCGATGCGGATGATCTCGGTCTGCGTTTTGTTGCGCGACAATGCCACCCACAGGTAGCCGTCCTTCTCGATCGCGTGCGGGTACTGCAGACTGCCGATACCCTGTTGGAACTTTTTCCACAGAGTGTCGATACCCTCAGCGACCGGTGGCGTCGGCACTTCGATTTCGGCCATGCGGTTGAATTTTTTTCCGTCCTCACTGATCGACAGGTGCAACTGACGGCGCCCCAACTTCGGGTTGGCGTTGGAAATCATCACCCGGTAGCCGCGACTGACCGGTAGCGAAAAAATCTTGCTGGTCGAGTTGGGGAAATTGGTCAGCGTCGGCGGTGTCCAGGTCTTGCCATTGTCCGCAGAGGTCGCGTGAAACAGGCGTTGCGATCCACCGTTGTCGCGGAACAGCGCGTTGAGTGATTGATCAGGCATCAGCCAGAAGATAGGTTCGTCTGGGCGAAAGCCTTTGACTGCACCGACTTCGACCACCGGATAGTCCTGCCAGTCACTCAGCGATTCTTTTCCGCCGATGAGGATCGTGACATTAAAGCGCGAATCGCGACGCGTCAGAATCCAATCGCCGGTCGGCAATTTTTGCGGCGGAAAATTGTTGATCGCGTTGTCGTAGAGCTTCGCTTCGCGCTGCCACGAATCGCTGTCGAAATCCCAGCGGTAAGCCAGCAGTTCGAGCCCCTTCTCTTTGGCCGGCCCGAAGGCAGCCTTACCTTTGTAGTGCGCTGCCAGCGCCAGTAGTTCACCGTCGCGCAGCCACAAGCCGCGCGCGATGAAGGCGTAGGGCTCTTGCGGAGTGCCTGTCACCGATTTCACTTCGCTCCAGTTGAGGCCGTCTTCGCTGGTCGCATACTTAATTTCCTGAGTCGGCCAGTCTTCGATCTTCGGACCATCGCTCCAGATGCACCAGAACTTGCCTTCGTGAAAAGCCAGGTAGTTGTGCAACTGAAGGCGCAGCCGGTTCATCTCGAGCTTTCCCCCCGACTTGTAACTTGGCGAGGGTTTCGCTGGGTTGATGACCGCGTGAGCACCGGTCAGCTTGGGCAATTGATCGTAATCGATCGCTTCGGGATCAGTTCCGGAACCGGGCAAGTCGAGAATCGTCAACGGTTCGGCCACCAAGTTCTGGGTGAACGACAAACACAGAGCAGCGAGACAGGTTGGCAGTTTGAATTTCATAACGTGGGTCATTTCGAGTTGAGATTGAATGATTCTTCAGAAGCCGACAAGTCGTCCGCGCGATCTTTCTCAAGGACTTGTCCATCCTCAGCCAGGCGCCTGCGCAATTTATCGATCGAAATGGCGCGAGGCGGTACCTGCTCAAGCAACGCAAGATGAGCGGCTGTTCCCGCTGCCTGACCGAGCGCCATCCAGGTCGGCTCCATGCGGATCGACGAATAGGCAACGTGGGTCGTCGACGCGGCCACCGGAACGATCAATCCGTCGACGCGTTCGGGAATCATGATTCGATAGGGAATCTCATACGGTCGGGTGATCGAGTCGACCATGCCCAGGTAGCCTTCGAGAACGACATCGGTCGGGTCGTCCGCCCGACGCTTATGGCAGGGAAAGCTGTCGATGGGAAATTCACCAATCGCGACCGTATCGGCGTGGTGCCCGCCCCGACCCTGCCGCCCGGTCACGTCATTTTCGGTCAGTGTATATTCACCGATCAGACGCCGCGCCT
>JBBKXR010000218.1:0-26892 GCA_037969585.1 Verrucomicrobiales bacterium
CGGGTGGCGTGTGCACGGGTGGCGTTTGCACGGGTGGCGTTTGCACGGGTGGCGTTTGCACGGGTGGCGTTTGCACGGGTGGCGATCGGGTGGCGATCGGGTGGCGAGTGCGGGATGGAGGGATAGTCTTTGCCGCCCCTGCCAAGACAACTGATTTTGAATTCACTATTGGTCCCTATTGGTCCTGACTTGCTGTCAATTGGTGGTAGGTCAGGCGATGTCGAGTGCGACGGTGCAGCACATCGTAGCCGATTAAGTCCCCCGCTTGGGCCATGCCATTGTTGGGTGGCGGCAGGTGACGGGGCTGGTGATCGCGCAGGCGCTCGGCGGCTGTGGACTGGAGTTGCTGCCAGCGCCTATTGGAAACGTTAGGGGCGTGGCGTATGTGACGCAGCAGGCTTAGCCATTCGATGTAGGCTCGTTCCACGTCGCCGGAGCCAAAGGTGATTTCGTTGGCCCCTGCCTGCTGATTCGATCGAAGCTGGGCCAGCGAGTGGTTTCTCCATTCCTCGATCGCCTCGGCGGTGCCTTCTCCAAAGCCCGGTGGCAGCCCCAGCTCTAAGTAGCCGGAGAAATCGGCGGTACCGAAAGTCTGGCGGCAAACATAAGCAAGACGCTCACTGCCTCCGCCGTCACGCAAACGAGCGGATTCGAATCGGTATCCGCCGCGCAGATTAGCGAGGTGATCGATCAGTTCGTCGATTGGGTAATGCTCGTCGGCGATCGCGGCGGCGATCGCCAGGCCTTCGCCGTGTTGGAAAAAGCTGAATATCTGACCTCGCTCAGTGGGCGCTCCTTTGGAATCGATGAGGCCCAGTTTTCGCCACGCCCAAGCTGCGGAATCGGTGGGCGGACGAAGGCTGGCTCCGCTGTCGGCATCGGTGTAGTGGGTTTCGGTTTTGACGTCAACAGAGCGACGTGGCGGCTCGATGAGAGTTCGGCCGGCGTGGTCGCGATAGGTCGAGTGTGTCGCGTGGGACAGGTCGCCTGTTGCGTAAAGGGTGTCACCACGGAGTTGGAAGCCATCGATGTGGCCGGGTTTTGCGAGGGCATCAAGGGCTGCCGGGATCAAGGCTTCGATCCGGCTCAGATCGAGGAGGGCCGACTGACCTTGTCTGCGGGTCAGGCTACGCAGGCGTTTGTTGAGTCGGTAGCACTCCTTTTCACTTTCTTTAAGTTGATTGGCGATGGCGATTTCGAAGCCGTAGGTCTTGTCGGGCCGTTTCGAGAGGCGACTGAATTTTGGGATCAACCGAGCGATCAGGTCGGGGCTTTGCAGTGCGGGACGCCACTGATCGTTGGTTAAACTATAGGCATTGGACAGCAGTGTTTGGTCGTTGCGCTCGAGTGATGGATCGAAGGTTTCCCACTGCCCTGCCGAGTTAAAAACTTCGCTGATCGTAGGAGCGATTCCAAATAGGTTGCCGGAGGATTTGGCTTCTTCGGCCGGATCGATGTCACCTTTTTCGAATGTAAAACCGAGCTGGATTCGTTGGTCGGAGAACAGTCGATCACGCAAGGCTTCGGCAGCGGAAAAGGGTTCACTACCGGTTTCAACAGCTCGCTGCATAACGCGTAGCAAAGTCGGCCAATCGAGGTCGTTGCTACGGCGTAGTTGCAATGATCGTGCGTCGGACAGTCTCGGGCTGGTATCGGAGGAAATAACGAAGCCTTGTTCGTCAAGTCCTCGACGACCTGCACGCCCGAACATTTGCAGCAGCTCATCGGCTCCAAAACACTTTTCATAGGGACCGTGTCGGTAGTGGGTATCGGTGATGTGTACGGAGCGAACCGAAAAATTGATTCCGGCGGCGAGTCCGGTGGTGGCGACGATGACGCGCAACTGTCCTGCTTTCGCGAGCGGTTCGACGATGCCGGCCCGCTGGGTGTAGCTCAATCCGCTGTGGTGCCAGGCGACGCGCTTGCGCAACACGCGGCTGAGTTCGGGGCCAGCGGCTTTTAATGCGTGATCGTCGAGACCGATTGGGTCATCGGCGGGTAGTACCGACGCGATCTTGCGGGCGATTTTCTCGGCGACGCTGCGCTGCGGCGCAAAGATCAACAGGGGGCCGAAGTCAGACATCAGGGCACCGACGGCGAGCCGCTGCCAATGGTTGCGAATCTGACGTGGGGCAATTTCGGGTAGGGCCTGCAGGGGGACGTCATCGAGCGGGACGGGGCGCTGGTGGGTAGCGATCACCTTAGCGGAGCGACCGAGCTTTTCGAGCCATTCGGCGACGTGCTCGGGATTGCTGACGCTGCCACTGAGCAAGAGCAGTTGGGTATCGGCAGGAGCCAGCGCGACAGCAAGTTCGTAGTTCAGGCCACGGCGTGGATTGGCGATCATCTGGTATTCGTCGATAACCAATAGGCCGGGGGCGGCTTCTTCGCCGCGAAGCAGTCGTTCTCGCTGGGTTTCCAGCGTGGCGACCAGAATCGGAGCATCGAGGTCTTCAGCGAGATCACCGGTGGCGATCCCGACCGGCCAACCACGGTTGCGCCATTCGCTGCGTTTGTCGTTGGCGAGGGCGCGGGTGGGGACGGTGTAGACGGCCTGCCGTCCGTCAGCAAGCCCAGGGCGTCTGCCATCTCCGGCGAGGTAAGTTTCGAAGATGAACGTTTTGCCGGCGCCAGTCGGTGCGTCGACGATGACGTCATGGCCCGATTTCAGAGCGCGGATCGCTTCCTGCTGCCAGATGTCGGGCAGGCTGAGATGATTGGCAAAGGGCTCGGCGATGCGCGTCCGGCGCGGCGATAGCGGTCGGATTTCTCCTTCCGGCAGATCGTCACTCAACCCGTCGAGCGCGTCGAAGGGGTTGGTGTCGGACATTACGGGCTGTTGGCTACGAATCTGCGGCTAAAAATATGCATCGATCAAAATCGGACGCCACGAAGGACCGCGGATCCCCCACTACCAGACAATCACGCTCCCATGCTGTGCCGATCGCTACCCCGCTAAGCTCAGTTCCGCGAGCCAGCGTCGGCGGTCGGCTTGGCGGCACCGACGCCGGTGACTCCGCTACCGGCGGTTTCGATGTCGATGTAGTCCTTGAGAATCTCGAGGGTCTCGCGCTTTAGCGGGTCGAACAAATGCGGGTACTGCAAGGCTTTAGTTTCGGGATCTTCCTCTTCTTTGGCGGCGGTCATTCCACTGAGTTGCTCCTGGGTAAGGTCGCTGCGCAGGGTGAGCTTTGCATCGTGAACATTGTCCTGGGTAAGGCCATAGACAGTGAACAAGCCTTTCTCTTTTTCACGAATTTCAGCAAACCGGGCGATGCGCTCTGTTTTGCGCTTGTCCTGCAAGGCTTTGAGATCTTCTGACTCCGCTTCTCGTGTAGCCCTGTTCAGGGAGACGACATTTTCCTCGATGCGCTTCTCGGCGCGCTTGATGTCCTTGAGGATGTACTGGAACTCGGCGTTTTCGGCGTTGCGCTTGTCGACGTTTGCCTGCAGCGGAATGATTGGAAATCCATCGGGATCCACAAGGTCATAGTCCTGAGCTTCGATAACTTCGTAGGCGAGTGGATGCTCAAGCGATCCTTCGCCAATGTCGAGGGCGTCGTTCAGCGAGGGCAGGACGATCTCGGGCTCGACGCCTTTGAGTTGAGTGCTGCCACCTGAGATGCGGAAGAAGGTCTGGATGGTGAGCTTGAGTGCGCCGCTGCCGGGTTGCGGGGCGAGCACGGAGAGTAGCATGCGATTGTTGTGCACGGGACGCAGCTGCTGGACGGTGCCTTTGCCGAAGGTCGATTTGTCACCGACAATGATAGCGCGGCGGTAGTCTTGCAGGGCGGCGGCAAGGATCTCACTGGCGGAGGCGCTGGCTTTGTTGGTGAGCACGATCATCGGCCCGTCGTAAAGAGCGTAGCGATTGCGTGAGAACTTGGCATCGCGATTATCGCGCCAGTCTTTCGACTGAACCACGGGGCCGCGTGGAATGAACAGGCCAGTGAGGTTGATAGCTTCTTCGAGCGAGCCACCTCCGTTGTCACGCAGGTCGAGAACCAGGCCGTCGATGCCTTCTTCCATGAGGCGATTGATCAGACGCTGCACATCAGCGGTGGTGCTGGTGTCGCCACCGCCCATGTCACTGTAAAACGAGAGCAGGTTGATCCAGCCGAGTTTGAGTACTTTGCCGTCGTCGTCTTTGGTGATGATCAGGTCGGCCGAGGCGAGACTTTCCTTCAGGTCGACTTGGTCGCGCACGATACTGATCACTTTGTGGGCACCGGAGTCGCCGGAGTCGACAGGAATGACTTCGAGTCGAACGATGCTGCCTTTTTTACCGCGAATCAGATCGACGATGTCGTTGAGATCCATGCCGACGGTGTCGACCGTTTCTTCATCGCCCTGTGCGACGCCAACAATGCGGTCCATGACCTGCAGTTCGCCTTGTTTGAAAGCAGGCCCGCCAACTACGAGACCTTTGATGGCCGCGCTGCCGTCTTCCTCGAGACCGAGCATGGCGCCGATGCCTTCAAGGCGCTTGTCCATGTTGATGCGGAAGTTGTCATACTGCGACTGCGAGAAATACTCGGAGTGCGGATCGTAGGCGCGGGCAATGCATTTGATGAAAATGACGGCCTGATCTTCGGCGTCGTTGCCGTTGATACTTTTCAGGATGCGCTCGTATCGATCGATGATCTTCTCCTTGGGTGTCTTGTCGGGCTTTTTGGAACTGTTTTCGGTGACGATCGCGGTGCGCTCGACGCCACCCGGTGTAGGCTCATCGATGGTCGAGCGATCGGGGCTGTCCGGTTCGCTATCGGAGTTGGTGTCGACCGGTTTAGCTTTAGGGACAACTTTCGGAATGGTCTGCGTGGTTTTCGGCGATTCGGCGTCCTTTTTTTCCTTTTCGGCTTCTTCCGCTTTGGTGCGGTCGGAGGCTTCTTTGCGCAGGGTTTCCTGCCGCAGTTCGCCTTCGACGATGTCGATCCACATTTTGTCCGCGGCAGCCTCGTCGGCAGCCCATTCGGCATCTTTGCGGCTGATCTGAATCTGGCCTTCGGATTCGAAAGTGAACTCGTGGTTGGCCAGCAGCGTCTTGATTTTATCAATCCGCGAGCGAACGCGTTTCAGGTAAACGTCGTAAATGTCGTAAGCGGCGCTGAGATTTTGCACCATGATGTCGTCGTCCAGCGTGTGCCGGTACTGCGAGTTGAAGCGATCGACGTCGCCCTTGGTAAAATACACCTTCGAGTAGTCTAGGTAGTCGAGGTAACTCTCCAGAGTGCGCTCGGACATCTCATCGTCGAAGCGTTTCTGCAGGTAATGCTCTTCGCTGAGGATGTTGGTCACGCGCTGGGCGATTTCACCAACGTCGGACTGGGCGCGGCTAAGCGGCGCTGCGGCTAAGCAAAAGCTGAGTGCAAGCAGCGGAAGGAGGGTGAGCCGCATCAAACGGCTGGAGGACGATGAGGCTCTGGTAGACATAAAAAATCGGGCAAAAAGCGGCTTGGCAGGGGTTCTGCATCGTCGATGGCAAGCCAAACGCACGGCAGGTGCGGGAGGATACACCGAAAGCGCCCGAGTGGAAAAGGCAATTGTGCTTGAGTTTGGGACGAGATCGCGGGAGGAATGTCAGCCGTGATGGGCTCTAGCGCCCCGAAGAAGACTTGTGCGGCGCACAAAAATCAGGACCTATTTCCCTATGAAGATCGAAAGCTACACGGGCGGCTATTTTCAAACCAACGGCTATTGGCTGTCGACGGATAGCGGCGATTTGCTGATCGACGCACCTGAGGGGGTTGCCGATTGGCTGGCCGATCAGGGCGCCAAACCTTCCGCATTGTTGCTGACTCACCTGCACTACGATCACGTCGTAGATGCGGCCGCAGTCCAGCAACGCTTCGGTTCTAAAATCTACGCGCATTCCCGCCCTGACGCGGATCTGACGCTGGAGACGGTGCTGAAGGAAACCATCGGCTGGCCCTTCGACCTGCAACCGTTCAGCATCGGTCAGCTTCTGGCCGAGGCGAAAAATGTCGAACCGCTCGGTGTCTCGGGACCAAACTTTGAAATCCGTCACGTGCCTGGGCATTCGCCGGACAGCTTGTGTTATCTACTGCCCGATGACGAGCTGCTGTTCGGTGGCGATGTGCTCTTCGCTGGTGGCCTCGGCCGGACAGATTTTCCACACGGCGACGGGCCACTCCTGCTGCAGGGTATCGAAAAAAAACTACTCGATCTCAACGATTCAACGCGGGTCCTGCCCGGGCACGGACCGGAAACGACGATCGGCATCGAGCGGGTGTCGAATCCTTTTCTCAACTGAGATTTTACAAGCCGAATAAATTCGCTGACGACCTTACAAGCCGCGTATTTTCGAGCCGTTTTTGCCCAGCCGTGAACGACTGGACTTGGTGCTATCGGGCTTTCAGGCGGTCGACAATTCCTTCCCCCGACGCGCATTGAGTCAGCGCGCGCGCCCGTTGCCAACCTTCTTTGCCTCTGCCTCTTCTTTTTCGTATTCGGGAAATGACCGCACCAGCGCTTGATCGTCGGGCGCCAGTGTTGAGATCGGAAAGATCCAGCGATCTCCCGCCGGCCCTGAGATCATCACTTTCTCAGTGTTATGACTGATAAACTGAGCGAACACCTGCGTGCCAGTGGCATCTGACCAATCGCGATATCCTTGGCTCATAAGCTTCGTTTTTCGGTCGCGAAGGTGGATGCACAACGGATCAACGATCGAGAACAGTTCGTTGTAGTAAGCGATCGCGCGGCCGGGGCGATAACCGGTCATTTGCTGGACGACATTGCCGTCCGGATCGAAAATGATCAGCGACGGGTAACCTCGAACCTGAAATTTCTCCTTCACCCGGAGCATTGATTCCGACGCGTCGCGACTGTTCTGCGGGTAGTCGACGAAGCAAATAACGCAATTTTCCTTGGCGAAGGCGTTGAACGTTTTCGAGACGAACACCTCCTCGCTAAGTTTCTGGCACAGATTGTTCCACTGCGCAGTGAACAGAAGCAGCAAAGGTCGCTGCAAGGTTTTCGCTTTGTGGAAAGCGAGCACCGCATTGCGCTCCCAGATCACTCCACCGGGCTCGGACTGTACGGGCGTCAGATCCATTTCGGGGATCGCGTAGGCGCGGATGTCGGATTCTTTTAAACCACCTCCCCCGCCTCCATTCGGAGCTTGTTGCCCTGACGGTAGCGGCGCTGGCAATCGATCCTCTCCCCCTGCAGCCGGCGCTTGCGGCGAAACGTCCGGCGGCACCTCAGCCACACTCCCCGGCATGCCGGTATGTGGCCCAAAAATCGGAACCGCCTGCACCATGGCCGGATCAGTGGTCGGCGGCGCCGACGGTGGTACCGCCGAGGGTCCCACGGTAACGGGGACAGCTTGCGCCGGTAGCGCTGGCAGAGCGGGAGCATTCTGTGCCAGCAGCCCGGCATCAATCGCAGCCAAGCCGAACAGCAAACTGAGCGCCAGCAAAAAAGAAAACGCCACCTCAACTGGCACTTTTAAAAAGGCCCTCATTCGTTGCATTCGAAGATGTAAAAATCTGCCAGCCATCACGCGCTACCTAACATAGCGCGTGCCGACCTCGCTGTAAAAGCAGACAATGCAGACCCCACCCTCCATTCCGAGGAGTGCCAAAGCGATCACCGGCTTCAATCCGGCCTAAAATTTTACCGAGATACGCGCACCTCTGCCGGTGTTGATGACCTCAATCACTAATTCAAGTAGATCAGCGAGCTGCTTGACTACAGAAAGACCAAGGCCGGTGGAAATTTCTCCTCCCGTCGGTCGTGCGCTGAGCCGCGTGTACGGTTGAAACAATTGCTCGTGGTCCTCGTCGGTAAACCCGGGGCCACTGTCTTCTACGGTCAACACCGCCGGCTCTTGATCGAGAGAGAGCGCCATACGGGAACCTGCCGGAGAAAACTTCACTGCATTACTGAGCAGGTTGTCGACGATTCTCAACACCGCGACCCGATCGCTGTCAACAAAGACGGCCGCTTCGGGAACATTGAGCACGATCTCTATACCTTTCGCTGCCGCCGATGTTTCACAGTGGGACTTCGATTCACGGCAGAGTTCGGCCAGATCAATTCGCTTTCGAGTCAGCTCAAAGTCTACTCTGGAAGATCGTGTGTTCTCGAGAAACTCCTCGATGAATTCCAGCGCCTTGCCCGAAGCCTCATCGATCGTCAGCGAAAGCTTCTGCGCCTGTTCGGGAAGGCTGGCTTTCATCTCGACCAGCATTTTGGCCCCAAAATTGGCACCCCCGACCCAGTTCTTGAGATCGTGCGCCATTACCTCAACGAACTTTTCTCTCGAAGTGAGCAACTCCTTCAGCCGGTCGCGATTATGCTTTAATTCGAGGTGGGTGCGCACCCGCGCCAAAAGTTCTGCTTTGTTGAAAGGCTTGGTAATGAAGTCGACGCCGCCGCCTTCAAGCGCACGAACCACCGTATTTTTTTCATCATCGGCAGACAGAAAAATCACCGGCACACCCTCCATCCCGGATATTTCGTGAAATGCCTGACAGACCTCGAATCCGTCCATTCCCGGCATTAACACGTCCAGTAAAACCAAATCAGGAATTCGATTTCGAACGCGTTCGAGAGCTTGCTCCCCGGAGTTGGCGGTCATAAAATCAAACCCGAATGCCGCCAGCGTCGTGCCCACCACCTGGATATTACGCTCCTGATCGTCGACGATGAGGATGGTGCTGGCGTTCGGATCCGGACTCGTCATGATAGGGAAAAAATTACTGTTCAACTGCGTCTCCAGATGGACAAGTCGGGATACTTTCGATGACCGATTCGAAATCGTTGAGTGACTTCTCCAGCTGTGCTTGCTCAAAATTTTCGCTATGCTCGCGAATTTGCTCGGCGTATTTAACCAGAGGCGGGTATTCGTGGTGCTCCCCCAGAGAACGGAGAGTAGCAGCAAATTCCACAACGTCACTCATTGCCATGGCCTGAGTCAAGCGCTCCCAACGTAGAGTTTTCAGCTCCATAAGTTCCCTACGGAGAGTTTCGGGCTCGGAGACCAGCGCTTCAGATTGAAGCTTCGCCCCTGTGACCGTCACAACAACCGCAGCGCCACCTTCCCCCCGACTCGCCGAGTCCGACACCGACTTTTCCTCGCCGCCATCAGCGGGGTCCACGCGGCGGACGACCTGATCCAACGCGGAAAACAACTGCGCGCGGGAAAAGGGCTTGCGAATGTAGCCGTCGAATTTTTTGCGCAGAGCATTTTCCTGACGGAGCAGGCTCGATGCCGTCACCGCGATCACCGGCACATTCTGCAAAGCCTGATCATCCTTCATGATCGATCGCGCCTCCTGCCCACCCATAACGGGCATACGGATGTCCATCAGCACAACGTCAGGCACGATGCGCTGGGCCTGCTCGATCGCCTCCTTACCATTGGTGGCGAAGTTGAGCTGATGATGGCTTCCTTCAAAGTAACCGGCCAACAGCTCCCTATTCAGCGGGTTGTCGTCGACAATGAGGATCGACGAAGGTCGAAGCAGATCAAAATTCTCAACCTCCCGGACGGCACCGCGCGGAGGATTAGAGCCATCGACGATCTCTACTCCCGGCATCGTAACCGTAAAGGTGGTGCCTTCTCCCTCCACACTTTCGACCGTCACCGTGCCGTCCATCAAAGTCGCCAACTCGCGGCTGATGCTCAGCCCCAGACCGGTGCCGCCAAGCAACTCGTCCTCGGTGCGTGCCTGCTTGAACGGCTTGAAAATCTCCTTTGTTTTGCTCTCTGAGATGCCTCGACCGGAATCGGACACCTCAAGCGTAAGGGTGCAACGCTTGGCATGCACATTGGCGACCTTCACGTCCAGATGCACAAAACCGGCCTGGGTAAACTTCAGTGAATTGCCGATCAAGTTGACCAAAATCTGTCGCAGCCGCAGCGTGTCGAGCAAGAGAAATGGCGGACAGTCATCGTGCACGGTAACCCGGAAATCTAAGCCTTTAGTCAACGCCTGCTGTGAAAATAACAGCGAAAGCGTTTGCGCCAGGTCACGAATCCTAACCGAATCATAATCCAGCTTGAGGATGCCCGATTCAATTTTCGACAGGTCGAGCACATCGTTGATCAACAGCACCAGCGAGTCCCCGCTGTCACTCACGGCCTTCAGGTATTTGCGCCCTTTGGCCGATGTTATTTCGTCTTCAAGCAGTTCGGTGAAACCGAGCATCGCATTGAGCGGCGTGCGTATCTCGTGACTCATGCTGGCGAGAAACCGGCTCTTCTCGTAATCCGATCGCTCGGCCCGCTTTTTGTCCCGCTCCATCTCGAGAGATTCCGCCTGCGATTTTAAATGCCCTATCAGCAAACTCAAGCCAACCAGAGCAGAGATAAGTGCCATCGCCGCCGAGCCGTTCATGATCAAAGTGCTGCGAATCAACGTCGCTTGCAGCTGCGTTTCGGCCCTTTTGTATCGTCCGCGAACAATGTCTCTGATCACCTCGATTTTTTCGCGAATCTGATCCATCAAGTGTTTGGCGGCATCCGCGCGGATAAACGCGATGGTGGCTTCCAACGAAGCTTCCCGGCGAATGGCTATAGCCTCGTCCAGCTCCCGATCTCTTGCTTGAATCAACTGAAACAACAGGGTTAACTGCCCTTCGATCTCCGGATCTTTACCAAGTTTTTCAACCAGATCTGCCGTCCGCTCTTCCTTCTTGAGCAGCGCCTGATTGTATGGCTCGAGATATTCCGCCTCGCCAGTGATCAGAAAGCCCCTTTGTCCGGTCTCGGCATTAATGGCCTGCAGCCGCAACTCGATCAATGCCGCGTCGATATTCTGCTGAAGAACCACATCTTTCTGAGCCTTTTCGACGGCCGCGCGCGTACTCCATGAAGCCGCCGACATGCCGAATAGCAACAGCACCGCCACTCCGAATAAAATCGAGACCGCTAAAACCCGTCGATTAAGATGTTGATCCTTCTTGATAGTCACGATTCCAAGGGGGGTTCGGGAGAAGGGAGCGCAGAAACCAGTGCATAATATCGCATTTTCAGGAAATGAAATGAAAATGTGCGACAACTTTATTTTGCTTGCATCTCTATGCGTCGGTTCTGTACTACGCTAACAATCAAGACATGGAGCACACCGACAAACCCGATCCAAATCTCGCACTTCAGATCGCAATTGCGCTGAGTGCGCTGCTGGTAGTCACCGGACTTTCGCCCTCGTGCGCCAAAAACAGCGGTATCCGGAAGCCGCTGCCAAGCGTTGCAGCCATCGGCAGCGCTTCGTTTGAACAGGCTTCGGGAGCGCTGCTCGGACAAGGATTCGTCTCCGGAAATAAGCTCACCACACTGAACAACGGCCGAGAAATCTTTCCGGCCATGCTCACCGCCATCCGTAATGCCAGACAAACCATCAACTTCGAGACCTACGTTTTCGAAAACGGCGACGTCCCGGCACAATTCGCTCAGGCACTGGCCGAACGAGCGCGGGCCGGCGTCGAAGTCAACGTCATCCTCGACGCCCACGGGTGCAAAAAGGCTGAGGTCTATCATGATGAAATGAAGGCCGCCGGAGTCAACCTGGAGATCTACCATTCGATCTTCTGGTGGGATCTTCGCCGCTACAACTTTCGCACCCACCGCAAGCTGCTGATCGTTGACGGCAAGGTCGGCTTCATCGGCGGCGTCGGCATTGCGGACAACTGGGCGGGTGATGCCCGCAATCCTGATGAATGGCGCGAACTCCATTTCCGTGTCGACGGACCAGTGGTCGCACAGCTACAGGCAACCTTCGCCGACAACTGGTTTTCGACCACCGACGAGATCCTTCAAGGTCCCCGCCACTTTCCACCCTTAGCTTCGGTCGGATCGTCGAAAGCCAGCGCCTTCCCCAGCGCCCCTAAGCAGGACGAGTTCGCGATCGAACTGATGTACCATCTGGTGATCGCTTCCGCGCAAAAGAGCCTGCTCATCGAAAATGCCTACTTCATCCCCAACGATCCACTGGTCGAAGCACTGTGCAACGCCGCGCAACGCGGCGTCAAAGTACAGGTCATCATGCCCGGCGAGCACATGGACCAGAAAGCCGTGCAGCGTGCCTCTCGTAAACGCTGGCCTGAGCTACTCGAAGCCGGAGTCGAGCTCTACGAATACCAACCCACCATGATTCACACCAAGCTGCTGATCGCCGATGGGCTGTTCGTGTCGCTCGGCTCGGCGAATTTCGACCCTCGCTCACTGCAGATCAACGATGAGGCCAACCT
Organism: Verrucomicrobiales bacterium; assembly: GCA_037969585.1. GTDB lineage: Bacteria > Verrucomicrobiota > Verrucomicrobiia > Verrucomicrobiales > DEV007 > JBBKXR01. Next base: position 12,223 of record JBBKXR010000218.1, read on the forward strand.
TAATCTGATGGATGCCGATTTCGCATCCGAATTAACCCGTATCTTCCGCGAAGATCTCAGCAACTCACGCCCGGTCGATCTCGATCGTGACGCCCTGAAAACCGCGGTCGAAACTCCTGCGGCCGTCGCGCTGACCCCGCTGGAAAGCCAACTCTAGTCCCGCACGGGCTAGCCAGATCCCCGTTACGGAAGTGGCGCTTCATTGAGCGCCTCGATCAGAGGGCGATAGGCGTATTTATTGAGCACGGCAATGACGCCGCGGTCGCTGTTGTCGCGCGCCACCTCGGAGTAAATGTCGAGTGCGCTGTGCATCGACTCGACCGCCAATTCGAGATTTTCCATCCAGCCTTCATCCTTGTTTTCGGCACGTGCAATGCCAGCCACACGCGTCGCTTCGACCGCCGTCATGTAGTGCAGCGCGAACGTAAAATACTTGGCGTGATACAAGATGAACGGTCGCGCTCCACCCCGTGCGCGGGTATTGGCACGATACATTTCGTTGACCCCAGTGCCGTAGAGCTCCTTCGCCTTCGCCCACCACTCCGGTGCCGGCTCGGCAGAATCAAAGTGCTCCATGAACATCATCGGATCGGGGACCGCAAAATTGGGATCTTCCCTTTCGATCAATGCCGTGACCTCTTCGATTGCGGCAAAACCAGTTGTCAGTCGCTCGGCGACCCCTTCACCGCAAATCGGAGTCACCAGTGAATCGAGCGTATCCGCAGGCGTCAGCTCAGCATCGAAGGATGCCCGTGAAAGATAGTACACGTCAGGGTTGAGGTCGCCAGGGATCCAGCACTTCACCGCGAACCCAGCCTTGGTCCCGTCACTGCGGATCGCCGCCAGACGCTCCGGCAACTTGCTGGTCGAAAACTGCGGCAGCACGCCACCGCTATCCTGACCGAGTGACAAAATTTCGACGTTGTCGGCACTCTTTTCGCTGGTCTCAAAAGTCACTGCGATACCTAACAGCGCCGCTTTCGCCTTGATTCCCTCAACCAATTTACCGGCGGCGACAACTCGCTCGGCATCGGTTTCCGCATCTGCGAAATCCGGATTCTGAAACACCTTGGCACCTTCAAAAACCGATCGACCAGCAGTGTCGCCCGATACGTCGAACTCCCGACCGTGCCACAACTGACCGTCCGTTTTTGGACTGTCGCCACTGTCGATATCGTAGAACGGTTGCCAAGGATGAATCACCAGTGTAACGCGATTGAACTTCAGCTTGGCGAGCTGTTTCAGTAGCTTCTGATGATCCGCCAGGCCCCATGACTCTTGGCCCGCGGCGTTGGAATCGATGGTCCGCCAGGCACGGACTTTCACGTTCGGCTCAAGCACCTTGTCAAAACCGGTCAGCTTAAATTCCGGCGCATCGATAGGGGCAAAATCCTCATGCAACAGGTAGCGCATGCCGAACGAATGACCCAGTTCGTAAGCCGCCCACAAAGTCGCCACAGGGCTGCCGCCGCCTACCACGAGCTGACTTTTTCCATCGGCACTAACACTTTTCAAAACTTGCCCCTGATCGCTCAACTCGGCAGGCCAGTGGGCGGCATCGATCGCCGGATTGGTCGCCGGGCTACCTACCAGAATCACATTTGCCGCGCCATCGCCAGCCGCATTGGTGACTGTGACGTCCGCTTCGAAGAGGCCCCTGACCAGAGCCGCCAACTCATCGGCTGCCAGACGTTCCAACGTCGGAGCTTCAGCGCCGACGACGACACTCACCGACGGGCCCTCAGCGTAAGCATTCAGGGAAAGGCTCGCGCTGACAATGACGGCGATGCAAAAAAGGAATCGTTTCATATTATTACACTTCACATCACTTCGTTTCACCTCACTTCGCCTCGTGAGAAAAACACACCACGCTGTCTCGCGTGCGAATGTAAATGCGACCATCAGCGATCGAGGGCGTTGCAAAAATTTCCTCACCAACATCATTCTTGGCGAGAACCGTCAGCTCCGGCTTATCATCGATGACCACTACGAAGCCGTTGCGCCCGGCGATGTAGATCTTGCCATCAGCCGCCACCGGCGAGGCGTAGTAGTCACCGAAATTGCGCAGCCGCGAGCGGCCCCAAACTTCTTCGCCACTGGCGGCATCGAAACAGCTGGAGATGCCGCCCGACTTGACCACGTGCAGGCGATCGTTGTAGACCAGTGGCGAGCTGAGGTTCGACGGCGATTTGTTGTCGATGTTCCACACCAGATGAGTCTTAGTCACGTCGCCAGTGCCACCACCGCGCACCGCCTGTATAGTATTGCCGCCACCGACCATGTTGTTGGGGCTCTGAAAAGCCGTTTCGATTTCGACTTCATCAATCACCTTATCCGAATTTTTATCCGAAGCGTCGAAGCGCGCGTGGAACTCCTTTGGCGTTTCCTCACGCGCCAGCTTACCGTCCTGATTGGTGTCGAGCCACTGCATGAGCGCAAACTTGAGTGTGCGACTGGTGTCACCATAACTCTGCACCGCCATAAAAATGCGGTCACCATCGACCACCGGCGACGTCATCACCGTGCGCAACAGCGTGTTGCAGCTCCAGATCTCCTTGCCGCTCGACGGGTCATAACCGATCAGCTTGCCCGAACCGGCGACCACCAGATCGGTGCGCCCTTCTGCTTCGCAAATAACTGGTAGCGCATAGCCCGCCAGCATATCGGGTCGCGGTGTATTCCAGAGTTCTTCACCCGTCTTCGCATCCAGCGCCAGCACATAGGAGGCGAGGTCATCGTCCTGCGCGAAGATCACTTTGCCATCGTGCAGAATCGGCGACGCGCCCGCGCCCCAATCCATCAGGTAGGCCGGCTTCGGCGTTTTATGACGCCAGACTTCTTCACCAGACTTTGCATCGAAGGCGACGATGCCGATCGTGCTGAAGTAAACATAGACCCGCTCTACATCCGCTACCGGCGTCGACGAAGCGTGGCTGTTTGGCGGAGTGATGCGATGCAACTCGCCGGCGGGCAGCTCCTTTTTCCACAACTCCTTGCCGGTCGCACCATCGTGGCAAAACACGACGAAGGTGTCCTCGCCTTTCATCGCGGTATTAAAAACGCGACCGTCAACGATAACCGACGACCCGATGCCGTCGCCAAGCTCGGCCTTCCACAGCATTTTGTTCTCAAGCGAGAACTCTGTCGGCAGCGGATCAGTCGCCGTCGACACTCCCGAACCGTTCACGCCACGGAATTGCGGCCAATCGTCAGCCGAGGCGAGCGCGGCAAACGAGAGATAAAACACAGCAGTATAGGCAAAGAATCGTTCAGAAATCATGATGAGCTGAGGACATTGCAACAAATTGTCCTCATTCGATCAATGGCCGAAAGCGGCTACCCCATTTCCGCACGCCGATCACTTCGCGGTTTTCACTTCCAACAGATAGCTGTTCATAAAATGATAAAGCTTTGGATTGTTGTCCTTAATCGACAGGACAATTCCGTCCATCCCCTCGGTGGCCAGTCGCAGATCGGTCTTGCTCTCCAGCTTGGTGAAACGAGCGATGCGTTTCATCGTCGCAGCGTCGTAGGCTTCGATAAGAAACTTGCACGCTTCGTCGACGTCGGAAAAAGCAATGCTCAGGTCGAGCTCAGCAGGGTTGCCTGCGCCTTTTAGATCGAAGCGGTAATGGTCGAAGGTGTCTTCGGTTCCGAGGTGGCCATAGAAAGCATCGTTGAGTGGGGCTTCAAAAATGTCGGCACTGTCCTTGGTGTCGGGAGCTTCCCAACCTTCGTAGAGGTCTCCCGCTTCCTGGACGATCACTTCGAAAAGGACGTGGCGGCTGGTCGGCCCATACTCGTCACCGATGGCGAAATACGATCCCTCTCCGGAGATGTCGAGCGCGTGCTGGCGTTGCCATTTGCCGACCTCACCACGAAGAATAATATGCCGACCGTTGAGGCGTTCACCGTCCGGTTGGAAAAAGCGGATCATTGCGCCGCCGCGAGCGTATTTAGCCTCGCGAAACTCACCACTGTCATCGCGGTAAATCGCCTTCGACTGGACCACGGCGCGAACGGCAACGCGTTGACCTTTGCTTGTCGCGACTTTAAAATAACCCCACTCATCTTTGGCGAGATCCTTCCAAACGGTGTATCGGCCCGGCCCGATGAGAGTCGCATTTTCAAAGTCGGCTCCGCCTTGCGCAGGGTTGGTGTATTTTTCCTCTACTGGTTTCGGAGCGATCGCGACGTCATTGGCAAATTGATCGAAAGCTCGTAACAACTCGCCGTAGTTCGCTGCGTCGTAGTAACGTCCGTCCCCGGCTGCAGCGATCTGCTCGAGAGCGGCCCGCTCATCGGCGCTGATGTCGAAACCGATGACGAACGCCCGAACGTTTACGCCGCGATCGCGCAGAGCCAGAATCGTTTTCACAGGATCACCACCACAGCTCTCGAGGCCGTCGCTGATCAGCAGGATCATCGGTGAATTTTCAAGATGCGAATTCAGGTCACTGCCAGCCTGCTCGAGACTGTAAGCGATGGGCGTGCGCCCCCAAGCGGTCAGCGACGGGATGCGCGCGCGGATCTTATCGGTGGTGTTAGCGCCGATGGGGATGACCAATTCGGAATTGGTGCAGCCTTTGACGCGATCCTCGCGGTCGATGTTTTGGTCGTGCCCGAACAGACGAAGGCCGACCTGCAAATCGGTTTTTCCAAGTGTGTCGGTCAGATGAAACAAGGCCTGCTTGGCCAGATTAATTTTTGCAACACCACCCAGCGGAGCGTTCATTGAGTTCGAGCAATCAAAGATAACTTCGAGCGCCGCACCGCCGTCAGCTGGCTGCGTAGTTTTTCCAGCTTCGGCTGCTGCACCGTCTTCGGTTTCCCCCGTGCCCTCAGCTTCACCGGTAGAAGGAAGTTCGCCGCTACCGCTTTTGGGTCCAATATCGGCAGGCTTTACCCGAACCAATTCTTCGACGATTTCCGGTTTCGCCTCCGTGGGAGAGTCAGGGTCAACCGCCTGCCCCTTCGAAGTAAGAGGCAGCAACGCTATCAGCGAGCAGGCGAGGAATGCAGAAAGGCAGGAACGATTTATCATAGGCTTCGAAAGGCTGGACACGCACTGTGAAGCTAGACTTGGCCAGCCACTCGACGAAGAAAATAATACAGCACCAGTAATTCCAGACGCACTGCGTGGAAAAACTTGCACCAGATTTTTAGTAGCCAGCAGCCTTTCTCAGTCCGCCAACGCCACAACCCGACCGTCGCTGGTGGCGATGTAAAGGCGTCCGTCAGCGACTGCCATGCCGTCCCAGACAGGGAGGAAATCGAACTTAAGGTCCTGAATCGTTTCTCCGGTCGTGGTCGACACAGTGCGCATAACACTGCCCTGAGCGCCATCGAACGCAGCAGCTTGATCGGTCAGGTCTTGCAGCACTTCGTCTTCTTTTCCGGTGGCGATTTTGGTGAACGATTCTTCCTCGTCGACCAAGTCGGGAGGCCCGAGAACGACAAGCGTTTTGTCAGCGATCAACATCGAACGCACGATCAGCGGCGGCTCTTGTGACCAGGCAAACTCGACCAGCGTCGGGGCGATCTTCTGCGGTCCTTTGCCCTTTCCTTTACCTTTTTTACTGCTGCCGACGAAGCGCAGTGCGGTGCCGTGCTGGCCTTCGACCGGGACGGCGTTGGCGACCGTTCCATGATTGCTGTTACCGGACGCATCCTGAGCATCGCCATTGTCGAACGAGCAGGCGAGCACCGCTTCGGCCGTCGCAGAGATCGCCGCTCCCAGGGTCGGCGTGGCGTAGCGAGCAGCAATTTCTTCGGCGCTAAGTGGTCCGCGATAGATGTTCAGTTCATCGATCAAGCCGGTGAATCCGAACGGACTCGCGTAGGTGCCGACTGCCGTCCCGGCGTCAGCGCCGATCTCGAGCCCCTGTTTCGGATCACTGTCGATCATCTGTTCAGTCTCCCCCTTGGCCACCTGCTTGCCATTCACGTAAAGCGTCATCGACTTATCTTCGGCGAGCACACCAACCAAATGCGTCCAGTCGTCGCCGAGCTTTTGCTTATCGCCGATGCTGACTAACACGCTGTTGGCGCGAATACTGAAACGCGGAATTCCTTCGCGCACCAACAAAGCATAGCCTGCAGCGGGACCGCCGCGCGCGACGATGACGCCATCGCTCGCGGTTGTCTTCACCCACGCCTCGACACTGAGCGCGGAATTTGTCGGATTCAGACTCTCGCTGTTTTTAAAACCAACCTGGTTAACCCCACTGATCTCGCCCTTGCGATCGATCTTCGGCACCACCGGCGGAATGCGGCTCGCAGAGAACAAATGATGCTCCAGCGTGGTCGTCCATTTGTAATACTCCGGTTTGCGCCCGAAGCCGTAGACGTTGTCCTTGTCGAACACCAACATGCGCGCCGACGGCGTCACTTTTCCCGCCTGATAGTAACCGTTGTGCCCGCCGGCAAAATCGCTGCCGTAAACCCAGTAGGCGCGATGGAAATAGGTATCGTCGAGGAAGCCCATCGGCGCGAACAGATGCGTACCGTCACCCTGACGCGCAGTGACCTGTTCGCGTGTGTCGCCGGAATTCGGGCCGATTTCGAGCCGGTTGCCATCGAGATCGAACTTCTGCGAACGCATGTAAACGTAACTGCCGTCACAGGACAGGATATCGGGTAGCCCGACCGGCATCTGCAGCGTCTTGACGTGAGTCTGCAAATTTTCACCACTGTTGGGATCGAGTTCGTCGATGACCGTTTCGGTGATCAACTCACCAGTGTCGGCGTCGAGACGATAGTAACGCAAGCCACCGTCGAGAAAGTTCGAACGTCCTGCGATGAAGCCGACGACGTTGTCATGGATCAGCACGCTGCCCTGCACCGGCCATGCCGATTCGACTTGCTCGAAGGCTCCCATGCGCCGGTCGCGTGGTGCGCCGCGAAATCGCCAGGCGAGTTCGCCATCGCTGGCACGCAGGCAATAGACCCAGCCGTCGGCGGAGCCAAAGACCACCCGCTCGCCATCGATGGTCGGCGGCGAGTCGACTCGGCCGCCAGTGGTGTAGCGCCAGGCGACCTCCCCGCTTGCACCATCCAACCCGACCACACTGTGACGATCGATCTCGGCGAGAAACAGTCGTCCATCGGCGGCGGTGATCGCACTGATCCGACCGCTGAGTTGAGTTTGCCAAGACTCTTTCAGCTCGGCAGCAATCGCCTCCTCGCTGTGGCCACTGCGAGCGGAGTCATGACGAAACGCCGGCCAACCCGTGCCTGTTCCTTTCGCTCCGGCAGTCTTCACGGCGTCAAAAGCCAGCCCCTTCTCGAGACGTTCGGCGGCTGGCTTGTCGGGACCGTCGCGCATCGCTTTGCGACTGGCGCTGTGCGCCGCGAGCGCGTTGAAGCCGTAGAGTTTTGCCTCGGGATAGCAGGCGCAATTGTGCGGCGGCGCGTAGGTCAATCCGTTGGCGGGCATCACACCGTAAAGGCAACCGCCGCGAACCCAGTGGTTGATATCCCAGTGCTCGGTCTCCGGATCGATGAACTCCGTGCCGGTCCGCGATGGCATGAGGAAATTGTCGGTGGCCTTGGCGATGTAACAGCGGTGATGAAACCAGTACGTTTCAACATCCGGCGCGAACTGCTTGACCACCTTACCAGTGCGCACATCGCGTCCCGTAAAGATACCGGTGTCGTTGCCCTTAGTCAGCGGCGCCGTCCAGATGGTGCTTTTCAATACCAGCAAATCTTCCGGCGACTGATATCCGCCCTGTTCGTGATCCGAGGTCCACAGCTCCTTCCCCGAAGTCGAATCGATGGCATGCATTTTTCGATCGCCGCCGGCAAACAGCACGACACCATCGTTGATCACCAGCTTAGGACCAAAGTTAAAGGTCATGCTCGCCTTGGTTCCTGCCGGCTTCGACTGCCAGGCGATTTCACCGGAGTCACGCGCCAGAGCGACGACCTTTTCGCCGTCGTGAAAATAGACCTGCCCCTCGTCCACCGCCAGAGTCAGCGGCGCGACTTTCGATTCGTGCCGCCACAGAATCTCTCCCGATGCAATGACAACGCAGGTCACCTTGCGCGGCGTTTCATTCCAGGCAAAGCCTTCGCGCACACGCGCTTGATCGCCGGTGTTGTGCAGGGGCGAAAAATCCTTCAGCTCCCAAGCAGCCTCGTTGACTAACAGAAACAGATTTTCGCCTGAGGCGATAATTTCCTCGGTCTGTTCAGTACCCGCATACTCGCGCAAAATTTCGCCAGTAGCGGCATCGACCGCACTCACCGGCGCGGCGATACCGAGCGTCGCATAGACCTCTTCACCGATCGATACCAGCCTTCGTGCCAATTGCGTCGGCCCGCTCTTCAACGGCCACAGGTGATTGTGCCAATCGGGAACGTCACGCTTCCATAACACGGTGCCGTTGAATGCATCGCGAGCAATCAGCTTCCACTGAGAAGGTAGCTGAATCGAAATGCGCGACCCTTCGTCCATGACGTAAAACAGGCGACCGCCCGACGTCACCAGCGCACTCATGCTGGCCATGCGATCATGGTGCCGCGACCAACGTGGGCTGCCGACCCACTGCATGTGACGCGGCGGACCGACTTCGTCATCGTGAGCCACCGCGTTGCCGTCCGGACCATGGAGAAAGTGCGTCCACTCATCGATACTGGTTGGCCACTCCTTGACGAGTTTCGTCCAATCTTCCGATCCGGTTTTTTTGAAATACCCCACGCCCTTCGGTGCTAGCACCCGCAACACTTCCTCCTCGCTCACCGCGCCGATATCTTCTGACACTAACAGATTCACCAAATTATCGATGTACGGCAGCGCCGCACCATCGAAGCGGTCGACCGCCACCGATCCGTAGTCCGCATTTTCGAGCAGAAATTCACGCGCCGCTTTGACCTTGCCCGGATCGGTATCGACGGCATGGACCTGGTAGCGCTCGTTTGGTCTCAGTGCAGCCGTCAGCTCACCACCGTCGCCTACCCCGACCTGAACAACCAGGCCACCACGCACCCCTGTCTCGTCAAAGATTTCCTCGGCAGTGCCGGCGCGCCCATTAAACGTTACCCATAGCGTAGCGAGCGAAAAGGCGCAGTGAAAAAAACGGACGGCAGTCATCCCCCGATGTTAGCGGTTTTCACCATTCCCCAACAAGAACAGAAGTAGCCGGCAGATGCGAACTTGTGAAGGTGCAGCCCGACCGCTATCTTCTCGGCCTTGTGAATCGATTCCATCTCTCATCCGCCCTAGTTCTCGGTGCCGCAGCACTGACTTTCACCGCCTGTTCCAACAAGGAAGACGCTGACGTTAAACCCGAATACACCGCAATTGCCGGCCCGACCGAGGGAGCCGATATCCCCGATCCGGAGCTCAACAAAACCTACACAACCACCAGCGGCCTCCAGTATGAAGCACTGCGCCTCGGCACCGGCAAGCGTCCGACAAAGTTCAGCCGCGTCAAAGTTCACTACCACGGCTACCTGCCCAACGGTCAGGTCTTCGACAGCAGCGTCGACCGCGGCGAACCGATCGTGTTCGGTCTCAATCAAGTCATCGCCGGCTGGACCGAAGGCGTTCAGTTGATGCGCGAAGGCGCTAAGTACCGCTTCCAGATTCCCGGCCACCTCGCCTACGGCCCGGCAGGTTCTCCTCCCAAGATCGGTCCGAACCAAACACTGCTGTTCGACATTGAGCTGTTCGAGATTCAGTAATCGTCGCGTCGCGGAATTTCCCCGACGGGGGAAAACAGCGATCAGCCGGGGGTTGAGGAAGCGATAGCGACCGACACCCCAGACCAGCCACCCTTACCGACAGTATCCCGGAGGGGTGCTACTCGCGGGGCGTTTGCCCTACAACACCACTTCAGGCTTAAACACCGCAAAGAAGTCGCGCTCGGCTTCCAGCGAACCGATCAACACCAACAGACTGTCCTCGACCAGCACCAAATCGGGCGCCGGATTGATGTCGCGTTCGCCGCCGGTTTCGACGGCGATGATCGAGCAGCCGCAACGCGAGCGCACGGCAGTTTCGGCGAGTGTTTTTCCAGCCAGTGCGGCGGGCACACGGGCGGAGAAAATATTGACGCCCTCAGCGAGCAGAACGGTGTCACTGCTGCGCAACACGTTGAACACCGTATTCGCCCCCATCGACGCGTACGACAGCACCAGGTCGGCACCGGCGCGGTGCAGGCGCGCGGCATTTTTTTCGTGCGTGCAACGACTGATGATCTGCATGTTCTGGCGCAAGCGACGGTAGAAAATCGTCAGGAAGATATTTATGTCATCGTCGTGTGTGGTGATGATCGCGGTGGTCGCTTCCTGCATTCCGGCCTGCACCAAAACGTCGAAATTTGAGGCGTCGCCGATGATGACGTGGTCAATATTGCGCACCCGGTCGGCTAATTTTTCAATCATTGTCCACTCGACGCCGACCTTGGTCAGCGCCTTGCCGGTGACCCGTCCGACCCGTCCGCCGCCGGCAATGATGACCTTGTTGTGCTCCTGACATTGTTGGCCAAATACCTCGTTGTAGACATCGATCTGAGCCTGGGTTCCCGCCAGTACCAACACCGTGTGCTCACCGAGTTTTGAGGTCGGCTCCGCCGGACGAAACTGGCCGCGCTCCCAAAGACCGACCACCGTGACGCCGGTCTGCTGGCGCAGTTCGCTTTCCGCGATCGTCTGTCCCACCAAAGTAGTCCGTGCCGGACTGGCTTCAGAGATGATCAGCCCATCGATATCGCCGATGACGTGAGCGGCGGCATCGTTACCGATCACTCTTCGCGCCAGCGCCTGCCCGAGCATTTCCTCAAGTCGCAAAATATTCGTCACTCCAGCCAGTTCGAGCGCGTCGCGAACGCTGTCTGATGTCGCCGATGCCACGATCGGAACCGTGTCGGAAAATTCGCGCACCGTGAAGGTGACGTTGGTATTGGCGATATCGTCAAGTGTGGTCACCACCATCGCCGCCTTTTCGATATGCAGGCGCTCGTAGGTCTCGGGATCCGTGCGATCCCCCATCACTACCGGCACTCCCTGGTCACGCAATTCCAGCGCCTGTTCAACGGTCGGCACCAGAACAAAATAGGGATAACCATACTCACGCAGCATTCGAATCAGCATTTTCTCGACCGGTCCATAGCGGGTCAGGATGACATGGTGCTCGGTTTTTGCCGGCACCGACTTCGGTGCCTTGGCGGCCTCTTGTGCCGCCATCCAGGGGGCGTAGAAAAATTCGATGAAGGTAAATGGCAGCAGCACCAGTAGATACATCACGCCCGTTACCAGCACGATGATGGAAAAGAAGCGACCGGCATCACTCTCGAAAGTGATGTCGCCAAAGCCGAGCGTCGACATCACCGTCAGGGTCCAATAGAAGCCCGTGATCCAGCTGTGATGTTGCCCCTCACGCTCCATCAGCATGTGAAAAACCACACTGTAGAGCCCGATCAGGGCCAGCAGCACAGCGACCAGCTTGAGCAATGCCAACAGGTTGACGCGGCTGGTGCGGCTACCCATCAGGGTGCTCATAACGGCGACGAGAGATTTCATGAAGTCGTCACGGTATCACATGAGCGGCAAACGGGTTGCGACGATTTCGCCGCAGCAATTTCCGCGATTTCACTCGACGACCCGCACGTGCAACCGGTCCTCAGCGTGCGCTCCGCGTTCGTCGCTACGCCAGACGTGAACCAGGTAGTCGCCCGGTTTTTCGTAGCTGTGCTCGACGACCGCGTAGCCGTCCTTCGCCAGCTGCTCGACGTTACCGTCCGACTTGGTATTTTGCTCGTCGCTGCCGTCGCCAAAATTCCACGTTTCCTCGCCATGCGTGGTGTTGAAACTGCGCACCTTGAAAGTGATCGGTTGGCCGGCTCGCGGCTCGAAGGTCGGGTGAAAGGTCGCGTGGACCCGCGGCGGATCGATCGTGTTTCCTTTGTCATCGCGCTCGAAAACTTTCACCGGTACAAAATCGTAGTCGGTCGCTCCCGAGTCGGCGGTCACTTTCAGCGTTTCGACAAACGAACCACGAGCGTCGTATTTCTTTTCCGCCACCGCTCCGTCGGCTGCACTGCCATCGGAAAATTGCCAGCGCCACGATTTGATCTCACCGTCGCGACTCCACGATCGAGCACCATCGTGCTCAACCGAATCGCCAGCCACCACGACATGCCCGGGCCGCGCCACCGCGATCACTTGCGGATCATACAACTCACGATAGCCCTGCCAGAGAAAGGCGTAACCTTCCTGCGTGCCCCAGCGCCCCGAAGGTTGGCGACTCTTGATTTCAAAATGCAAATGCGTCCAGCCACCGCTGCCACCTTCTTTGCCGAGGGCGCCGAGACGCTGACCCAACTTCACTCGCGAGCCGGCACGGATCGATTCGTCGAAGGAATCGAGATGACTGTAGCGATAATACCAGCCCCGGTCGTCGAGAAGGTAGAGCACGTCGTAACGCGGCTCGACCGGGCTGCCCGCGGCCGGCTCGTGGCCGGGCAGAATCTTGTTCCCCGCAGACACCACCAACGCGTCAGACGCCGCAACCACATCGATCAATCCTTCGCAGCCACCAATGTCGAGCCCCGCATGATAATAGAGCTGCCCATTCGGGCGCCCCGCCACCGGTTCGTTGGAATACGAAGTCTTGCTGCCGAGAAATTTTTGCTTCACCGGATAGCCGAACGTCCCTTCCGCAATCCACGCCGAGTCCGCCGGCCAGACTCGCAGCCGGGCATCTTTTTCCAGCGCCCAGTGATCGATGTGACTGTTCTTCTGCAAGCCACCGGTGATCGGACAATCGATCTGCACGCCGCCGACTTTGATCGGCAGCCGGTAGTTACCCGAGACCAGGGTCGCCCGCTCACCGTTAACCTCGACGACCACTTGCGGATGCGCGATCTCGCCCCAGACGGGCCCTTTCGGTTCGCTCACCGAGATCAGTTTTAGCATACCGCCGGGATTGCCCTTCACGCCGGGAACTCGCACGCTATCGCCGACCTCAAGATCATGAACTTCGAAACGAGGCGCTCGCTTGAGTTGTGAGGCTTTTGCCTGAGACGGCTCCTTGCCAAGCAAATCCTTGACCCCGTTCTCCAATCCATTCAGCGCCTCCACCTCGGCCGCGGTCAGCGCCCGATCAAAACACGACAACTCATCGAAGCCACCGATGAATGCCACCCCAAGTCGAATCTGCGACATCGCCAGATCCCAGGTGTATTTCTGATTCCAGCCGTCCATCTCACCACGCAGCTTGCCATCGAGATATAGCCGCGCGACGCCCGCTTTGTCGTCGTTGTTGAAACCTTCAAAGGTGCACACGATGTGCGTCCACTTCTCACGCGAGAACGGCGGCGTCGGCACCTCGATCAACGGCCGCTCCGCGATCGGAATCTCATCATTCGGTTTGTCTTCCGGATTCCATGCCAGTCGATCCGGGAAAACACCCATCCGGCAAGGCCGCGGATCTTCAATGCCGAACTCGAAAAAGAAACACCCGTCGAGGGCACTGCGCGGCGTGATCTGAATCGGATCGGTGTAGCCCGGCGCAAGATCCTCGTCGGGCGTAGTCCGCAGCCAAAACGAAACCGTCCCCTGCCAATCCGACGTCGCATAAGGGAAATTCTTTTCCACCTGATAAAAAACGCGCGGCGCCGACTTCGCCTTAAAATGCAGACAATCCCCAAAGCGGCCGGTCGCCTTCTCATGAATCAGCTCCGCAGCATCAGCGTGCAGACCGACCTCGGTCTTTTTCTCCGGCTTGGTGATCAGCGTGTATAGCTCAGCATCTCCCTTGGCGAAATCAGCCGTCACCCCGCCGTCGAACGAAGCGTGAAACGTCAGCGCCTTTGCCAGCGGCGAATCGTCCGCTTCGGCAATCCCGTGGGATAGCACCAATAAAGAAAGGCAGGCAACAACAGTGGCGTAAATTTTCATAAAACGATCACCATAGTTGACCGAAGTCGACCGCGTTGACAAGCGACCTCGGCCGATTCTAAATGCGGCGATCCGGTACTTTTAAAATTGACTGGGGCCACAGTCGCCGGATCGTAGTCAACCCTCGTTACCATTCTCACGCTGATGATCCGTTCCCGGCACTGGTTTCTTCTATTGCTCTGGGCGGTGGCCCTACTCGCACTGACGGCTGCCGCTCGCACTTCAGTGTTTGCCTTGGCAGCGCATGAAACTGTGCCCGAGTCAGTGCTTGAGAACGGTAGCCAAAAGCTGAAGTCGCTCAAGTCCTCAGACGACGACTCGAACGGTCCCGATACCGTCGCTGGTTCGAGTCGTTTTCTTCCCCGTTGGATTTTCATCCAGCGACTCGCCCATTCGGCTTTAACCATCGACCCGCATATCGGTCGATGGCTGCTCCCCGAGGAGAGCGGCGAGTTTTTGTTGTGATGTGGTGGCCTCAGCGCGCACCCGGACCTCGTTGAGAACGCGCGCTGACCTTCCCCCGCAACCGTCCTACCTCACACCTATCGGTAGCGATAGGTGGGGTCACCACGGCGGCACCACGTCCGCGCTGATTCCGCTTTCGAGCCAGCTCAAACTCTTTGGCTCTGCCTGGCAGCACATCCGATTTCTCTGATACGATGACCACACGTCGCCACTACCTGATTGCATACGCCGCGTTCGCGATCGGACTGATCGCCATCATCGCAACGATGGCACCGGATTTTCGACCGCCACCGATCT
>JBBKXR010000219.1:0-10283 GCA_037969585.1 Verrucomicrobiales bacterium
GGGCAAACCGATCGACGGCTTCGAGTATCAAAAAAATCCCGGGAAATTTAAAGGCAGGCTGTGAGGCTGCCGCCGCCGAACCCGCGAACACTTATGCGCCCCCTATGCACAGGACTGACTGCAGCCATCGTCGGAATGGGCTCGCTGCTGATGTCTGCTCTGCCGGTGTCGGTGGGTGCGGCGGAGGAAGCGGGTGATCCAAACAACCCGGTTTACGCCTATAACCAGGCGGTCAGCCAGATTCAGTTGGAGAAATGGGACGAGGCGTTGCTCACGGTCGACACGCTGATCGCCGACCGGGCCGAAGGCGCGATGCAGAAATACGGTCCGGTGTTCGGCCATTTCTACTTTCTGAAAGGCATCATTCTGGTTGGCAAAAAGAATCCGCAGGGTGCCATCGACGCTTTCAAAACCTGTTACGAAAAGTACACCAACGACATCTTCGATACAATGTCGAATGAGGAAACCGCGGGTCTGCAGCGCAATCAGTTTCGCAACGCCGCTCTGGTCCAGTGGGCGAGCGTGGAAATGGGCGAAGCCAACTACGCCGGTGCGCGCGACCTTTTTGAAAAAGCTCTGGCTGAGGGCTCGCGTGATAAGCGCGTTAACCTGGTCCACGTTGGAGTGAATCTGGGGCGCTGCTATCTCAAGTCGGGCGATTTGGAAAAGGGTTTCGAGTTCATGTCGAAGCCCCTGGCCAACGAGGAACTCAACGACCAGTTGCGGGAAACGATCTTTCTGGTGATCGCTGAAGACTGGTCTCCGATGAAAGAATTTCCACCGGTGCAGGTGTTCCTTCAGGCGCATAGCGAGGTGGTCGATCGCGATCCTTTTGCCGAGCGATACGAGCGAAATCCACGCTTTCAGTTTTTAGCGCAGAAGGCGATTCAGGACAATGACCCGGTCCGCTCGTTGGCCTGGTATGAGCGCATGATCGATCCACGGCTGCTCGCCGCCGACTTTCGAAAACGTCATGTCGCTCTTGAAAACCGCAGCGTACCGGAAGCCGTCGAGGGCGTGAAAACGGAAGCGCTCGCCGAACTTCAGGCGGCGATCGATGCACTCGATCCGCAGTATTTCGAAATCGTCAACGGCATCGGCTCGGCGCATTTCCTGATGAAGAATTTTTCGGCGAGCTTTGCGGCGTTCAGCCGGCTGTCCGATCAGGCCGGAGCAAAACACAACGACCGCCCACTGTATCTGCACAATGCCGTTGTCTCGGCGGCACAGGTCGATCAGTGGCGCGGGGCCTATCACTACGGGCGGCAATTCCTCGACGAGTTCCCGAAACATGAACTCAAGCCGGGCGTGGCGCGGGTCCTGGTCGAAGTGGTTTTTCTCCGCGAAGACTACGAGGAGGCCTACTCGATTTCCGGCGAAGTGCGCACCGACATGAAGCCGGGTGAGGAGATCCGCGACATTCCGGATTTTGTCTACGCCGCGTCAGCGTTTCATCTCGGTGAGATCGAGGAATCGGAAACGGAGTTGGAGGCGTACGTAAAGAACTACCCGAAAGGGCAGCGCCTGGAGTTGGTGCGCTTTTTTCTCGGCCTGACCAAGGTGCGACTGAGCAAATGGCAGGAGGCCGCCGCAGTGCTGAATGCCTTTCTCAAGGACTATCCGGAATCGGCGCTGACGCCGACCGTGTTGTTTCAGTGTGCAATGAGCGAGTTCATGATCGATCTGCCCACCGAGTCGCTGGCGAAAATCGAACGCATTCACAAAGAGTTTCCGGGCGCGGAACCGGAGGCTTCGGCGTGGAATTTGAAAGGCGACATCTTCTCGAGTGAAGAGCGGAGTTTTGAAGCCATCGAGACCGCGTATCTCAAGGCGCGCGACATCGCCGACGCGGCGGGGCAACCCGAGGTGGCAGCTTACAGCCTGTGGCAACTTGTTATTCAGACCAGCGATGTCGCGGCCTGGGACAAGGCGGAAAATCACTATGAGGAGTTTCAAGACAAGCACGCGGAGTCCACGTATCGCTTCGACCTGCTCGTTGCCGCGCTGCCGGTTCTGGTCAATCAGGGGCGCAAGGATGAAGGCCTCGAAAAGCTGCGTGAGATCGTCTGGCAGTTCCGTGACCAGCCCGAGTCGGTCGTGTTGTCGGAGATGTTTGGCAGCTACGTGGAATTTCTCAAAGAGAACTACACTCCACCGGAGCGTGCCGGCGAAATGGATGAGATCAGCAAACGTGCCGGGATGAGTCCGGCGCTCGACGGTTGGCTCACCGTGGCACGCTGCAACGCGCTCGAAGATCAGGAGGTGGCAACGGATGAGATCAACAAATTCTGGTATCGTCTGCAGGCGAAATTCAAACCGGAGCAGCAAAGCAACTACGTCATTGTTCAACTCGCGCGCTGGGTTTCGACCAGGCGCAACAAGCCTGAAGAAGCGAAAGCGCTTTACGATTTTGTGCTTCAGAACCGACCGGGCACGGCTAATTTTGATCAAGCGCTGGTCGATGTTGCCGAACTGCAGGCGGCGTCGGAGGATCCTCAACAGCGCGAGCAGGCCATCGAAAAATTTCAGCGCGTGCTCGCCGAGTTTCCGGCCGATGAATTGAGCGAGCGCGCGGTGCTCGGCATGGCCCGGATTCGCATGGGTGACAAAAACTACCCCGAGGCTCAGACGCTCTGGGAGAAATACCTGGAAAACCGCAACTGGACAATCAGTCGCGCCGAAGCCAACTACCTGCTCGGTTACGCCATGGAAAAGCAGGGCGAGATCGGCGATGCCCTGAAAATCTACGTCAGCGTTTACGCGAATTTCCCCGGCTACCTCGACTGGTCGACGCGCGCTTACCTGCGCACGGCGGCGATCACCAAAGGGCGGGGCCAGACTTTGCAGGCGCTGAAAATTTTACAGGACATGCTGCAACGCATGGGCCATCACCAACACCCCGGGGTGGCCAAAGGCAAAGAACTGTTCATGCTGTGGCGCAGTGAGTATCAGCCGGATACGGACAGCCAGAAAGGTTAATAAAAATGGCACGGTTTCCTTTTCCTAAACTGGCACTGACAGCGACCACGGCGATCGCTATGGCCCTGCTGTGCACCGGACGCGCCGCGGCTGATCTGGTGACGATCCATCTGAGCGACGGCAAAGCATCCACCGTTGAACTGGTCGGCGTCGAACAGAACGAATTGCAGTGGAAAGAAAACGTCCTGCCCAACACGCCGGTGCGCAGCTATTCGCGTGATCAAATCTCGCACGTCGACTTTCCTGAAACCGGCGCGTGGCGCGATGCGGAGAGCGCTTTCGAATCCGGAAAAATCAATGAGGCGATCCGGCTCTATCAGCACGTGATCGCCACGCCGATCGAGCATTTTTATCCCCTGCCGGGAAATTTTGTATCGCTGGCCAAATGGCGAATCCTGGCGTGTCAGCGCACCACGATGAAACCGGCAGCGATCGCGCAACAGGCGGAGGTGGTGAAAAAGGATTCCGCCAACCTGCCTCCCGCCATGCGTACACTCGATCCGGTGATCGATGCCTGGGCGGCGGTGTCGAAGCAGCAGTGGGACACGGTTTTAGAAATCCTCGAGGGTGTCGAATTTCCAGGGTCGGAGAGTTTCTTTCTCAAAGGTGTCGCTCTGGAGAATCTGGGCAAATGGCAGGAGGCCGTTCAGGAATACTCCAGCTGTTATGTGCTCAATTTCGGGGGCGCGACCGAACTCACCCGACAGGCGCTGCGCCGTTCCGCGGCCCTGTTGGCGAAATATCCCAGTGAAGGTCGGATTCCGGAGTTGCAGGCGCAGGTGAAACTGTATCGGGATCTGTTCGGCGATGGCAAACTCTGGTCGGGGGCCGATCCGCAACTGGTGGATCTGGCCGATGGTAAAATCGAAGCGATGAAGATCGCCATCGAGGGAGACTTCGACGGCAAAGCTCCACCGCCTGAAGCACCAGCCAAACCGGGGGAGAAAGTCGCGGATGCCGGGACTCCGCCGGCGATGAAAGGCGACTCGAAACCGGAGGTGGAACCCAAACCCGAACCCGAAGCAGGCGAGGTGGTGGTCAAGGAATCGCCGACGATGGCAACCTTGCCGACAACAGAAGAGCGCGACTACCTACTGCCGGAAGAGCTTGATGAGCGGGTTTTTGTTGCCGGGCCGGGTGGCGGAAAAGGCGAAGTCGAAATGATCGGTGGCGTGACCAAGGTTGAGGACGGTTACGTTTTTGACGGTACCGGTGGCGGGATTCGCATCCAGCCTGTGGCTGCCAATCAGGCGACGTTTATTTTTAAGGTTCTGTTTGTAGCGCAGTCGCCGGATGGGGCCATCGCCGACATGAACGATGGCAATAAAGGTGGCTTCGGGCTCTATCTGCAGAAGGGTAATCTGATTCTCGCCTGGGCCAGCAAGAGGGAGAAATTGAAGAAGTGGACTATCGGCAAGGTGGTTGTTGGAGAGCTGACCAAAGTGTCCGTAGTTGTCGGCACCACCGCTAAAGTGATTGCCGTCGTGGGCGAGGAGCGCAGGGAATTTAGAATCAGGAGGGGTGCCCACGGCTTGAGTCCCCAATGTGTGATGTATCTCGGCGACATCGGTGAAATCGGCGTGCATAGCGACACGGTGATCGGGACACGTTTCACTCCGTTCAAGGGCGCGATCAAATTTGCCTCGATCGAGGCCGGCAAGAACGGCACCGAAATTCGCGACCGCCAGATTGCGCGGTTCGGCAAGCGGGTGACGATGACTCCGCCACCACCAGCTCCGGTTGCGGAGTCGGAGCCGCCTGAAGCCCAGCCCAAGCCCAAGCCGAAACCGCCCAAATGAGTTCGCTAGCCGAACAAGTCGAGGATCGGCTTGCCCGTTGAAAACGCGGGCTGCGCCATGCCGGTATTCATCGTCGGGTCGTGCAGTGGAACGCCGAGGGCGTGGAGAATGGTGGCGTGTATGTCCTGCGGCGTGACGGCATCGCTCTTCGGCGCTTTGCCGTGTTTATCGGATTCGCCGTAGACGGCGCCGCCGGTGATGCCGCAGCCAGCCATGATGGCGGGAAAGCAGTTGGGCCAATGCACGCGGCCCGGAGGGCCTTTGGTCTGAATGATCGGTGAGCGTCCGAATTCGCCCATCGCCACTACCAGGGTGTCATCGAGCAGGCCGCGCTGCTTGAGGTCGGTCAGCAGTGCGGACAGGGCCTCGTCGAGTCGCGGCAGGCACCAACCCATGCCGTAGGAACCGGAACCGAAGGCGTTGCCCATGCCCATGTGACCACCGTGCATGTCCCAGCTGGAACTTGGTGGGCCTTTGCCACTGCCCGGGGCCGGACCGGTCCAGCCGTTGACGGTGACAAAGCGCACGCCGGCTTCGACCATGCGCCGGGCGAGTAGCAGGTTTTGACCGAGCGGATGCATGCCGTAGCCCTCGCGGGTGGCGAGCGGCTCGCGATCCATTTCAAAAGCCTCGCGTCCTTCAGGACGGGTCATGCCATCGAAGGCCATCTCGCGTAGTTCGTTCCAGTCGCGACCGATGCTCTGCCCCTGAAGAGTGTCCGACTCGATGCTCGACAAAAGTTCACGTCGACTGGCGAGGCGTTGCTTGTCGACTTTGTCGTAGACTTGCGGCGGTTTGAAGCCGGGCATCGCTGGATTATTTTCGGAGCTGCCGATGAATACCGGGGCATACGAGGAACCAAGGTAACCGCCCGAGCCGATATTGGGCGCGCAGAATACCGGCGGACCAACGCATTTGATCAGCCAGGCGTTGGACACCAGATTGCGTTCGCTGGGCAGATGTTTAGCGACCACGGAGCCGATGTAGGGCGAGCCGTCGGGTATGCCTTGCTTGACGCGCTCGACGTACTGGCCGCTGAGCAGGTTGTGCATCGCATCGAAGTGATTGCTGATCGGTCCCGGATGATGCACCGAACGAATCAATGCGAACTGATCGGTGACTTTGGCGAGCTTCGGGTGCAGCTCGCTGAGGTGCATGCCCGGCACCTTGGTGCGGATCGCGTTGTAGGGTCCGCGGATCTCGGAGGGCGCGTCGGGTTTTAAATCCCAGGTGTCGAGATGGCTCGGTCCACCGCAGAGCAGCAGAAAGATGCACGACTTTTTCGAGGCGATCGCCTTGCCGAGTGCGTCGGTCTTGTCGGCGCCCATCACCAGTCCGGGAGCGGCGATGTTGAGCGCGCTGAGCGTCCCGGCTTGCAGGAGTTGGCGGCGGGAGAGGCTTGCTGAATCCATAAGAATTTCCCGTTCGAACTGTCTTAGCGAAGGCAGGTTAGGAATTTCTTCACCTTCCTGCAAGATTAGATTTTTCAGGCAGACTCCCATCCGTAGGCACAGGCGTTGTCCAGATAGATTCGCAGGCGAATTTTGCGACCGTTGAGCGACGCCAGCGAAGCGTTGCCTTTAAAGCTGACAGCAATTCGCACGCCGTCCGCCTGTTCAATGGCGTTGGCGTCGTCGAGGTGAAAACCTTTGATGCTGTTGCCGCCCTCATGACAAATCGCGACTCTGGCTCGACCGTGTTTCGCCTCTACATTTAAGAACAACTCCTCGCCGTTCCAATCGAATGCGCGAGAAAGGAGTTCGCCTTCGGTGTCGCCGGCTCGGTATCCGATTAATCGATCGCGCTTCATCCGAACCGCTCCCATGGCCCGGTATTCTCCGAGGTCTTCGCGAGAAACGTTGCGCATGTGATGATCGAAATTCAGCCCGTGATAATAGATCAACCAATCGTCGCCGACTTCCAACGGGCTGCCTACGCCAGCGTAATAGACAGAGCCGCCATCCCAAGCATCCGCGGCTCCTGAGGAGATGAGGGGTTTGCGACCTACTTCGCGACGCCAGTCGATGCCGTCGTAGCTGTGGACTAATTCGAGAGCCAAGATCCCAGGTTCAACATCGTAAATGGAGGCTAAACCAAGATAAAAATTTTCGCCGTGAGGACAGGCGGTGAGCCCGTAGTATTGCTGATCGCGCCCACGCGGATAGCCGGTCCCGTCGGCAAGTTTGGCCTCGTTGATGGTGCCGATCGCGGGCGCGTCTCGATCGTCGGTATCGAGAACAACTCGCTCATCGCCCCAATGGATCATGTCGTCGCTGACGATCCGAGCGACGGATCGATTAACGCTTTTCGGTCCGGCGTGAATATGGGGTCGGACGTAGGCCACATATTTTTCGATTCGCTCGTCGAAGAAGAAAACATTGAAAGTGTCAGACTCGCCGACGCGAATGGGATTTTCCAAATACTCCGTCCAGTGCAGGCCATCGTCAGAGTGCGCCAGCGAAAAGCCGCCGTGGCGACCGGGGACCCACGCTCGATAAAGTGCCGTGTATCGTGCCCGAGCGTGGGGCACGTTTTGATGTTGGGCATCGAGCACGCAAAAACCCGAGCAGCCACGAGGACCGGTGATGAGTTTTCCGTCAGCGCCAGTCTGATCGCCTTTGATGATCACATTGCCTTCGTGAAGGCCGAGTTCGGGCTTTTCAAATGTCACGCCATCTTTAGACGTGGCGACGTGAATCCAGGACTGATGAGTTCGAACACCGTTCACTTTCACCCAGCGAACGGTGCTGTACCACATGATGAAACCGCCATCATCGGCAGGATGAATCGTGCTCGCCGCTCCGGCAGGGGCCAGTACTGGCTCTGTGGATACCCGTCCTGGTTGAGTTAACTGACGGGTGAGAAAATGGCTGTGATGAACCCACCGGGCATCAATGAGTGACGCTCGATCTGCTCGGGGGTTGGGCGAGTGATTTGGGCGGGAGCCTTCGTCCGGCTGTTCGGCTCCCAGAATGGTGTGTTGATAGCTGGCCGCGGTGAGAATCCCACCTGTGGCTCCAACGAGAAAGCTTCTTCGATTCTGTTGGGTAGACTCTTGCATGACCTTACGACACTTGTAGCAGGGGGAATGAATTCATGAGCCTGTCCGAACGCTGCGGCCGTGACAATGCCCTGTCTGCGCCAAACGCAACGGTGCCTCCCGCAATCCTGCCGATATTCCGCCTTATCAACGGACTGGGTTCGGGGTAAACTTGCAGTGATGATCGTTTCCTGCCGAAGTCTCACGATCGCCACGCTGGGCATGTGCTTGAGCGGCGCGGCCCCCCTGTGTGCGGATGATGCCAAGATCCAGTTCAATCGCGATGTGCGGCCGATCCTTTCGGAGAACTGCTTTGCCTGTCACGGTCCCGATTCGGCGACACGCGAGGCGGATCTTCGTCTCGATACAGAGGAGGGTGCGATGGCAGCGGGCATTGTCGAGCCGGGTAATGCGGCCGCGTCGGATTTGTTCAAACGCATCATGACCGACGATGAGGACGATCTGATGCCACCGCCGGGTTCCCACAAAACGCTGACGGCAGCGGAGAAGAAAGTTCTCGCTGACTGGATCGACGCCGGTGCCAAATGGCAGGCGCACTGGGCTTTCATCGCGCCGGTTCGGGCTGCAGTGCCGCAGACGAAAGACAGTAGTGAGGGAGCGCAGAATCCGATCGATGGATTCGTATCTGCTAAGTTAGCGGAGCGGGGCATGGCGAGAAACGCTCCGGCCGACCAGCACACTTTGGCGCGCCGCGCCGCGCTCGACATCACTGGGCTGCCGCCGACCGCTGCGCTAAGTGCCGCCTATTTCGTGGACCGGAAGCCGGGTGCGTTCGGACGATACGTCGACGCCTTGATGGCGACCGAACAGGCTGGCGAACACCGTGCGCGCTACTGGCTCGACGCGGCACGTTTCGGCGATACCCACGGCATGCACGTCGACAACTACCGCGAGATGTGGCCATACCGCGATTGGGTGATCGATGCATTTAACGAGAACATGCCTTTCGACAAATTCATCGTCGAGCAACTGGCGGGCGATCTGTTACCGGATGCGACGCTTGATCAACGCATCGCCACTGGCTTCAGCCGATGCAATATCACCAGTTCGGAAGGCGGTGCGATTCCGGATGAGTTGAACACGCGATACATGATCGATCGCGTCGAAACCACTTCGACGGTTTTTCTCGGTCTGACCACTGGCTGCGCAGCCTGCCACGACCACAAATTTGATCCGATCAGCCAAAAGGAGTTCTATTCTCTCGGCGCTTTTTTTAACAATACCACGCAGCCGCCGATGGATGGTAACGAGAAGGACACGCCGCCGGTGGTGGTGTTACCCGACGACGATCTGAAGCCGGAGTGGGACGCGCTGCTCGCCAAGCGGGCAACGTTGCGCATCGAACTCGATCGCAAAATGGCGCAGGCGGATCTGCAAAAATGGTGGGCGTCGCTGAAGCCGAAATCGATGGCTGAGCATCCGATCGCCATCGATGACGACTTGCTGTTGTTCGCACCGCTGACGGAGGATCGGAAAGATCAAGTGGCGCTGCCGGAAATGGCGACGTGGGAGGACAAGCACCCGGCCGGCAAACGGGGCATGCGTTTTGACAAGGCGGCGGGTGCTGAAGTGGAGTTTGGAAAAATCAAAAGCGACGATCCATTGTCGGTCAGTTTCTGGGTGCGCGCGCCGGATCAATTGTTGGGTACGACAATTCTCGAACAGATGATTACGGTGGATGAGCCGTTGCCGGAAGATGCCAAAGAGGACGCGAAGCCGAAGCAGCACGCGCTTGGCTGGAAGATCACCAGTTCGGCTCAGGGGGCGCTGACTTTCGCCATGAGCGATGGCAAAGGCGGTACCACGTCCGGCATTCTCGCCGGTGAAGAGGCACTGACGCCGCGCGAGTGGCAGCACGTTTGCGTGCGCTATTCCGGTGGCAGGTCGGACACGGCAATCAGTGTTCTGGTGAATGGCGAAAATCGTCGCCTGCGCAATTCGACTCAGGACTACATCGATGTCGCCGAACTCTCCGATGTGCCCTTGAAGATCGGTAAATCCCTACCCAGTGGCGGACTGAGTGATATCCGTATTTTCAGACGCTGGCTGACCGAGGCCGAGGCGCAGGTGCTGGCTGATGAATTCGAGCTTGGCGAAGCCCTCGCCGCGGGTGGCGAATGGTCGGCGCTGCTGCCTGCCCAGCGCACGATGCTGGCACGCTATCGAAGCAATGCGCTCGATCCGGCCTTTCACGAGGCTTCACGGGAGTTTGCCGCGACACAGAATCGCCGTGATTTTATTCACTCGCGTTCGACCACAACGCTGGTCATGGAGGAGCGTCGGGATATCGAGCCACGCGCTTGGGTGCTCAATCGCGGCGAGTACGATCAGCGTCTCGATGAGGTCAAGCCGATCGTTCCGGCGGCCTTAATACCACTGCCGAAAGGTGCCCAGCCGAACCGGCTCGGACTGGCGCAGTGGCTGATCGATCCGAAGCATCCGCT
>JBBKXR010000220.1:0-11121 GCA_037969585.1 Verrucomicrobiales bacterium
CCCAGTGTTTCCAAGCCAAGTTTCACGGCCCGGCGTCCCAGAGTCAGCGAAGTAGTCCGCCCCGGGGTGGGGCTTTGGGCCAGGTGTTTATGCAACGCGGCCCGATAGCTTTTGGAGAAGGCTTTCAGATCAGTTTTCATGGCGAGTCTCGAAGTCGCGCAAAATACGCTTGATCGTGCCCACCACTTTTTGCACCAACTGCTGCGTCAGATCGACTTCTTTCCTGACATTTTCGGAGTGAGCAGTAACTTCGCCCCGCAATACCAGCAGTCGCACGTGGATGCCCAGCAGAGCCTGGGCGATCTCATCCTGCAGCAGGTGGCTGAGAGACCGGCGCTGTTCCTCGTTGGCGCCAAGGATTTTGTGGGCCAGATCCTGAACGCGGGAATACAACTGCTGGGATTCTTCCAGAAGCTTCGCCGAAGTTTCTTCGCTGGTTCTCAGCGCCTCCTCCGCGGATTTCCGCTCTACAATTCCTTGCTCGAGTTCCCTGGTGGAATCCTCCATTTCCCGGGTGATCCGGGTCAGTTCCGCGTTCAGTCGCTCCAGATTGGAGTCGGTTTCCAGGGCCGTGGGATGGGTGGCCTCGATGGGCAGCAGCGTTGCCGTGAAAAAGTCCGTCGCGACCTTGGTCATGGTCGCCAGTTCCAGAGGGGTGCCGCCCGCCGGTTCCAAGGTCGCCAAAGCCTGACGATGGATGGCGGCAAGATCCAGCGTCTCCAGTCCCAAGGTAGTGGCCTGGGCTCCCAGAAGCTGCGCGGATTTCATGCTTTTCTCCCCGGGGGCCTGGCTGCAATGGGTTTGCAAGGCTGCCAGATAACACTTTTTGAACTCACCTTGCGTTGTCACTTTCATCATTGAGGATCAAAATCCTGCGTAGGGTTTCAACCGCTAAGCTCAGTCTGTAGCGGCGGAAGGGCAATGGGGTGAAACCCTACCTGCTTGGAGTTTGCGCGACCAAATCGATCCCGAGGGGGGATTCCAAAAAGCTCACAAGCTTCATGATGCCGCCGGGTTCGCCGGCTCCTTCAACAGTATCTTAAGTAGGGTTTCACCCCATGGCGTCCGGCTGCGGCGAAGTCTATTCTGATTCACCGCAACGTTAAAAGCATCGACCTCCGAACACCAGCATACGCAAATGAATCTACAAATGAATCTTCCCGCCATCGTGGCTCTCGTCGCCGGCATTCTCATCTTTGTCCGGCCGAAGCTGCTGAACTTTATCGTCGCGATCTATCTGATCTTCATCGGCATCATGGGGCTTTTGGGGCATGCTTAGCTTTTCCTTCGCGCCCCGTTCGTTGCGATCTGCCATCGGGTGTAATCTTATTATTCTGACTGATCAGATTCCTCGTTCGGCACCAAGACGAAATACCAACAGGCCCACTTAGATAAATGATTAACCGGAAATTCTTATGATGTATCCCATTGCTGCCTGGTTGTCGATTTTGTGGCTCGCCTGTCTTGTGAATAATCTCGTGAGTAGTCACACGATAGGTGGATGGATTCACGTCGTTCTCCTGATCGCCGTGGTGATCGTGATAAGCCGCGTGAGTCAGGAGCAACGGGCCCACTGAAGTGGAGGCCGAAAATCGATCGCCGGCCGAACGCTTGAACGCGTTTTGGCAAACAGCGCACGACGCAAACGCCGAACTGCATGCCCTCATTACCCTTCGCGCGATGATTAAAAAAAGTGCTCACCACCCACCGAATCCCATTCAACTTGCGGATCATTCCCGCTATAGACCCGGGCACCGAAAAAGTTACCACATCGGTTTTTTCTCCGGATCCAACCTGTTGTTTGTGGGGGTAATCATCGCCATTGCCGCATTCGTTTTTGGCTTGGTCTACGCGGTGTTGAAAACACTCGCGGCTTCGGTGGTCAGCGGGTGAACGCATTCGAACTTTCCGGCCATTGCCCGCGTAGATGGAATTTCCACTCAAACCAAGCCAAAACTAATTTTCTATCAACAAACACCAACAACCAAACCAAAACCAACCCACCGACGATCATGAAGATAATCACATCCACCCTGACATTACTCTGCCTCACCGCAGGCCTGGCTACCGCGGGCGACTACTACTCCGGGAAGCAGCCACTGCCCCCCCAACCACCGGTAGCCCCGGACTGTGACTGCTTCGCGCCCGGTGTAGAGCTCAGCCTATTCGGCAGTGGAATCGTCACCGATCAAAATGACGAACTTGGCGGCGGTGCCGGACTTGGATTTTTCTTCACGGAAAATTTCGGTATCAATACCAGTTACCACGTCTTCGCCACTGATCCGAGCGAGCAGCACTTCGCTACGGTTGACCTCGTGTTCCGTATGCCAATCCAGGAGTTGTGCATCGCCCCATACGTCTTTGGCGGCGGCGGTGTCGTCACCAACGGCGAGACAGACGGCCTCTGGCGTCTCGGTGGAGGCATTGACATTCGCCTCGAAGCGATGGGATGCGTCGGCATTTTCGTCGATGCGTCGTACAACTGGATCGGCAATTCTGACAGCGAGCATGACGATGCCACGCTCATCCGTGCTGGCTTCAAGATCCCGTTCTGAGCAAATAGATTCGCTCGCCGCGAGGTTCGATCTTGTAGTCGAATCTGGCGGTTAGCAAGGAGCGTCACGGCTGTCATCCGGCGGTCGTGGCGGATGACGGCATCACGTCGCATGCTGCTGCTGCGTGCTTGCAAGAAAACGGGCAGCTCAAACACCTGATTCTCAAATGCTTTCCAATTCTGATCTCGACAGTATTTTTCAAACGTGCCGTATTCCTCCCGGTACAAGTGCTGATCGTGAATAGCGGCGAGTGCATTGCCGATATCGATGAAGGTAAGGAGCGAGCTGCCGATTTTTTGTTCAAGTTTTTCGAACGTAGCTCTCTCATCTGATGTCAGCTTATCGCTCGGGACGGTCAACACCGCATGGACATCACCGTCGGCCGTAGTTGAGGAAGTCTCTCCACGTTTTACAATCTTACTCATCGTCCTGGCCTCCCATCTGGGAAATCAACAGGCCTTCCAGATAGTCTCGGAGCGACTGCAACTGGATCAGCCGAACGCCTCGT
Organism: Verrucomicrobiales bacterium; assembly: GCA_037969585.1. GTDB lineage: Bacteria > Verrucomicrobiota > Verrucomicrobiia > Verrucomicrobiales > DEV007 > JBBKXR01. The sequence continues at coordinate 3,064 of JBBKXR010000220.1, forward strand.
TTCGCTCCGGGCATTTTCAGAACAATGCTCTTCACCTCAGGCGGCTTTGCGAACACGAGGTCGTTGAGACTCCCGCTACTCAGACCAGTGCGCGGACAGCGATCGCCTGGAGCTGGCAAGCGAATCCACTCGGCGAGATCCGTCTGGTCCTGCCCTTCGCATTCCGGCGTAGGGTTGTCCGGTTCCGTCTTTGATTTTGCGCGGCGACGAACACTCCGCTCTACGATTCTCGTGGTCATCCACGATAATCGCCTTGTCACTGGCTTCCCAAAAACGGGGAAAAAACTTTTGAAAATCCCCGACTTAACGGTCGTTCAGAGTGAGCTTTTCAGAAACGACCCTTTCGAGGTGCATTCGGAAACCCTCACTGTGCCGACTGTGTTGAATATATTTCCATAGCCAAATCGGCGCAACGCCGAACTCAGCTTTTCCCGGTTTTCGCGGAATGATGGGAGTCTTCGATGCGACGTGGAGGCCAGTCTTCGTTGAGGATGATCGATTCTTCGTTACCTCCTTAATTTGGCCGATTGTGCAACGATGAGTTGAAGGCAGTCGAGGCTTGATGATTTCTTGAACAACAGGAGCCTGCATTAGCCAAAGTGGTAGATCGGGATCCAGCCAATGGCTGGCAAGAGTTTGTTTAAGTCGATATGCCGCCTGTTGAGAGTCTCGGTTCGCCTTCGGGGATCTGAGTGTCATTAACCGACTTGCGAGATGTTTGGCAAAGCTTTCTCCTTGATGACCTAGCCCATCGGCAAGGAAAAAGAGGATCCGGTCATCGTTCAGGATCGAATAAGGGTTTTTGAGCAGTCGGTTTTCGAAGAACTTCAGCTCGCATTCCCAAGCAGACAGATTGTCAGGCTCTGCCTTTCCCAAGACACTCTCGACGGCAAGATCAAAGAGAACCCCTCTGACAGATTGAACCGCCAGAGTATACTCTTGATCGAAGTCGAAGTCGGGTTTCTCCTCCGCCATGATCTGCCTCAACCAGCCTTGAGTCGACACTCCCGATTCTTCGACGCGATCACTGAGTGGCACAGAGTCCCACTCGATTGCTTGAAGCACTTCATAAAGCGCACCGCATTCGGCTTCCAGTGATACGGTAGCATGTTCAATGAAATGCCTTTTTACACTGTTGAGAGTCAGGTTGGAGTAGCCGGAAAGTCGCTCAGCCGTCACGCGCTTGATGATAGGTAGCTGTGGCAGGAAGTCTGTTTCCCATGGATGCCCTCGTTCAGCGAGAGCACTTTCGGCAATGATCGGCTCATGTAGAAGTAGAGTCTCCGCCGCTCCCGTCAATTTTTCGTTCGCTTTGTCCCAGATGCCAGCTTTGCAAAGTTTCTCCGGAACGGGCTTGTCACATATTTCCAGATAGAGCCCGAAGAGTGATGTCCAATCTTCGCGATGATTACGCCGCTCATCATCAAGCAGGGGCACAACAGCTGTTCGTGCAGCCTTAGAAGATCTTTCGCTGGTGCCAGAGTAAATGAGTAAATCGGAGTCCTAGAGTCAACGCTTTCAATCTCCTCGTGGATCACCTTGTCGGTCAAGCGATCACAAATATCCCCGAGAAGTCGAAGATAGGCTGTCCATTTTTGTTCTATTTCAAGTTGGTCCTGCGCGGGTGGAATTTCGTGTTCATCGCTGTCGGCTATCTTATCGTGATGCTGCCGAGAACTTACGTCCAGTAGCTCGTGGCAAGTGCGCAAAAAGGATCGGAGGGAATCCATCCAACCTTCGCCTACGATCCAGCCATTTTTTAGCTGAGTGACTTGTGCTTGATGCGCATTTTGGTTCCGCTTTTCCCAGATACCAAGATTCAGAATTTTCTTTGGAATCGGTCGTTCGCAGATCGCAAGAAACAATCGACGGAAGGCCAGCCAGTGCGGAGACTGTTGCGGAAGGTGCCGACCAGGACCTCCTGCCGGGTTAAGCAGTCTGCCGAGGAGAGCAAACGCAATGCGGTTGTCAGTGATGGATCGGTGCGTCGTGTCCCCGGTCAGCAAAGGCTCGACAATATTTTTGAATACGTCGGATTCCGACCCACTCGCAACGCCTGCTTTTTCTAGCGAGATCATTGAGGAGAAGCGGAACAACGCCTCTTCTTCGACCTGTTTGTGTTGGGTGTTGAAGAGTGGAAATTCCATTACGGCCAAACGTCAACATAGGCATTCTCCGCTCCTGTTCAATCTGCGACACCAGCATTGCTGGACGACATTTGTTAGGAGTCAAACTCTGGCTCCGTCTCTTTCATTGCCTGCGCAGTTTCACTGCTGCTGTTGCCTCCCAACTTACTAATCGAATGGAAAACGTGCACTGGTTGGGGCGGCGGGGTGGAGTCTTCGAGGATGCAGCTCGATTGCTCGGTCTAGGAAGAATCTGCCACTGATCAAGTAGCCGTCGGTTGCGAAAAACGTAGTAAAGAAATATGCTCAAACATCCGACAGGGGAAAAGAACCTGGCTAAGAACGCCGGCAAGATCACCATTGTGACAGACAACCCAACAACTCTTGTTGTAACTGACAGCGCAATTCAAGCTTGGTGATCCACCTAAGTCCTTGATAATAATAAAAGTACACCTGTAGGGATTGATCTCCGCTGCGCTATGATCTGTGCGGGATGCTCGCTGCGCTCGAGTTGGATCAGCCGCGTTGCGGCGAAGGGCACTCGAACCTCCGGTTCAAATCCCGACAGGGACCTGTCCTTTTTTATTGAAAAAGTACACCTGTAGGGATTCGAACCCCAAACCTCCTGATCCGTAATCAGGTGCTCTATCCAGTTGAGCTACAGGTGCGTCTTTTTCGGGCGCCTCGAAATGAGGCGGGCGTTTCTATCGCATGAAATCTGCCGGGCTGCAAGTGGCAAAAAGCAGAAGATTTCAGGCGTCGAGCTGGTAGGCGCGGCGGGTGCTGCCGCCCATGATGGCAGACTGCTCCTCTGTGCTGAGTTCGGTGATCCACGAACGGACGGTCGTAGCCCAATCGGCGTATTCACTGCGCAGGCGGCAGACCGGCCAATCGGAGCCAAACATCAGGCGGTCGGGGCCGAAGGCTGCCAACACGTGGTCGAAATACGGCCGTAGTAGATCGGAGGTCAGCGCAACACCCTCGCTGACTTCAGTGACCATACCGGAGACTTTGCAGTAGACGTTTTCGCGTTCCGCGACGGCGGTCATGCCATCGAGCCAGATCGAGTCAGGCTGAGGAGTGGCGATGACCGGTTTGGCGATATGATCGACGACGAAGGTGAGGCCTGGGTGGTGGTCGACGAATTCAGGGATGGCCGCCAGTTGATGCTGCTTGATGAGGATGTCGTAGGCCAGTCCGTGGTCGTGCAGTGCGGTGACGCCTCGGTTGAAATCTTCGCGCAGGCAGTAGCGATCGTCGGATTCGCCCTGCAGAATGTGGCGCATGCCGACGAGCTTCTTTTCGCTGGCATACTTAGCGAGAGCATCGCCGATATCGGGACGGCTGAGGTCGATCCAGCCAACGACGCCGAGGATCCAATCGTTGCTCTTGGCAAAATCGAGCAGGAAGCGGTTTTCCTTTTCGTCGGTTCTAGCCTGCACGCTGATCACGCCATCGATGCCTGCTCGGTCGAGTTGGGGCTTGAGATCAGCGGGAGCGTAGTTAGTTTTCAATACGTCCATGCCATCGCCGATCCAGCCGTAGTCTTCGGTGGAGTAGTTCCAGAAGTGGTGATGGCTGTCGATGGTCATTGCTTGGATTCCTGATTTCGGGAGTTGATGGTTAGACGATAGAGCTTAATCGAAAATCATTGCGAACAAAATTGGGGCTGGTAGGCAGCCATTGGGATATACTGAAGCAGCAAAAATGAAATTCCGTATCTTACTCGTGGTCGCTGTGCTGCTGGCGATCGCTGGCTATCTGGTAAAATTTCAGCCGGAACTGGTCGATTCAGTTCGAACCCGTTTGCCATTCCTTGAAGCGGAAGCTCCGCCAATGGAGCGTCTGACTGATTTCGTTGAAGCCAACGCAAAGCGTTTTTTTGGTTCTCTGGACAGCAGCGCCCCACTGAACTCGACTCAGGAACTAAAGAGAATTCGCGCCGACCTTCTGGAAGTAGGCAAGGCGGCGAGTGGTGATGCCCGTGAGATGTATGCCTCGGCAGTTACCCTTTGCGACATGCTCCTGGAAGCTGCGTCCGCCAGACAAGAACACGCTAACCGGCTCGATCGTGTCGAGCACGCAGAGTTTGATACATCGTTGTCGCAACCCGGTGACCGCAAAGATGCCGAACTCAAGAAACGAGCACAGTTTCGCTCTGGTATTATCTCAGCCTGGGGAAGAAAGGCGGACGAGCTACGGGAAACGATGCGCGCTCAATACACCAAACTGCGGCACCTTGAAATGAGCGTGAACGAGGAGGCCTAATCAGTTCCGGCGCGAGTCGCTGAAAGGTGTTAGCACACTGCCCATACTATGGGCATCAAAATGCTAAAAGCTAAAAGCTAAAGCCTAAAGGCGCTAAATCGACATCGCCGAAAAGCCGCCGTCGACGATCATTTCGATGCCGGTGATGAACGAGCCAGCGACCGGGGCGGCGAGTAGCAGAGTGGCACCGATCAGTTCGTCGGCATTGCCGAAGCGATTCATCGGCGTGTGGCCCATGATAGCGGCGACGCGGTCTTCAGTGAGCACTTTGCGATTTTGTTCGGCGGGGAAAAAGCCGGGCACGAGGGTGTTGACGCGCACGCCTTGTTCGCCCCACTCGCGTGCGAGGTTCTTGGTCAGGTTGTGCACGGCAGCTTTGCTGGCGGAGTAGCTGAACACGCGGCTGAGCGGGCCGAGGCCGGAGATCGAGCCGAGGTTGATGATCGATCCACCGTTTTCCTGGCCGAGCATTTGTTTGCCGAAAATCTGGCAGCCGCGCAGGATGGCACCGGTGTTAATGTCGAGAATGTTGGCGAATTCTTCGTCGCTGATTTCAAGCACGGGAGTCGGCGAATTGATACCGGCTCCGTTGACGACGATGTCGACGCCGCCGCGTTCGGCAACGACTTGATCGCAGAGTGCCTGCAACGATTCGCGCGAGGCGACATCGGCCGCGATGAAGGAGGCGCTGCCACCGGCGGCTTCGATTTGTGAAATGCGTTCTGCAGCTTTATCTGCAGAGCGGCCGACGAGCACCGCGTGGGCCCCAGCGCTGGCAAGGCCCTGAGCCATTTCACCGCAGAGGGTTCCGGTGCCACCGACGATGACGGCGGTTTTGCCGGAGAGAGAGAAGAGTTGGTCGAGGTAGGACATGGGGAGCGGCGCCTGGCGCCGGGTTATGGGTGATTGGGAGGATCGTGGGGCAGATTTTTAATCTGCCGGTAGAGGATGGCTGGCTGTTGAGTAGGGGTTGAACTCAGTCCACTGAGGCAGGTTAAAAACCAGCCCCACTGATATCAACTTTCGAATGCCGGGAATTTGTCGAGGGACCAGGCTGAGGTGTCCTGACCGTTTTCTTCGGCGAGTTCGGCGAAGCCTGTGACTTCGGCGGGGCTGAACAGTAGGCCGCCGGCTTTTTCGCAGCGCTTGGCGGCGTTGGCTTCGATGGTGCCGGGCAGCATGCAGTCTTCGTTGCCGTGGCCGAGGATGTCTTTGATGACGGCAGTCAGATTTTCGGACTGGCTGCGGCCCTGGGCGAAGTTGCCGCCGCTCATCGCTTCGGGGTGCATGACCTGGAAGTAGAATGCGGTCGTCGATTTCTCGCCTTCGATCGCACCGGCTTTATCAGAGCGACCACGGATGGTCGGCAGAGAGCCGCCGATGACGCCGCCGAAAAGTTCGTTAAGCAGGGCGAGGCCGTAGCCTTTGTGCGCGCCGAAGGGCAGAAGCGCAGCGACTTTGTGCGGGTCGTCGGTGGGATTTCCGTCGGCATCGACGGCGGCATTGGGGGGCAGCTTGGTGCCTTCGCGCTTGAACTGTTCGACGCGGCCCATGGCGATGGTCGAGGTTGCCCAATCGAGCACGACGGGATAGCCCACCGCATCGGTGGTGGGAAATCCCCAACTGTGCGGGTTGGTGCCGAGGGTTGGGAATTTTCCACCGAACGGGACAACCTCGGCGAGGGCGGAGGTGCAATTGGTGTAGGCGATGTAGCCGCGCTTGGCAGCGTCCATCACGTAACCGCCACCCCACAGGTAGTGAAAGGCGTTGTCGCAGCTGACCACGCCGATACCGTACTGGTCGGCGAGTTCGATGGCGCGGTCCATGGCGGCAACAGCGACGGCCTGACCGAGTTTGCGATTGGAGTTCCAGATTTCGCTGGCCGCGAAGCGGGTTTCGATTTTTTCGATCTCGGCACCGGGCACGCAGTTACCTCCTCCGCTACCGAAGGCGTCGTCGAGGTGGATCGCCTTCAGGGCATTGTGAGTGCGAATGCCGTGTCGGGCGGCCTGCGAACACACCTGCGTAGCAGCGGTGCACTCCGCTTCGTTGTAACCGCGCTTGGCGTAGCTGGCGTTGACGACCTGGTCGTGCAGGTCCTGGGGAACAATGTGAAAAACTTCTGCCATGATGGCAGAAGTCTTAATACCGACCGGGCGCGATGGCCAGTTGGTTTTTCGTCTGACGATCGCGTTTGCGATCGCTGGGGCTAGGTTTCAACCGGGGACTAGAGCTCGCCGACGAGGCATTGCTCGATGCTGCGCACCAGCTTCTGGGCGGTGACCGGTTTGGCGAGCGCGGGACGGTTGTGAATCGTGGCGACGCTGTCTTCTCCGATCTCGTCGTTGGAGATCAAGCCGGTGAGCATGATGACAGGCACGTTCTGAAGAATTGGATCTTTTTCAAGCAGACCGGAAACTTCGCCGCCGTCGAGATCGGGCATGAGCACGTCGAGCAGGATGGCGTCAGGCAAAAATTCGCGGGCGGCTTCGATTGCTGTGGTGGAATCGTTGACGACTTTGGTCAGGTATTCGCCGCGTCGGTCGAGGGTGGTTTTGACCAGCTCGGTAAACAGTGGTTCGTCGTCGACGATGAGCACTTTTTTCAGATAGGAAGGCCTCCGTGGTACCCGGACGGGCGTGGGGATGGTAGCGGCAGAATGCATGGCAGGTGACGGTGGCGGGTGGGAATACTGGACGGTGGCGTTGGAGAAAGAAACGGCTCGGCGGTTGCTCGTTATTTGGCCTCGGGCAGCGGCAGTCTGAGATCGGCAACAGCGCCGCTGCGATCGGTCCGACTGACGAGTTTCACCTGTCCGTTGTGCAGGTCGATGGTGTTGGCGACGCTAGCCAAGCCGATGCCGACGCCGCTGCCGGTGTCTTTTTGACCGTCAGCACCTGCGTCGAGTTTTTGCGCGAAGAACGGTTGGAACCACGCCTGTGGATTGGCACTTTCGATCTTGGGCAGGCCGGGGCCATTGTCGATGACCACGGCGCGTGCCTGCCCATTGTAAGTGCCGAGACGGACGAGAACTTCGCCGTCTTCTGAGCAGGCGTGGATGGCGTTTTCGATCAGCTCGATGAATACCTGGCGGATGCGGGTCGGGTGAATGTTGACTGGCAGGGTTTTTACGAGGCAATCGAGGGTGATTTTGACTCCACGCCGGTCGGCGTGGGCCTGGCACTTTTCGATTGCGCGGCGGGCGCATTCGCAAAGGTCTTGTTCGGTGCGCTCGGCAGGGGTCTGTGCGAGATCCGAAACTGAGGTCAGAAATTCTTCGGCGCGTTGGACGGACGAACTGATCCGATCGAGCGCTTCTGCGTCGATGGCGGTACCGGTTTGAAGTTTCTGGCGCATCAAGTCGAGGCACATTTGAATGCAGCTCAGTGGATTGCGAACTTCGTGGGCGATGCCGCGAGCCATTTTGCGAAAGGCTGCGATGGAGTCTGAACCTTCGGAGTTGACGGAGGAGCTCGAAGTGGATGCTTTGCCCAGACCGGCTGTCAGATTGGCGGCGTTGAGATCACTCCAGGAAATCAATTGTCGCAGGCCGAGGTCTTGGCATTGCTTCTTGAAATTTTCGGGAATGTCGTCGCGGGTGACGACGATAAGAGGTATGCCGGCGGCTACGGCGATGCCGAGCATCGAAGGGGCAGTTTCAGTC
>JBBKXR010000221.1:0-16546 GCA_037969585.1 Verrucomicrobiales bacterium
GTCCACCGCCGACCGGCGGGACGCCGGTATCACACTCTCGTCCAACGGGTGCTCGTCCAGAACATGAGCTGGAAGCGCCATGCCACGGTGGGACCGTGGACGAACTCCTACCTCCCAACTCCTATGTCCTGATTGTTACTCAATCTCCACCAACAAATCATCACTCTCCACCGCGTCACCTTTACCCACATGAATTGCCTTCACCTTGCCGGCCTGATTGGCGCCGACGCTGGTGAGCATTTTCATGGCTTCGAGGGTGAGCAGCTTGTCGCCTTCAGCGACTTTGTCACCGACGGCAGCGTGGATTTGGGTGACCAGTCCGGGCATCGGGGCGCAGGCTTGGGCGCGGTCGTTGGGATCGCCTTTGAGACGGGCGACGGTTTCGATCTTCAGTGAGCGATCGGTTACTTGCGCTTCGCGCGGCATGCCGTTGAGCTCGTAAAAAATGGTGCGGATACCTTCGACGTTTGGTTCGCCGATGGAGATCAGTTTGATAAACAGAATCTTGCCGGGATCGATTTCGACGGTGACTTCTTCGCCGACCTGCAATCCGTAGAAAAATGCCGTGGTCGGCAGCGGCGTCAGATTGGCGTAGCTTTTGCGCGATTTTTCGAACTCGGCGAACACCGCCGGATACATCAGGTGCGAGTAGAGGTCATCCTCAAGTTTGCGGTGGCCTTCCTCGTCATCGGGGTAGTTGAGCTGCGTCTGCAGTTCGGCGCGTGTGGCGTCGAGGTCGACAGGCGCGGCGAGCTCGCCGGGGCGTTTGGTGGTCGCCTTGCGGTTCGGACCGAGCACTATTTTTTGCAGCTTTTCGGGCCACCCGCCGTCGGGTTGGCCGAGGCCGCCGGATAGCATATCGATGACCGATTCGGGAAAGTCCTGACTGCCGGGTTCTTGCTCGAGGACCTGCGCAGCGGTCATGCCGCGGGTGACCAGGAACATGCACATGTCGCCGACCACTTTCGATGACGGCGTCACCTTGATGATGTCGCCGAACAGCTGATTGACGTCGGCGTAGGTGCGCGCGATCTCGGGCCAGCGATGGCCGAGGCCCATGGAGTTAGCTTGTTCTTTGAGATTGGTGAACTGGCCGCCGGGCATTTCGTGAAGATAGACTTCGGCGGTGCCGCCACGCGGCGAGGTGTTGAACGGTTGGTAAAACTCCAACACCTGTTCCCAGTAATCGGAAAATTCGTTGAGCGCGTTGAGGTTGAGCCCGGTGTCGCGTTCGCCGCCTTCGAGCGCGGCAACGATCGAGTTCAAGTTCGGCTGACTGGTCGAACCTGACATCGAAGCCGTAGCGCAATCGGCGATGTCGACACCTGCGTCGGCGGCCTGCAGGATCGACGCGGCATTGATGCCTGACGAATCGTGGGTGTGAAAGTGAATCGGGATGCCGACTTCCTGTTTCAGGGTCGATACCAGCTTATGCGCGGCTGCGGGACGACACAGTCCAGCCATGTCTTTGATGCACAGAATGTGCGCACCCATTTTTTCCAGCTCCTTGGCTTTCTCGACGTAGTATTTCAACGAATACTTGTCGCGCTTCGGATCGAGAATGTTGCCTGTGTAGCAGACCGTACCTTCACAGATGACCTTGCCGTGTTCGCGGGCGGCCTCCATGGCGACCGTCATGTTGGGCAGGTAGTTAAGGCTGTCGAAGATACGGAAAATATCCATGCCTGCGTCGGCGGCGTGCTTGACGAAGCCGGCGACGACATTGTCGGGATAGTTCGAGTAACCGACCGCATTGGAACCGCGGAACAGCATCTGGAAACAGATATCGGGAATGTGTGCGCGCAGCTCGCGCAGCCGATCCCAGGGATCCTCGTTGAGGAACCGCATAGCCGTGTCGAAGGTCGCACCGCCCCACATCTCGAGCGAGAACAGGCGCGGTGTGTTGCGCGCGATGGCTTCGGCGACATTGAGCATGTCGACGGTGCGCATGCGCGTGGCGATCAGCGACTGATGGGCGTCGCGCATCGTCGTGTCGGTGATCAGCAGTGGTTTCTCAGCACTGATCCATTCGGCAAATTTTTCCGGACCGAGGTCGCGCAGGCGCGTGCGGCTACCGATGACGTCTTCGGCTTTCGGGCGCAGCGCAGGGATGCGGGCGGCAGGGATGAGCTCCGCGGGCTTCCAGTCCTTGGCATGCGGATTGCCATTGATGGTCACTTCGCTCAAGTAGTTAAGAAACTTGGTCGCGCGGTCGCGCTTGGCGCGGAACTTGAGCAGACCGGGGTTATTGTCGATCAGCTTAGTATCGGCGTCACCAGCGCGAAACACGGGATCGGCGATGACATTTTCCAGGAAAGGAATGTTGGTCTTTACGCCGCGGATTCGGAACTCGCGCAGTGCGCGGTCCATGCGTTGCAAGGCGACCTTGAAGCTCGGGCCGAAGGCACTGACCTTGACTAGCATCGAGTCGTAAAATGGCGTGATCACCGAACCGGCATCACCGGCGCCGGCGTCGAGACGAATGCCGAAACCGGCGGCTGATCGGTAGTTGAGAATGCGTCCGTAGTCCGGTGCAAAGTTGCGCTCGGGATCTTCGGTGGTCACGCGGCACTGAATGGCGAAGCCGTTTCGCGGGATGTCTGCCTGGGCGGGAATGGCGACCTCGTCGTCATGCATCTTGTGGCCCTGAGCGATGAGAATCTGCGACCGCACCAAGTCGATACCGGTGATGCACTCGGTGACGGTGTGCTCGACCTGAATGCGCGGGTTCATCTCGATGAAGAACCAGTCGCCTTGGTCGAGATCGTAGAGGAATTCGACTGTGCCGGCGTTGTTGTAATTGATGTGCTCAGCGATCTTCACAGCGGCGTCGCAAAGTTCATGGCGCACCTTTTCGTCGAGATTGATCGACGGGGCGATCTCGATGACTTTCTGGTAGCGACGCTGCACCGAGCAATCGCGTTCGTGCAGATGAATGACTTCGCCGTGGCGATCGCCGAGGATCTGTACCTCGATGTGTTTAGCGCGGTCGATGTAGCGTTCCAGGAATACGGCAGGGTTGCCGAATGCGCGTTCGGCTTCGTCGCGGGCGTCGTTGAGATTTTTTTCGAGTGACTCGGGCTCGCGCACCACGCGCATGCCGCGACCACCGCCACCGAAGGCAGCTTTGATGATCAGCGGGAATCCGATTTCTTTGGCGATCTTCATCGCTTCGTCGGGATCGGTGACTGGGTCCTCGGTGCCGGGCAGCGTCGGCACGCCGACCTTTTGCGCGAGAGTACGGGCAGCGGTTTTGTCGCCCATGTTATCGAGAATCTCGGCATCCGGTCCGACAAAAGTGATTCCGGCTTTGATACAGGCACGGGCCAGTGCGGGATTTTCCGATAGGAAGCCGTAACCGGGATGGATTAGTCCGACGCCGTGCTCGACGGCGAGGGCGATGATGCCATCGATGTCGAGATAGGCGCCGACCGGACCCTTCTCAGAGTCGAGCAGGTAAGCTTCGTCGGCCTTGAATCGGTGACGGGAAAAACGGTCCTCCTCGGCGTAGATGGCAACGGTGCGCAGGCCGAGTTCGGTCGCGGCGCGAAATACGCGGATAGCGATTTCGCCGCGATTGACGACCATTAATTTGCGGTTGCGCGGAGGGGCAATGGGAAGGGTGTCGCTGTCAGTGCTGGACATGGCGAACTATATAAATGCGAGGCGCTGGAGTGTCCACGAAATTGCCGCTCGAATGACAGCTTCGCGGTGACACGGCGAAGTATCGCCGATCATCGGCCAATTCGACGTATAAAGTGCCAGGCATTTTATACTTGTCACATTGATTGCGCTGGCGTTTTCTGGGCTCAGCGAGGGGCGGGAAGGGACGATGCAGCCTCGCCTTTTTTCTCCTTGGAGGTCTTGCCTGCGGGGGCTGCTGCTGTTTGCGCGACAGGGCTGTCGGCGCTGATTTTTGGCGAGGTGGCTTTGCTGGCGCGCTTGCCGAGGGGGATTTTCTCGCCGCAATGCATGCAGTGGTAGCGGGCAGTGAACAGGGCGGGGACGGCGACACCGAGTCCGTAGCTGCCGAATAGCCGGCGGGCTTTGACGTGCTTGCGACAGCGTTTGGTGAGCAGCACGGGTTGGCTGCAGACGTTGCAGGGCAATTCGTTGGCGAGGATGAAACTCAGCGCCGCCAGTAAGAGGCTGGCGCCGACGGCGATGACGCTGAAAATGATCAGGCGATGGTCGTCGATGATGAAACCGGTGATCAGGCCAAGCAGCGCAACGACGCCGGCCAGCCATTTGAGAATCAGTGCCAGGCAGGCGATTCGCAATCGCCAGGGACGAGGATAATTCAGCTTGGAGTGGGTGCGCGCAGCCATGGAGGGGCACCGACGGCGAATTCAACGCTGAAGCGCACCGAACGGCACAGGCAGTATGCTTAAGAATACTTAATGATTCAAGCGGCTTTCTTCGGCACAGCCGGATTTGCCGGTGCTTCCTGTTCGTTGGCCTTAGAATTTTCGTCTGAGGCGCGCTGGGTTTCTGCCTTGGCGGCGGCGCGGTCGTAGTGCATCTGCGTGGGCTTGTGGCCTTTGGCTTCGAGCAGTTCGATAACGCCGTCCTTTCCGACCAGATGGCCGGCGCCGACCATGATCATGACGTTTTGGTGCGAAGTGAGCGCTTCCTCAATGTGCGGAATCCAGTTTCGATTTCGCTGGATGAGCAGCACGTCGCGCAGTTTGCCGCCGTCGTCGAACTCGCTGTTGAGCACGCGGTCGAGTTTGGCTGCGTCGCCATTGCCCCAGGCTTTGATGAGTTTGTTAAAGCTCTTCTCGACCTCATCGAGACTGTCGAGAGTGGAGCGCAGCAGTTCGTCGCTCTCTGCGTCGTTAAATTGGTCAAACAGGCCGATCTGAAATTCAATCGTTTCCAATCCGCTGGTGGGCTTGCCATCTTCTGCGGCGCGGGCACCAAAGATCGTTTCCAGCCCGAGGTCTGGACGTGCGCCGTATTTGGCGGCTTCGAGCGAGCTGAGCACCATCGACAGCAGGCCGGGCTTCATTTTCATGAACACCGCGCGAGGTAGCTGTCGCTCGGTGAGGAATTTGTCTAACTGCGCGAATGTGTCGGCGCTGATGTGTTCAGCGAGAGTGTCGCCGTTGTTGTAGCTGCCGAGCTTCTGCATTTTCACCGCGACGTTAGGGTCGAGCATGTCTTTCGTGTCGATCTCGAAGATGATTTTCTCGGACTGCCGGTAGGCTTCGTCGTAGGTGGGTGGGATAGGGAAATCCTGCTCGCGCAAAAGGTGCACAGAGCCGGCGAGGTAGACAGTGTTGTTGTTGCCCTCGACTTTCCAGACGATCGAATTGCCTTCACTTTTCGATCCGGCGGCTTGGGCGCTGCAACCGATCGAGAGTAGTGAGCTGGTGCTCAGGATTACGGCGAGGATGGGCAGGGTTCTCATGGGCGGACGAGGCGAATCGAGACGCTGATAAGAGGTAGCGGGCGGGGTGGCCTGGTGCCAAGCTATTTCTGTTGGCGCCTTGGCGTGCCGGGTCGCTTTTGCCAAGCGGAGATGGCCGGTTGGGCTTTGGCGAGACTCGATGCTCAGCGTACGTCAGCGGTGTCCAGCGGGCGGATCTTGCGCGTCGTCGGTGTCGTGCTCGCCGGGGAAATGTTGACGGGCTTTGCCACCGGCGCGGGGGGTGTTGCCCGGTCGCTCGCCTCGACCCGTTCGCGAACCGGCGAGCGATTGGTTTTTAAATTGGGATGGTCGACCAGGGCGTCCTGATAGTGCATCCATGTGCTCAGCACGATCACCCATGAGCCGACCAGCACGCTGCCAACGGCGAGTCCGAGTCCAAGCCGGTTGCGTTGTGGTCCAACAAAAATAGCGGCGCAGGCGAGGCCGGCTAGCAACAGATAGACCCAGCGTTTGCCGTCCCACTCCTTGGTGTTGGCGGTAAAGCCGGCGGCTCGGCTCGGTTGATCGATCTTGTAGACTTGAGTGATGCGTTCGCTGGCGGCTTCGCGGCTACGTTGGTAAGGCAGGATGACCAAGGCGGAGCCGGCGATTACGATGAGAGCGACGATCTGCAGACGGGGATCTTTGAGAAACAGCGACAGCAAATAAATCATCACTCCAAAGCCGACGCCGTAAATGAAGACCGGTTCGAGAAGTAGGTGCAGGTATTCGGGGTCGCCGAATGCGCTGCTGAGTTTTTCAATCTTATCGAAAAATGCCTTCATGGCGGGTGGGATTCAGGAGTGAGAGAGTAGGCGTCGGGAAAAATAGTCGGTGAGGCATCAGAGCAGATCGGACTGCAGGTCGCGCGGCGGCGTGGCGCCGATTTTCTGGTAGGCGGCGGGCATGGCGATGCGGCCGCGTGGGGTGCGTTTTAAAAATCCCTGCATGATCAGGTAAGGCTCGTAAACGTCTTCTATAGTCGACGCATCTTCACCTACCGCTACGGCGACGGTGCTGAGGCCGACGGGGCCACCATCGAATTTGTAGATGACTGCCTCCAGAATGCGGATGTCCATTTCGTCGAGTCCGTCTTTGTCGATATCATACATCGCCAGTGCGGCATCAGCCGTCTGGCCGGTGATGAGATTATTGGCGCGCACCTGGGCGTAATCGCGCACCCAGCGCAGCAGCGCGTTGGCGACGCGTGGTGTGCCGCGGGATCGTGAGGCGATTTCGCGGGCGCCGTCGGGTTCGATCGGCGCGTCGAGCAGTCCGGCCGAGCGCTCGATGATCAGTTGCAAGTCGTCGGCACTGTAATAGTCGAGCCGATTGGTCATGCCGAAACGCGAGCGCAGCGGGGCAGTCAGCATGCCGGCGCGAGTGGTGGCGCCGACCAGGGTGAAACGGGGCAGTGCGAGTTGCACCGAGCGGGCGTTGGGTCCCTGGTCGATGATGATGTCGAGTTGGTAGTCCTCCATCGCCGGGTAGAGGTATTCCTCGATCGAGGGGTGCAACCGATGAATCTCGTCGATGAACAGAAAATCGCCGTGCTTGAGATTGGTCAGGATCCCGGCGAGATCGCCCGCCTTTTCGATCTGCGGACCACTGGTGCAGTGCAATTGGCTACCAAAAGCTTGCGCGAGAATGTGCGCCAACGTGGTTTTGCCGAGTCCAGGTGGGCCGGACAACAGCACGTGATCGAGGGCGTCGCCACGCTGACTGGCGGCTTCGACCATCAGCATCAGACGCTCGGTGACCTTGGCCTGACCGACAAACTCCGAAAAAACGGGCGGCCGCAGCGACACGTCGAAGTCGCTGGCCGGGGCTTGGGTGGTTTCTGAATAGAAATTTTCGCTCACTGCGGGACTGGATGACGCGGTCTTGCCGGCGTTTTCGATCTCGGCTTCAATGGTGTCAGAAGCGGAAGGCATCGGGCGATGGGATAAAAGGGCAAAAAAGACGGTCGCTGGAGAATAATTAAGATAATTGAAAATTCTAGAAAGTCTAAAGACATTGTCGTCTCCAATTCTTCATACTGCCAAGCAGTTGTGCGGCTTGTATCAATAATGAGAGGAACAATTTAAGGAACATAAAATAGTTTGGCGCACAAGTTGATTATTTCAGCCTTGACGCGACCGTGTTTATTTCCGATTAGAAGCACCTTCCGTTCTCGGCTTTTCATCGGAGGAGTCGAGCTTAACCGATTACCCAATTTCTAACTGGAATGAATCTTCGTAGCGGCATTTTTGCTGCAACCCATCATCTCCTCGGAACGCTTTGTGCGGTTTCGGTGGCTGCCACTGTATCTCTGACGGCACCGGTAACGGTCTCGGCTCAGGAACCTGGGGCACCCGCAGCCAAAATCATCCGAGACATCGACGTAGAATATATCGGGGGATCGACGGTTGCGAAGGATCGAGTGCTGTCGAACATGTCGACCAAGATTGGCGATGAACTTTCGCCGGCTAAGCTCGACGATGACATCGCTTCGCTCTATGCGAGCGGCATCGCCGACAACGTGAAGTTTTTCTCCGAGCCGATGGGCGGCAACGATGTGCGCCTCATCGTGCAGTTGCAGACTCGTTCGGGATCGGTTCTCGGTTCGGTGAGTGTGCGCGGCAACAGCGCCGTCACTACGGAAAAAATCATCTCCACAGCCGACCTTACGGTGGGTGGCGCTCTCGACGAGGCCGCAGTGCAGACCGGTCGCGCTGACATCCAGGAAATCTATCGCAAACGCGGTTTCCCGGAAGCCACGGTCAGTTACAACATCACAGCGCCGAACACCGAAGGTTATTCGACGGTGATCTACTCGGTCGACGAAGGTGGGCGCGGCAAGCTGCGCAAGGTTGAGTTCGTTGGTAATACCGTCTTTAAATCGCGTGAACTTCGCGATCAGATGGAGCAGAAAGAGAAAAGTCTGTGGAATGTTTTCTCGAAGAAAGGCCGCATCGACGAAGACACCATCGAAGACGATATCCGTCGAATTGAAGATCATTATCAGAATCACGGTTACCTCAATGCTCGCGTCGAGAACGCCAGCCGTGTGCGTGTCGATGATGAGAAGGTAGATCTCGTAATCACCATTTTTGAAGGTGACCAGTACAACGTCGGTTCGGTGCAGGTGAATGGTCTTCGCCGACTCACGCTGGATGACATCGGTCCTTATCTCAAACTTAACGGCGGTGAAACTTACTCCGGCCAGAATCTGAAAGACGATATCAAATTGATTCAGGACGAGTATGGCACGCGTGGTTATGTCGATGCCCGTGTGGTTCCGAATCTGACCGCCGCTGGTCCGAATCAGGTCAACGTCAGTTACGATGTTACAGAAGGGGAGCAGTTCATGCTCGGCCGCGTCAACATCGACGGTAACCGCAAGTCGGAAGACGATGTCATTCGCCGTGAGATTCTCAACAAGCCAGGCGAACTTCTCGACTCGAAGAAGATGGATGCCAGTCGCAGCCGTTTGATGAACATGAACTACTTCGAGACGGTCGACATGTTGCCGACCGACACGCTGACGCCGGGCGTCAAGGACATCAACATCACCGTTCAGGAAAAACCGACCGGCACCGTCAACTTTGGTGCGGGCTTCAGTTCGATCGATGACCTGGTTGGTTTCGTCGATGTGACGCAGTCAAACTTTGGCCTGCGTAACTGGCCATCGCTAACTGGTTCGGGTCAGCGCTTCCGCGCCAGCTTGAAATACGGCACCGAGCGTCGTGACTTCATCATGAGTCTTACTGAGCCGTGGTTCCTCGACCAACGCCTGGCGCTGACCGGTGAAGTGTTCTACCGCGATCAGTTCTTCCTCAGTGATTACTACGATCAGACCAACTACGGTGGCGCGATTCGCTTCCGTAAGCCGATCACTGACTTCGTTTACGCGGCGCTTGAGTATCGTGCGCAGAGTGTGAGCATCGATGTCGACCGGAGCGCTTCCGAAATTCTTCAGCAGGAGGACGGCGATTTCTTCCAGAGCACGCTCGGACTCGACTTCGTCTACGATGATCGTGACTCGGTGTTCCTGCCACGACGCGGTCGCAAGGTCAGCATCGGTGGTGACTACTCCGGCCTCGGCGGTGACGTCGACACTTACGGTTTGTCGATTTCCGGCGCGCAGTTCTTCAGTCTGCCGATGGATACGATCCTGTCGATCAACGGTGGCTTCGACGGAGTCGATGGCAGCGGCAATGTGCCTATCTTCGAGCGTGAGTTCCTCGGTGGTGCCAACGACTTGCGTGGTTTCCGCTATCGCGACGTGGG
This sequence comes from Verrucomicrobiales bacterium, assembly GCA_037969585.1. Taxonomy (GTDB): domain Bacteria; phylum Verrucomicrobiota; class Verrucomicrobiia; order Verrucomicrobiales; family DEV007; genus JBBKXR01. Next base: position 9,686 of record JBBKXR010000221.1, read on the forward strand.
TCCCAAGGATGAACTTGGCGAGCCGATCGGTGGCAACTCCGCTCTGCACGCAACGGTCGAATACACCGTTCCGGTGATCACTAAAGTTCGCTTGGCAACCTTCTACGACATGGGTGTCGTCAATCGCGACTCTTGGGATTTTGGAACGTCGAACTACAATTCCAACTACGGTATCGGTGTTCGGCTGTTCATCCTCGGTGGTGCGCCGATTCGCCTCGACTATGGTATCCCGCTTGAAGCTGATTCCGAGAACGACTCAAGTGGTCGCTTCAACTTCACGCTTGGCTACCGCTTCTGATTCAGGAGAAATCGTTGCGGAGGTTTAGTCCCAGATTGGGACGATCCCGGCTCGGTCGTCCGTCGAAGGTCCGTTCAGCATCAGCTTCCGCTGCTTGCGCGGGCCCAGGCCGATGGCCGAATGTCACCCTGCGCTCGCGGACAAGCGAGGCCGCTTTTTACTAACGGATTCGGGTTATGCGGTCCAAACCGTCGGCTCGCGACTTAGCGTGTTCAAAATGGGTGACCCGCGGCGTTCATTTTTCGAAAGGGTTTCCCTTTGCGTTTTGATCAAATAGCGGTTTGCTTGCGGCCCGTTGGCTTTCAGTGATGGCCGTCGCCTTGAACGATTCGATTTTCGGGTTTTCAAAGCGTCGCCACTGTTAAGCATTCGCAACGGATATCGCGAAGTGTGTGAGTCGTTGGAGCCAGATCTCCCCGAACAAGCACTCGACGCATTTTATCAACTGATACAGCCCCTAAATCACCTGTCACCATGAGCGCCCGCTATCCGGCTATTGTTGCCCTTTCCATTACTTTTCTCATCGCTGCCATCGGCCTTGTCGCACCCGGTTCCGCTTCGGCTCAGGACGGTGCGCTTAAGATCGGTGTTATCGACATGCAGGAGTGCCTGACCGAGTTCTGGCGCACCGATCGCGAGACCGAGACGCTCAACGAGCTTGCCAAAGAAAAGCGCAAGCTGCTCGATGATCGCAATGCTGATTACATGAAGCTCAACAAGCTGATCGCTGACGAAGACAAGCGTGCCCGTGCGACAGAACTGCCGGCCGAAACGCGTAATGCTGCGATCGCCAAGCTGCAGGAACTTCTGCAGGAGCGCGCTGCCAAGCAAAACGAGATTCAGGAATTCCAGCGTCGTATTCAGGCTGAAATGATGCAGGCTCGAACCCAGATGGAAGCCACTTTGGTCGAGCAGGCCAAGGAAATCGTCACCGAGGTTGCGGAAGCTGCCGGACTGGACATGGTTCACGACAAATCGTTCCTGCCGCGCGCCAACAAGGCCATCGTTTTTATCTCGCCCAAGGTCACGGATATCACCGCATCGGTGATCGAAAAACTCAACGTCGATGCCCCTCCTGCCAGTGAAAAACCTAAGAGCGAAGCGGAAGGCGAAGCCAAGCCCTCGGCTGAGTCCGGCGAAAGCGGCAACTGAGTTTTTTCTAGGCCATCCTTTCCAGTGATCGTCCGATACAGATCGAACGATCGGCTGAGGAAGGTAAATATTGGCTGAACGTTCGGCGCCGTTAACTCTTTAATCGCCGTGCAAATCACCGTCGATGAGCTCGCTGAACTGATCGACGGCAAGCGCTTGCGTGGTGATGGCAATCACGTGCTGACGGGTTTCGCAGCGCTGGATGTCGCCGGTCCGAACGACATCAGTTTTTTTGGCAACGCGAGGTATGCAGGTCAACTCGCCTCGACCAAGGCGGGTGCGGTCATGCTGGCCGATGAAACGGCCGAGGCACCGGATGACACAGCGCTGCTGTTGGTCGAGAATCCGGTGATCGCCTTCGATGTCATTGTGCGTCGCTACGGTGTCGCCAAGCCGGAGTTCGTCGCGGGTGTACATGCGTCGGCGGTGATCGGTGACGCGGTCACACTCGATACCGGCAAGGTATCCGTCGGGGCCAACGCGGTCATCGGGGACGGGGCTGCAATCGGTGATGGCAGTCGCATCGGCGCCGGTGTCGTGGTCGGCGAAAAAGTGATTATTGGCGAGGACTGCGAGATTGCGCCGAATGTCTCGCTCCGCGAAGGTACGGTCATTGGCGATCGGGTCATCATTCACAGCGGTGCTGTGATCGGTGCCGATGGTTACGGCTTTGAGTTCGTCGACGGGCGCCACAGCAAGATCGAGCAATTGGGCATCGTGCGCATCGACAGTGATGTTGAGATTGGCGCTAACACCACCATCGACCGTGCTCGTTTCGGCGAGACGGTCGTCGGCGAAGGCACCAAGATCGACAATCAGGTGCAGATCGGACACAACGTCGTTATCGGCAAGCATTGCCTGATTGTTGCGCAGGTAGGTATCGCCGGTAGCACGGTGCTCGGCGATTACGTGACCCTGGCGGCGCGGGCCGGCATCGGGGGTCACCTGAAGCTCGGCAGCAAATCCACCGTCGGTGGCAAGTCTGGTCTGATCACCAATCTACCGGAAGGCGAAACGTATTTCGGTTACCCGGCCAAACCGATGAAAGAAGATCTGCGCATGCAAATGCGGATCAAGCAGCTCGGTCGCTTCTTCTCGCGGGTGAAGGAGATGGAGGCGCGGTTGGACGCGCTGGAGGAGTAGCCATTTTCCCCACTAAAAATCGATCGGCACTCCGGGCTCGGCGATCTCTACTCGGGTCTCGGGCAACTTGGCTTCGAGCTGTTCCTTGAACCACATGCGGGCGGGGATGTCGCCGTGGACGAGAGCGATGACTTTCGGATTCACGCGCACGGCGTAGTCGACCAATTGCTCGCGTGGGGCGTGGCCACTGAAGTCGAATTTTTCAACTGGACAGTTGAGCGGGAGCGGTGGCTCATCGGGGTCAAGCGGGATGAGGTCGCCGGGTTGGCTTTCGAGAATCAGCCTGGCGGGTGTGCCTTCGGCGGCGTAGCCGATGAAGAGCAGGGCGTTGCGTTCGTCGGCCAGAATGTGCTTGGCAAAACCATGAGACACGGTTTTTTCGGTCATCATGCCGCTCGACAGCGCATAGATGCCACCGGGGGTAAAATCGAGGCCGCGACGGCGTCGTCGGCGCGGAGCGACCATCAGGTCCATATCTTCGAGCACACGGAAGCCTTCGTAGTGGCGCACAGAATCGTCGGCATGGTGATCATAAATCGTCGACATCTTGGTGCTCAGTCCGCCGATGTAGATGGGGGCGTCGGGTATTTGTCCGGCGTTTTTCATCTCGTTCAGCATCAGCAGCAGTTCCTGAGTTTTTCCCAGGGCGAACACTGGCACCAGCGCGGCGCCACCGCGTTCGATTGCGTCGTTGATGTGGCCGGCGAGGCGGGCGATCTCTTTTTTCCGGGTGTATTCGGGATCGCGCGGACTGTCGCCACGCGTGGTCTCCATGATCAGAAGGTCGACTGGGTCTTCAGGAAAGTTCGCGGCGCGGGTCAGCGTTTGATCTTCGAAATGCACATCGCCGGTGTAGAACACAGTTTTTCCTTCGCCGGTCAAGCGCACACCGGCGGCACCGAGCACGTGGCCGGCGGGAAAAAACTCGGCGCGCACGTCGCCGTCCTCGTTGAGAGGGAATTTGCGCCCATAGCGCTGCGCTTGCCAGAAGGGGACTTGGGTATCAAGTTCGCGATGGGTGAAAAAAGGGTACTCGTAGATCAACTTTTCCTCACGCTTGGAGGTCATGACGTTGACCGAATTGTGCAGCATGGCTTCGACCAGATCGAGCGTTTCGGGGGTCATGAAGACCCCGGCGTTGACGTGCTCGCGGAACAGCACTGGCAACGATCCGCTATGATCGAGGTGGGCATGAGTGACGATGATGGCGTCGACGGCGCGATCGCCGAGGCGATCGTAGTCGGGTAGCGACTCGTCGCCCTCATACTTGGGATGCATGCCGGCGTCGAGGATGATGCGGGTGTCATTGAGCACCAGTTCGAATGAACTGCCGCCGACATCGACGGCGCGGCAAAGGCTTTGGAAAAACATTGTGGAGGGAAGGAGTTCGGAGGTAGGAGATGGTGGTTAGTTTTATTTGCTTGGCGTGTCGCCGTTTGGGGCGGCACGGTTTTTTCGTGCTTCGAGGAAAAACGAGCGCAGCAGATCGCGGGTTTCGTCGAGCAGGACGCCGGAGGTCACGAGCGATGAATGGTTAAGCGTCGGCTGCTGCAGCAGGTTGATGAATCCACCGGCAGCGCCGCCCTTGGGATCGGAGCAGCCAAAAATGACGCGTCGGATGCGGCAGTGGACGATCGCTCCGGCGCACATTGGACAGGGTTCTTTGGTCACATAGAGGTCGCAATCGGTGAGTCGCCAGTCGCCGACTTGCTCCTCAGCCTGAGTCAGTGATAACATCTCGGCGTGGGCGGTGGCGTCGGTGAGCGTTTCGACTTGGTTGTGGGCTCGACCGATGATCTGGCCTTCGCGAACGATGACGGCACCGACCGGGACTTCACCGTCGCGGTAGGCGCGTTGTGCCTGGCGCAGAGCTTCACGCATGAAGTGTTCGTCGGAACCTAGATCGATAGCGGACATGAAGTGAAACGGGCTTTGGCGATGAATCTGTACGGATTTACAATTTTAAATGGGCCGGAGGGCGCTATACTCAGCCCCGATGTCCAGTTTTCAAAAGAGAATCATCGCACCGTCTTTGTTGGCGGCCGATTGGAGTGACGTGGCGGCGGCTGCGCAAAAGGCTGAAACGGCGGGGGGTGACTGGTTGCACCTCGACGTGATGGATGGCCATTTCGTCGATAATATTTCGTTCGGCCCGCAGTTTGTCGGAGCGGTGAGAAAATCGACCGAGATGTTTCTCGATGTGCATTTGATGATCGAGCGACCGGATCACTACTGGAAGCGGTTTGTCGATGCGGGGGCTGATCAGGTCACTGTCCACGTCGAAGCGGATCACGACACGGGCGTTACCCTGGAGGCGATCCGTGGTTCTGGTTGCAAGGCTGGGCTGGCGCTGAATCCCGACACAAACTTTTCGGCGGTCGAGCCTTTCCTGGATCAAATCGATCTGCTGTTGGTGATGACGGTGCGGCCGGGATTTGGCGGTCAGGCATTTATGGAAACCGAGACGATGCCGTCGGTCGCGGCCGGAGTCGCCGAACGGGCCAAGCGTGGCCTGAATTATAATATCGAAGTCGATGGCGGCATCGATGCAACGACGGCGGAGATCGCCGCGAAGCACGGGGCCAACGTCATGGTCGCGGGGACCTCATTGTTTGGCGCGCCGGACATGGCGGCAGCAGTTGCGCAGATGCGCGGCTGACTAGAGTGCGGGCGATGACGTCGTAGAGTGCGGGCGATGACGTAGCGGGATTTTGACAAATTCCGCTACGCTTCTGAATCGCCGGTCTCCGGCACGTCCGGAGTATCATCCGGTCCGTCTGGACCGCCCGACTGGAGGCCGCGCTCTTCCATTTTGCGCAGCACTTCGGACATGTCTTCGACTTGCTCCCAGACGTGCTCGGCGATGTAAATCGGGGCATCCTGCTGCGTGGCGAGTGCGATCGAGTCGCTCGGGCGGGCATCGATCTCGATGATCTTGTGCTCGTCGAGTTCGTTGGAGGCGACGATGATCAGACGGGCGTAGTAAACCGCGTCGCTGAAGTCGTTGATGACGACGCGTTCGACCCGTCCTCCCAGGCCAGTCAGTACGTCGGCGAACAAGTCGTGAGTCTGCGGCCGCGGCTTGGGCGTATGATGCATGAACATCGTGATCGCGGCGCCGACAGATTGATCGACATAGATGACGAACAGTTTTTCGTCATTGCCGAGGAACACGGCGAAGCCTGCGCTGGTCGGCAGGATAGCGCGGACTTCAATTTCGATGACGGATTTTTCCATGGGGAACTGATACCAGCCGGATAGATTTTCCGGTAGAATGATTGGTGTTAAAATAGAGCTAGTTTCGCGCTTCGCGCAATCGTTTCCGAAGCTGGCCGCTTTGCCTCAATTGCTGCGTTGTTCGTCACTCGCTGTGCTCGCACAGCTCATTCCTCACGCCTTACACTTGAGAACAATCGAATCAGCCATTCTAGCAACAAATCTGTCCCTCTGGTATAACGCTGGGGAGTGGTCCGGGGAGGACGGCCAATGTAGTGTCGATTGTTCATCGCGAAACTGAAAAACGCTGCCCATATCGGAGGCGTCAATTCGATCAGAAAGTAGCTCAGGAACACCCAGTATTCGCAGCGAGCGCTGCGCGGTGTTCGGCGGCGACGCGGACATATTTTTCGGCCCAGTTGCGAATCGATTTTTGCTCATCGAGAGGCAGCTCCCGAATGACCCGCGCTGGCGTGCCCATGACCAGTGAACCAGAGGGAACGATCGTGCCTTTGGTGACGATCGATCCAGCGGCAACAATCGAGCGGGCACCGATGCGAGCGCCATCCATGATGATAGCTCCCATGCCGATCAGCACTTCGTCTTCGATGTGGCAGGCATGGAGAAGCGCGCGATGTCCGACAGTCACGTAGTTGCCAACGTCGGTTCCGAGGTCGCTGGCCAAGTGGACAACGACGCCATCTTGCAGATTGCTGCCTTCGCCAATTCGGATCGACTCGATGTCAGCGCGCAACACGGACTGATACCAAATGCTCGATTTCTCGCCTAATGAAACGTCCCCGATAACGGTAGCGCCGGGCGCGACAAAGGCGGATTCAGCGATTTTAGGGCGGGTTCCGAGGTGGGTGCAGATTGGTCGTTGTGGCATAGATTGAGGCAAATAAAGGGCCAAGCGTAACTGTTTTGGGTAGAAAATGGCCTGAAATCGCCATTTATCTCACATTTCCTAAGAAAAACCGCTTTACGAGGCCTTTTCTCAGGCCTATGAAGTTTCCATGAACAAAGGTGAACTCGTTGAAGCTGTACAGGGC